>JAWOJA010000001.1:0-10930 GCA_046484345.1 Kiritimatiellia bacterium
CGCGCGGGGGCGCGCGGGCGAAAGGCGCTCCCGCCCCGAGGGCAGGGGCGGATAGCGCCGACCGCCAAGCCGGCCTTTTCGGTCCGGTGTCCCTCGCGGCCTCTCAGCATCCCCGTTCCCGCCGGCGGCGACGCGTCCGCCTTGGAATGGTCAGCCGCTAATCAACCCCCGATAACTGACCGATTACAAAATAAGGGAACCCCGCATTGCGTGCTTCCCTCTCTTTGGTGTAGGATATTAAGTTGATTCATTACGGAAGGATTTCTTCATGAAAAGCGAACCCAAAGCGCAGGACTTGGCCGGCCTGGTGACAATCCAGAAAGACGCCGTGGTCAGCAAGACGATCGTCGACAAAAAAGTCGGCACCGTGACCGTTTTCGCCTTCGACGAAGGCCAGGGACTCAGCGAGCACACCGCTCCTTTCAACGCGCTTGTTCACATCCTGGAGGGCGAGGTGGAAATCCTGATTTCCACCAAACCGTACCATGTGAAACAGGGTGAATTCATCATTCTTCCAGCCAACGAGCCGCACGCCCTGAAAGGCGTCACCGCCTTCAAGATGCTGCTCATCATGATCCGCGCCTGAGTCCCCCCAACCCCGGAAAGGCGCCATGGCGCTCATCAGTCTTCAAAATGTATCCCTTCGCTTCGGCGGGCCGGCCTTGCTGGAAGACGCCACCCTGAACATCGAACGCGGTGAACGCATCGCCCTGGTGGGCCGAAACGGGGAAGGCAAATCCTCTTTGATGAAGCTTTTGACGGGCGAACTCCGCCCGGATTCCGGTAAGATCGTCCGGGTCTCCACGACGAGCGCCGCCCTGCTCCCCCAGGCCATTCCCGGGGAGGTTTCGGGCACCGTGCTGGATCTGGCCATGAGCGGCGTGCCCGACTCCGTCGAGGCTTGGCGGCGCCCGACCTGCGCGGAAAAGGCCGTTTCGCTGATGGAACTGGACAAAGCCGCCGCCTTTGAAACGCTCTCGGGCGGCATGAAGCGCCGGGCTCTGCTGGCCAGGGCGCTCGCCTCGGAGCCCGATGTGCTGCTGCTCGACGAACCCACCAATCACCTGGACCTTTCCTCCATCCTCTGGCTGGAGGGGTTTCTGATGCGCTTTTCCGGCGCCTTGCTCTTTGTCACCCATGACCGGGCTTTTTTGCGGCGGCTGGCCACCCGAATTGTGGAGCTCGACCGCGGCCGGCTCTCCAGCTGGGCCTGCTCGTACGACAAATACCTGGAACACAAAGAGGCGCTTCTGGAGGCGGAAGAAAAGCAGTTCGCCCTGGCCAACAAAAAACTGGCGCAGGAGGAGACGTGGCTGCGAAAAGGCGTCAAGGCCCGCCGCACCCGCAACGAGGGCCGGGTGCGCGCGCTGATGCAACTGCGCACGGAACGGCGCGAGCGGCGCGAACTGGGCGGCTCGGCCGTCATCCGGCTCGAGGCGGCGGAAAAAACCGGCCGCAAGGTCATCACGGCCAGCCACATCACCCATGCCTACGGCGGAGCCACGCTGCTTGACGACGTTTCCCTGCAGATCATGCGGGGTGACAAGATCGGCATCATCGGACCGAACGGCTGCGGCAAAAGCACCCTGCTGAAAATCCTGCTTGGCGAACTGAAGCCCCAGGGCGGAACGGTCGAACACGGCACAAGCCTCAAGGCCGCCTATTTCGACCAACACCGCGAACAGCTGGACGAGAACCTGACGGTTAAGGAAAATATCGCCGGCGGCAGCGAAATGATCGAAATCAACGGCCGCAAACGGCACGTCTACGGATATCTCGAGGACTTTCTCTTCACGCCCGACCGCGCCCGCACGCCGGTGCGCGTGCTCTCCGGCGGCGAACGCAACCGGCTGCTGATCGCGCGGCTGTTCACCCGGCCGGCCAACGTGCTGGTGCTGGACGAGCCGACCAACGACCTTGACGTGGAAACCCTGGAACTGCTCGAAAACGTGCTCGTCGAATTCACCGGCACCCTGCTGATGGTCAGCCACGACCGGGCCTTCCTGAACGAGGTCGTCACCAGCACCCTCGTCTTCGAGGGCAATGGCCGGCTGGCCGAATATGCCGGCGGCTACGACGACTGGCTCGCCCGCCGGCCGAAACCCGTTGAATCGGAGAAGGATGCGTTCCTGCCGGCGAAACCCGTCTCCACCGGGGCGGCGCGGAAGCTCACCAACAAGGAACGACAGGCGCTGGCGGACCTGCCCAAGCGCATTGTGATTCTAGAACGGGAACAGGACGAACTGCACCGAAAGCAGGCCGACCCCGCCTTCTACCGCTCCCCTGAGGCCGACATCAAGGCCGTCGCGGACCGCCTGGCCGTCCTCGCCCAGGAGTTGGAAGCGGCCTTCACGCGCTGGTCGGAACTGGACGCCGCGCAGGGCGGAGCGCCCCCTACAACTTTAAAATGAGCTCGTCCAACGCGCGCTTGGGCACGTGGTGCACGCCCTGCGCGTCCCGCCAATAGGGCGTGCGCCCGTCCGTCACAGGCTCAATCACCACGGTCTCCCGGGGCTTGCCCAGAGCCAAGACCAGCAGAATCTCGAAAGAGTCGGGGATTCCAAGAGCGGCCCTCAACTCGCCGCGGTTGACCGAGCCCAGCATGCAACCGCCCCACCCCTCCTCCACCGCTCCCAGCAATATGCTCTGGGCGGCGATGCCGTGGTCGCAGCCGGGACTCTGGGCAACCTGCTGGTCGCACAAAATGATGATGTAGGCAGACGGTTTCTCGCCCTCCGCCGGCCCGCCCCAATCCTTCAAATAGGCGGCCCACTGAAGACATGGGAAAATCTTGTCGTTCGTTCCAGGTTGACCGGACAGGATGAACTTCAACGGCTGCCGGTTGGCGCCCGAGGGGGACAACCGGGCGAGGTCGACCCACCGGCGCAACTGCTCTTCCGGGATGGCCTCCTCCTGGTGGAAGCGGCGGTAACTCCGGTTTTGAAGGACTAATTTCGGAATAATACTGTTTTCCATGTGTCACTCACTGGTGTCGGATGCCATCAGTGCATCCAGTTGCCGTTTCATATCCCGCGACTTGCCCTTCTCAAACACAAAGCCATGAATGCCCAAGGCGCGCGCGGCGGCAACATGGCCGGGCGTGTCATCCAAAAACACGCACCGCCCGGGGGGCGAGCCGATGGCGGTCAGCACCCGGTTGAAAATTACGGGATCGGGCTTGATGCAACCCAACTCGTAGGAAAGGAAATTGCCGTCGCTCAACCCGAAAAAGTTTGGGAACTGCTCCTCAATGGCGATTTTGTTGTAATCGGCCAGGTTGCTGAGCAGGTAAACGGAAGCCCCGCGCGCGCGGACATGCCGCACCAGGGCCAGCCCCTCGCTGTTTTCCGAGAACACCGTCTTCCAGCCCTCTACCAGGTCGCGAAAGGTCCAATGCGGAACCGCGGGGCGAATGAAACGCGCGTGGTACTCTTTGCCCGTGATGAACCCGCTTTCGACTTCGCGCAGACTCGGATGGTCCCGCAACCCCAGCAGGGCCCGGGCGCAGGGCTCATCGCCCCGGGAGGCCAGGACGACCAGGCGGGCCAGATCAAAGTCCAGCAGGACGCCCCCGATGTCGAATATGAACGACCATTTCATAGATTTAAAACGGCATCCCGTCGTTGTCCCCTTCCCCTTCCGGCTCCGGAGGGAGCCGGTCCGCCTCATCCCCGCCCGCGCCGGCGGCGCCCTTTTCGGATACGGCGATCCCCACGGCCTGGAGGTTCACGTAATATTTGCCCTGGTACTCGCTCCCGCGAAGCCGGAACTGCACGTTGACCGTGTCGCCTTCCCGAACGGAATCCAGAAGCGCGAGCCGCTCCTTGATGCATTCGAACTTGATGGATTGGGGAAATTTGTCGTCGGTCTGGACGACAAACTCCCGCTTCGTAAACCCCTTGCTGAAGGTTTGCGTTTCATACATTTTCGTCACTTTGCCCGACATTTCAAACTGCGTCATGATCCCCCGTCCTTCCTGTCCCCATTGCCCGTTTCCGAAAAATTTTCCGCGAATTCGCATCCGCACGTTTTCTGCCGGTAAAGCCTGTATTCCATGCTCATGGCCACGCTGTGCTCGTAGCCGCCGCGTTTCTTGAAGTCGAGCGCCAAAAAGGGACCGCATTCCCGGCCCGCCTCGAAGACGTCCGCGCTTTTTTTGTGCGGGCTGACGGTCAGGGTGGTCGTGAACTGCGGGCAATCCAGCGCCTGCATCCGGGCGGCGGCGCGCGCCAACCGGAACCGGAAGCAGCGGCGGCATCGTGAGCCGCCCTCGGGCTCCCGCTCCAGGCCCGCCACGGCCTGCAGCCAGGCGTCATGATCGTACTCATCCTCGACCAGGGGAACACAGAGCATCTGCGCGAGTTTGCGCACCTGCGCCAGCCGGCGATCGTATTCCTCCCGCGGCGCGATGTTGGAATTGGAAAAAAAGAGGATCGGCACCCATTCGCCGGGAAGGCGATCCGCACAACCGGCGGCACATGGCGCGCAACAAACATGAAGAAGCAGATTTGGCATTATTTTGGGTTTCCGCGGATCCGGGTTAAATTTAAGGCAATCATGTTTTCCCCCGCAGCGTTTGCATCAGCCGCCAGAGCCAGAACCGCAACCGGGCATGCCAGGGCGCCCGTACAAAAGACTCTCTTTTGCGCGCGCCCCGTGCCCGCATGTAATCGCGGTCGGCCAGTCCCATGAATCGTCTCTCCCTTATCCGGTGTCGACCCATAAAGCTACCACAAAACGGTCAGCAATAAAAGATCACTTTCTCTCAAAATTGTGTATCATCCACGGATGCGCCTGAGGAAGAAAACCCAATCCACGCCATTCGGGCCGATCCGGACCCCGATTCTGACGTTACGCCCTTTTCGCGTTACGGATATGGACTCGCTCCGCGACTTGCTAAAAGAAGCGGAAGCCCGCACTCCTTTCGAATCGGGAGGCCGTCCTCTTTCCGCCGACCGATTGGCCCGCAAGCTGATCCGCGAATCCACCGTGCCTCAGCGGGACCGTGACGCGGTCCGCCTGAGCCTGGCCATCGTTCCCCGTCGGGGGCGCCGGCCCATCGGCGGAGCCCGTTTTGCCTGCGACGCCTCGGGTGAGGCGGATGTGGGGCTTTGGCTTTCCCCGTCTCACCAGGGACGGGGTTTTGGCCGCGAAGCGCTTCAGGCGCTGATCCGGATGGGATTGGATTGGCCCGCCTGCCGGCGCATCAGCGGGACCTGCAACACGGGGAACATTGTGTCCAGGCGAGTTATGGAAGCCTGCGGCATGCGCTTGCAATGTCACTTGCTGGCCGAGGACGCCCAAGGCCGCCATGTCAAACGCGTCACCTACGCCATCGTCCGGACCGGCCAGAAAAATGATTCATTTTCGGCCGTTCCCCCGTATAATTAAAAATTACCAAAGGAGAATCGGTGAACACCTTAACCTGGCTCGACCCCTCGCGCGTGCGTCATTTTCCCGCCACGCCGCCCCCGAAGCCCCCCCTCCGGAACCTGGCGGCCGCGGAAGGCATCACCCATTTCGACTGGTGCCACCCTTTCACCCAATGGGGCGTCAAGCACGCCATCCGCATTTATGAGGGCCAGGGGCGGGAGGAGAAGCTGCTGTGGCCGGCGGGGACGGGGGCCACAACTGCTGGTGCCAAGCGCAGACCCGCACGCTCATCGCCCCCCACACCTGCCAGGACGGCAACCGGTGGCCCGGCTGGGCGTACGGAGACACTTTCGTCGTTTACCCCCGCAAGGACGGCCCCTTCGACTCCATGCGCCGGGAAATCTTCGGCGAAAGCCTGCAGGATTATCGCCTGCTCCAGACCCTGGCGATTGCCCGCGACGACCGGCGCCTGGCCGCGTTGCAATCATTCCAGAATTTCCCAAAGAACCCCGCCTGGCGACTCCAGGCAAAGCCGCCCTATACCGCCAAGCCTAGGAATCCGCCCCATGCGCCCGCTCGTCCTCTTCGATTATGACGGCGTCCTCGTGGACTCGCTCGACTACTTCGTCGACGCCTTCCTGGATTCCTGCCGGGAACACCAATTCGACAAGATCCGCTCCCGGCAGGATTTCCTCACACTGTTCGATGTGAACTTCTACGACGGCATGTCAAAGGCCGGCCTGAGCGGCCAGCTTCGCAAAAACGTCTTCCGCGGCATGGCCGAGCGGCTGGCCCTGAAGTCGGACCGATATGCCTTCTATCCGGGCATTCCCGAAGCGCTGCGCGACCTCGCCTCCTTTGCCGACGTCTACATCGTCTCCTCCAACGACAGCGCGGTTGTCCAGGCGTTCCTGGACCAACACGGCCTGACCCTCTACCGGGAGGTGCTCGGCGGCGACAAGGACACCAGCAAGGTGCGCAAAATCCGGGCGGTGGCCGCCCGCCATGCGGGATGCCCCGCGATCTATGTCGGGGACACCACGGGCGACATCCTGGAAGCGCGCGAAGGCGGCGCGATCGCGGTCGGCGTGGGCTGGGGCTGGCACGGGGCGGAGCGGCTGGCCGCAGCCTGTCCCGATTACCTGTTAACCCATCCCGGCGAGTTGCCCGCCTGCGTCCGAAAGGCAGGAAACCAATGAGAAGCGGCGCCGAATTTCTAGAACGACTGGGCGAAGCGCCGATCATCGGCGACGGCGCCATCGGTTCCTATCTTCTGGAATTGGGCTACACGCCCGGCAAAGCCTCCGAGGAACTGGTCCTCACCCGGCCCGAGGCCGTTCGACAGGTTCATGACGCCTATCTGCAGGCCGGTTCGGAATGGATTGAAACCCATTCCTTCGGCGCCCATCCCCTCGTCCTGGAATCCGCCGGCCTGGCCGGCCGCGCCGCGGATATCAACCGCGCGGCCGCCCGGCTGGCCTGCCAGGCGGCCGGCGCCCGCGCCTGGGTGGCTGGCGCCATGGGCCCGCCCGGCCTCTCGCCGACCGACGAGAACTGGAACGAGGAACAGGTTCGCGAGGGCTATCGGATCCAGGCCCAGTCGCTGCTGGAAGGCGGCGCGCCCCTGCTGATCCTGGAAACGTTTGAAGATCTCGACATGCTCCTGCTGGCGCTTCAAGCCGTCCGCGCCGCCGCCGGCTCCGGGATTCCCCTGATTGCCCAACTCGTCTTCGACGATGGCGGTTCGCTGGCCCGGGGCGTGACCGCCGGCGAGGCCGCCCGGCGGCTCAAGGCGGCAGGAGCCGATGTCATCGGCGCCAATTGCGGCCGCGGCATTCAATCCGTCCGCCGCGCGGTCAGCGGCCTGCTGAAGGAAGCCGGCGCCACGCCCGTCAGCGCATTCCCCAACGCCGGCTTCCCGGAACGGATCGGCGGCCGGCTGGCCTACCTCTCCTCGCCCGCCTACTTTGCCGATCATGCCGCCCAGATGGTCCGCGAAGGCGTCCGGCTGGTGGGCGGCTGCTGCGGCACCTCCCCGGAAACAATCCGCGCCATCCGGCTACGGGTGGCGGGCCTCAAACGGCTCGCACCCCAAGAATCCGCCCGCCCCCCGGCGGAAACCGTCCCCGCCCCTCCCACCTCTTCGGAAGGGGCCTTCCTTGAAAAACTCCGCTCGCGTTGGCCCCTCATTGCCGAATTGGACCCCCCACCCCATCTGGACTATGCGCCTGCCCTCGAGGGGGCCAAGGCGCTGAGCGCGGCCGGCGCCGATGCCATCAGCCTGGCGGACAACCCCCTGGCCTCCATTCGCCTGGACAACATGGCCTTCGGCGCGCTGCTCCGCCGTACCTGCGACACGCAGGTGATCGCGCATGTCACCTGCCGGGATCGCAATTCCCTGGGCCTGCAGTCCGCACTCATGGGCGCGCACGTCCAGGGGATCGAGGCGCTCCTGGCCGTCACCGGAGACCCTTGTCCGCGCACAACCCACGGCAGGGCCGTCTCCGTTTACGAGATGCAGTCCGCCGGATTGATCCGCCTGATTGCCGGACTCAACCGGGGCGTTACGACCGCCGGACGCGACTTGCGGTCCTGTACCCGCTTCTCCATCGGCGCGGCTTTCAACTCGGCCGCCTCAAGCCTGGAGGCGGAACTGCAGCGCTTGCGGCGGAAACAAGCGGAAGGCGCGCGATTTGTCATGACCCAGCCCGTCTTCGACCTGGAACGGGCCCGGCGCGTGCTGGACCTCCTGGCGCCAACAGGACTGCGCGTTTTCCTGGGCTTCCTGCCGCTGGTTTCATCGCGCCTGGCTTTCTACCTGCACAACGAAGTGCCGGGCATCACCATTCCCCGGAACTTGCTGGACGAACTGGCGGCCGAGCCCGATGCGGCGCGGCAGGAGCAAAAAGGGCTGGACCACGCCGCCGCGTTAATGGAACAGCTGCGGGACCGGCTTGACGGAATCTACCTGATCACGCCCGGAGCCAGATGGAAAGCCCTGCTGCCTCTGATCGCCCGCGTTAACCAATGGCGGCAAGCGGCCGTGCCGCCCTTTTCCGCTAGTCCGCGCTGATTTCTTCAACTATAATGAAAGATCGAAAAACAAGGATGCGTTGTGGACCTTTCTTCGTCTCTCTCAGGTTTGGGCCGCTCGTTCAAGCTGGCCTATAAAGTCCTGCTCACGCTCGCCGTAGGCACCGTCTTCATTTCCCACCTGACGGTCTGGCTCCATTTTCGGCAAGTGGACAGCGGCCTCTCTGCCGCGGAACAACTCATGAAACAGGGAAGCCTTGCCGAAGCGGATGCCCTCGTGAGCCGGCTGGAACCCTGGAGCCGCTGCCACTCGGGCCGTTACCGCACGGGCGCCATCCTGCGCGTCCGCTGCCTGGCGCGCTCCAATCAAACACAAGCGGCCGCCGAAATGGCCGAAACCCTGCGGCTCGACGAAGGCACCGCCGTAACCTCGGGCGGATGGAGCGAATTAATTCGCGAACCTTTGGTCTGGCTTCAGAAATTATCGGTTTCCCAAATGGGCGGAATCGTCGCCGTCTTTTCGCCCATCACGCGACCCGGCGCATGGGCCGGATACGAAGCGCTCATTGACGAACTGGTCAAAAGACGCGATGAGGAATCACTCGAAACCCTCGCAACGGACTTGTTAACCCGTTTCCCCCGCTCAATCATCGCCGTTTATGTCAATTCCGCCAAGGGCGAGCTTAATCCCCCCGATATACCCCTGTCGGCCTACACCCATCAGGTTAAGCCGAAAACGCCGCCCGCCCCTTCGTCAGACCCTGCGCCCGATGAGGCCGATTCGGTCGTATCGAACGAGCCGGCCGCCACTCCCGAAGAGCCGGCCGCCGAAAGACCGGCCGCCGAAGAACCGGCCGCCGAGGCTCCCCCGCCCTCCTGGGGTATCGTCACCAATGACCTCTCCATGGCCTTGAGTCCGGAAAGCGGAAAGCCTATCCGACAGCTCAAGGCCGGCGATGTCCTGGTCATCGAGGGCGCCCGCAGCCTCCAGAACATGCCAATGCTCACCGGCACGCTCATTCTCAACAACCGCAACGTGCCGGGCCTGGCCTTCAATGGAGACGATCTCGAAATCAGGCCCGGCGATTTCCTGGAAGTCCCCTCGTCCGAAGTCGCCTTGCGCAGCCGACTGGCCGAAATCCAGATCCAGGAAAACCAACTGCAACCAAAAGTGGACGCGGAAGAGGCCAATCTGACGCCCCCGGAAATCGATTATCGGGCGGCGCAAAACCGCATGGCGGCTTTTCAGCGCGAAGCGGCCGCCCTTAACGCCAAGCTCGAAAGCACAACGGGATCCGACCGCATGGCCATCCTCGACAAGCTGCGGCTCATGAAATACCAGGAACAGACAATCCTTCGCGACCTGAGCAAGGCCAAAGACGCGCTGGCCATTCTGGGCAGTTCCAATAAAAAGCCCCGCTACGAACCGCAACTGACAGCCCTGCTGCAGGAGAAAAAGGCCATCCTGAAACGCCTCTCCGCCCCCGCCCCATGAGCACCCCGGCTCCCGCATCTTCGGCCAAAAAGTTTCGGCCCGCCACGGTTTGCCGCGTGGGGGCCGCTCTTCTCTTGTGGCTGGCCATGACGGGCTGGCTGATCCGCTTCGAAGCCTGCCCCGAACGCTTCACCGGCCGCTTTGAAGGCTATCGCGACCTTTTCCGGGGCGGCGTCCTGGTGCGCAGTTCCTGGATGCGCATCCTGGCTAACGGCTTTCCAGTCGGTTATTCCCACACCGAAATCGATGTGAACGAAAAATCGCCCACTGAACATTATCGCATCGACAGCGAAATGGAACTCGACCTGAATATCCTCGGCCAGCAGCAGCGGATCTATACGCGCCTGCTGGTGAATCTGGACGTGCTCTCCCGCCTGCAGCGCTTCACCTTTAACCTCCATTCCAAAGCCTATGAAACCGAAATCCTGGGCATCCGCGCGGCGGGCGATCAATTTCGCGTGACGCTGAATGCCGGCGGCACGATCCGCAAGATGAACCTCTCCATTCCCGACGATGTCATGCTCTATTCGCCCATGCTCGAACAAGCCCTGGTGGCGCTGGAGCCCGGGCAATCGCGCGTTTTCAAAACCCTGGACCCCACGTCCATGGCCGTGGCGGACGTTCGCGTAACGGCCGACCGTCGCGAAACCGTTACCCTTCTCGGCCGGACACAATCCGCCACCGTATTATCCTCCGATTACCAGGGCATGATCATCTGGTCCTGGATCAACTCGGACGGTGAGTTGCTGCGGCAGGAAACGCCCCTGGGCTGGATCATGGAAGCCTGCGCGCCGGAAGATGCCCTCGCTTACAAGGCCAAGGCACGCCAGGGCCTGCAGCCCGAATTGCTGGCGGCGGCAGCCGTTCGGGCCGACAAGGCCATTCCCGCTCCCCGCCGTGTCCGCCGCCTGGAGCTTCTACTCAAGGGAATCGATGTTCCCGCCGGCGACCTGACCACCTCGCGCCAGACCGTGCTGGTATCGGAAACGAATGGCATCCGGATCCGAATCGAGGCCTTGGAGTGGCCGC
>JAWOJA010000040.1:0-28603 GCA_046484345.1 Kiritimatiellia bacterium
GTAATCGGTCAGTTATCGGGGGTTGATTAGCGGCTGACCATTCCAAGGCGGACGCGTCGCCGCAGGCGGGAACGGGGATGCTGAGAGGCCGCGAGGGACACCGGACCGAAAAGGCCGGCTTGGCGGTCGGCGCTGTCCGCCCCTGCCCTCGGGGCGGGAGCGCCTTTCGCCCGCGCGCCCCCGCGCGGGCTCACCCGCCGCCGGCCTGTTTCGTTCCGGGCGGCCTCTCAGTATCCCCGTTCCCGCCTGCGGCGACGCGTCCGCCTTGGAATGGTCAGCCGCTAATCAACCCCCGATAACTAACCGATTACGATCAGGAACAACAATGGCTGCCAATGGGGGGTGCATTGTCAGCAGCGGTTTCCAGCGCGGGCGGAGGTGGGTTTTTAAGCGGTGGATGGCACCGTACGTGGCAAACCGTCTTGCATTATTCGGGCCGATATTTTACCTTCTGGGCACATGGCTACAGTCAACCCCCAAACCTTTTTCCGATTCGCGGCGGACCATCATGCCCTCCTGGTTGAACTGTACCAGCATCGTGACGGGATTACGGAAACGGAGCTGTTCCAGCTCGTCCGCCGGTTTTCGGACGAAAACAGCCCCTCCGCCACCCACATCTCGGACCGGCTTCGCGAACTGGGCTTCATCGACTATGCCCCCCATGCCACCGCCCAATTCGAAATGACCCGCCCTTTCGCGGAGCTGATGAGCAGCCTCCTGCGGGAATACCGCCTGACCAGCGTCGACGTGATCCGCAGTTATTTTACCGCCATGGACAGCATGGCCGCCGAAATGACGCAGGCCGTGACCGCAAAAAACGGCGACCTGCTGGTCCGCGCCATCCAGGATACCTCGGAACACGTGGAACGCATGCGCCACGATTCCCGACGCAACCGCGAGGAGATCGTCGCCACCGCCCTGCGGGTCAAAACCAACCGCGACCGGATGCCGCCCCTGCGCCGCTATGAGGTCATCAACCGGCTCTGGACGCGATACCTGGTCCCCTTGCGCGACATGATCGATACGGAAAAGGCCATGGATGCCTCCCTCGACCGCATGGAGCGGACTCTCGAGGAGGCGGAACCTGTTTTCCAGCTCGACGGGGCGGTGGCCTCGTCAATTCTGTCAGGCCGCGCACGCGTACGCCGCCTGCGGCGGGAAGTGGTGCTCGATTTCCGAGAAAGCATCCGCGAGATCGCGCCGCTTTATGATGAACTCCGGCGCGAGAACGCCCTCGCGCGCGGCGCCTCATTCGCCTTGGAATCGGCGACCAAGCAGGGGTTGGCGCGAATGGAATGGCCCCGGATGATGGGGATCTGCAACTGGCAGCAGCAGGGCCTGTTCAGCGACGCGCACTTGGCCTCCTACCTGCTGGAGCTCAAAGGCTATGTGCCGGCCCGGCCCCGCCCGCTCCGCGAGGGGACGGCGGGTTCGGCGCGCAACCACCTGCGCCTGGACCGGTTCGACGCGCGGGTCGCCGCCGTCTTGCCCATTGACGATGCTTTGACGTGGCTTCACGACGCCTATCCTGATATGCTTCCGGGCCAAATCCTGCGACTTTACGGGCGGATGCACTCGGGACGCTACGGGACCACCTCGTTCGACCCGGCGGAAAGGGAATACGCCGTTCCCGGCGCGATCCTGAATGCCCACCCGATGCACATCACGGCGCGGAAGCCCAGAAAGGGAACGGCATGAAGACGGAAGAACGGGACGGCAATGCCCTGGCCCTGCCGCACCTGGCCGCGATCTTTGAAACCCTGCGAAGAGGAAAGCACCTCTCCGCCCGTGACGGCGACCTCTACCACGCGCTCAAGAAACAGGAACCCTTGTTCGGCGCCCTCTTCGATAAACTCGGCTTCAAACTGGTCCATCACCCGCGCGATTTCTTCTACTTTCTCGACACTTCCAATTTTACGGAACTCTCCGCCCGGATGGCCGTTTTCATGTTCATCCTGGTAGAGCATCTGGCGGACCGGGGCGAACCGGTCGAAGAAACAGTCATGACCCGCCGCTTCGCCTACCGGGACCTGCCCCACCTCCAGGGCGAACGCTACCAGGCCACCATGCGCGAGGCCGGAATCACCACCCCGGACGAACTGGCCGGCATTGTGCGCACCATGGAGCGGTTCGGGTTCACGAAGCGGATGGACGAGGAAACGTTCGGCTTCGACGTGCCTGCCTATCGGTTCCTGGACTTGTGCATGGACATGGCCGATCGGGCGGCCGGGCCGGAATGCGCCGCAGCACCCGGCGGGGAGCCATAGCCATGAACCTGACCGGACCCTCCAAGATCGTCGTGTTCCACTGCGGCAAGTTCGATTTCGCGGAGCTGGAATTGGATTCGCCAGTCCATCTGATCGGGCCGAACAATGTGGGAAAGACCTCGCTGATATCCCTGCTCCAATTTCTTTACCTGGACGACCAGCGGCATATGCAGTTTTCGCGCGAACTAGCCGAAACCCGCCGCTATTATTTCCCGGAAAAATACAGCTACGCCCTCTTCGAGTGCCTGACCCCGACCGGCTTCCAGGTCGTCGGCGTCCGCGGCCTGGGCCCCGTGCGCCAGCACGAGTTCGAACGCTTCGTGTTCACGGGCCGGATCGAGCAGGAGGATTTCATCGACGCCGTCAGGCAGATGCGGGAGCCCGAAGAAACCGAGAAGCGCCTGGCCCTCAAAGGCTTCAAGAAAATGGAGCCGCGCCACCTGAGGGCCGCCCTCAATGGGGTCGGCGACAGCCGCGATGTCTACCTGGGCCTCGTGCCCGCGCGCCACGGCGGCGCCTACGAGCGCTTCCGCAAGGTGTTCGGCAACATCCTGCGCCTCTCCCATATCCGCCAGGAGGAGCTCAAGCAATTGCTGCTCGACATCTATGGCAACGACTTCCAACAGCGCGAAATCGACCTGGCCCGCCACTATGCCGCGGGGTTCGAGAAGGTCAAGCGCGACTCGCACGAGGTCAAGGAGCTGAAGGAGCTCCAGGTTGACATCGAGCGTCTGCTCCAGCATCTGGAACGACGCGACCGAGCCCGCGATGTGATTCCCGCCCTGTGGGAGGCGATCGGCCGGCTGTTCATGTCCCGCAAGGCCGGCCTGGATGGCGAGGAAACCGCGCTGCTGGATGAACAGCGGGCCCTCGAGACCGAACAGGCTGATCTCAAGCTCTCGCTCGACAGGACCCAGTCCGAACGCCAGGCGTTGGCGGGCAAGACGGCGGTATTGACCGAGCGGTTGGACCGGCTTGAGGTGCTGCGCCGTAAGTTCGACCGGTTCGAGCCGGACTGGGCTCGCCAGCGTCAGTCCACCGTTCGGACGCGTTTGGAAGAGCTGGTCGTGAAACTGCATAGCGCCGTAGCCGAGCCTGCTGAACAGGTACGCCGAAGGCTGGCCCAAACCGAAACCCAGCGGGTTGAGAAACAAACCCAGCTCGATAACCTCGCCCAGGCTGCCATCAACCGGGTGCGGAAGGTGCTTACAGACAGGGAGATCGCGGATACCTTTTCAATCCTGAACCCCGCCCTCCTGAAGCTTCCCGTGAACGGCGGAAAGCCGGGAATCGCGGCAGCCGACGAAAAGGCGGCCGCGAACGCTCTGCGGGACTTCCTGGGCCGTTTCCAAGGCAGGACTTTCAAGGTGCGCGGAATCACGATCGACCTGGAAGCCGTCCGGGCGCCCCTGCTGGAAGAATACGGGGATCCCGACCGGATCCGTCAGGACCTGGAAGCCCTGGAGCGGGATGCGGCGCGCTACACGGATATGCTGGAGGCCGCGCAACAGGCCGATGCGCTGCGAGCCGAGAAGACGTCGCTTGAGCGGGAACAGGCGGAGCTGATCCGGGAACTGTCCGAATTCACCACTTTCCAAAATGAGCGGGTCGGCGAAGAAGCCTGGAAGAAGGATCTGGATGGTCTCCGGGCCCGCGAGGGCGTGCTGCGCGAACAAGCCGAGTCGCTCGAGCGGCGACGCCTGGAATTGGCGGAAGCTGAACAGCGGATCAAAAGCGTCCGGCAGGAAATTGTCCGGAAAAGAGCAGACCTTCAAAACCAGATGCAAGCGCTTACCAAGCCGTCCGAAGCCTTGCTCGTGAAGGCCTTGGAGGACATCCCGGCCGATTGGGATGACCTGTGCGTCAGGTACCGGAAGATCTTCGCTGAAGAGCAAGGGCAGGCGGACCGGGTGCGCGAGATTCTCGATATCATCGACCGCAGAACCTACGGCCGTTACACCAGCACGGACGAGTCCCAGACGATAGAGGCCCTGAAGGGTCAACTGGAGAGCATCCCCCAACGCGAGCGGGCCGTTGAGCAATTGTGGAAAGGTATCGCGGTCGGCATCAAGAAGGATCTCCAGAGCATCGGGAAAGATCTTGAAACCCTCAAAGGTTTGGTGGGTAACCTGAACCGCCAGCTGTCGGCCGTGAGCATCTCCAACCTTTCGTCGCTCAAGCTCCTGATCGAGGAATATCCGCAATGGACGAAGTTGATCCGCGAGGTCAACGTGAACGACGACCTGCCTCTCTTCGGCAACCCCAAGGCGGCGGAAGAGGCCTTCCAGGGAATCGCACGGCTGCTGGCCGACCATCCGCGGGTGGACCTGAAGGACCTTTTCAACCTCTGCTTCGAGGTCGGCACGCCGGACGGCAAGAGCTACCGGCACGAACACTTGGACGCGATCGAATCCAACGGCACCACGATGGCCATCAAGGTGCTCATCAATTTGGTCCTGCTTAAAGGGTTGTTGGGCGGGGCCGAGGTGCAGATCCCCTTCTATCTCGACGAATGTTCCAGCCTCGACCAGACCAATCTCGCGGCCATTGTCGGAGCGGCCCGCCGGATGGGGTTCATCGCGGTGCTGGCCAGCCCGGAAGCCATGGATGCCGCCGACAAGCTCTATTTTCTCGAGGAGCAGGAGGGCGGACGGGTTGTGCTGGACCCGAAAACTTCCATGGTCAGGATTCGGCGGACGGGCGAGACGGAGGCCGCCGCCCATGCCTGACGCCTTCGCACGGCTGCTACGGCGCCTGATGGCTGACGGGCGCATTCCCCGCTCGCAGCTTTCGGGAAGATCGCGGCAGGAACTGGGCAGCCTTTTTGACGCAGGTGTCCTGGCGCAGGCTCGGAGCGGCGGCGGACTGGTGGTCGAAGTGCGTGATCCCCCAACCCTGGCGGCCTTCTATCAAAAGCGCTACCCCGCTGGCGACCGCAAGATGGAGGGGCCTCCCCGTGCCCTGGCAGTCGGCATGCTGCGGAATGCAAAGCGGGCGGACAGGACGGACCTGGAGCCGGTTTTGATCCGGGCGTTCACTGCGGCAGAGGCCTGCCGCGGCAGCGAGCGGATCAATTTACTGGCCGAAACGATCCGCAACGGATGCTGCTGCCTAACGCTTGAACCGGGGCGGTTCTGGACGCTGTCGGGTGTCGTGGCGGTGGTGGAAAACCTGGAGTGCTTCCTGCACTTTGAACGCATGAAAGTGGCGGCTGACGTTGCCCTCTACGCCAAGGGGCGCCTATCCCGGTTGGCGCTCCAGTGGCTGGGATCGCCGGAACTCGCCGCCTGCCGCTTCATCCATTGCGGCGACTACGATCCGGTGGGTTTGGATGAATTTCTCCGACTGAAGAACGCCGTGGCGGATCGGACCAACCTGCATGTTCCCCAGGACCTGGCCCGATTGGTTCGTGAGCATGGTCGTCCCGAGCTCCTGGCCGATTCGGCAGCCGTTCTTAGACGCCTGCGTCATTCTGACGATCCGGATATCCGCACCGTCGTCCATATCCTGGACGAAACCGGCTGCGGCCTGGAGCAGGAAGCGCTGTTGTTAAGCAAATAGCCGATGCCGGAGGGTTCGCATCCTGTTAGGGGGCGCATTGCAGAACTGTAGGTGATTTTAAACGATAGCCCAACCTTACCGGGATCGACGCATCGGCACCCCGGGCGGCCGCAGACCTGGTACTGCCGGGCGAGGTTCCTTTTAAACGGGCCTACGGGTTTTGCGGCCGTTGCGATGCCTGGTCTTATCCGGTCGATTGGGTCCTCGGGTTGCATGAGCGGGCGCCCGCGGGGCAGGTGCAGGAGTATCTGCGCCTTGGCGCTGAGGGAAGCCGGCCACGCATTGACGCCGAAACGCAACACCCACATAAACCACCGCCGGACAACCGCCACGTTCAACTCATGCACCCGCTAAAAACCACCTACAGTTCTGCAATGCGCCCGGTTTGATTATTGGCGGATTATATGGCTTCACATGGCCGCGTCCATTGTAATATATTTGCCAATCGAAAACACCCCGGATTCAAGAAGGGACGGCGACCATTTCATGCGCATCCGAGTTCAACAGGTCAAAGTCCCGCTTCAGTACGACGAGACCCGCGTGGCGCGCGAAACGGCCCTTTTGGCGGGCTGCCCCCCTTCTCACCTGACGCAGGTGACCCTCGTCCGGCGCTCTCTTGACGCCCGCCCCCGCAACCCCGAGCCGCTCTATGTGCTCACCGTGGAAGCCGTTCTGCAGCAAGCCGCGCTTTCGCCGGCCGCCGTGCGCGCCGGGGTGGAAGTGATGCCCGACGTGGAACCCGCCCAGACGCCCCTTTCGGTACCCGTCCGGCTGGGCGAACCACGTCCGATCGTGGTTGGAGCCGGACCCTCCGGACTGATGGCGGCGCACGGCCTGGCCCTGGCCGGGGCCCGCCCCATTCTGATCGAGCGCGGGGACGAAGCCGAAAATCGGGCCGCCCGGGCCGCCCGGTTTTGGCAAACCGACGAGCTGGACCCGGAGAGCAATGTCCTGTTTGGCGAAGGGGGGGCGGGCCTTTTTTCGGATGGCAAACTGACGGCCCGTAGCAAGGAACGGGGGCGGGTCCACGCCTTCATGAGCCTACTGCACGCCTGCGGGGCGGATGAAAGCGTGCTGATCGACTCCGAACCGCATGTGGGCAGCGATGTGCTGCTGCGGTTGCTGCCGAACCTGCGCCGGCGGATCGTGGAGGCCGGCGGCGAGGTGCGGTTCCGCGCCCGGCTCGACCGCCTGGTGGTGGAAAACGGGCGCCTGCGGGCGGTTTTGATCAACGGCGTCGAAACGCCCTGCAGCCGTTGCGTGCTGGCGGTGGGCCACAGCGCCCGCGACGTTTACAGCCTGCTGGCGGAGGGCGGCACGGCGCTGACGCCCCGGCCGTTCGCGGTGGGGCTGCGCCTGGAGCTGCCCCAGGCGGCCATCGACCGTGCCCAGTTCGGCCGCCGGGCGGGCAAGCCGCCGCTGTCCTCGGCAAGTTTCCGGTTGACCCGGAAAGAGGAACACGGCAGCCGGCCGTGCTACACTTTCTGCATGTGTCCGGGCGGCACGGTGATAAGTTGCGCCTCGGAGCCGGGCTTCTTCACGACCAACGGCATGAGCTATTCCAAAAGGCGCCTGCCCTGGGGCAACGCCGCTTTCCTGGTGCCGGTGGGACCGGACGACTACGCCGCCCACCCCCAGCCCGCGCTGGCGGGCGTGGTGTTTCAACGCGAACTGGAAAAGCGGGCCTTCGAGGCCGCGGGGCGGACCTACCGCCTGCCGGCGGCGCGGTTGGCGGATTTCCTCGCCGGCCGGGCCTCCAGCGATCTTCCGGAAAACCGGTCCTGCTCCCGCGCGCTGGCGGCCGACCTTCACGGTCTGCTTCCCCCGTGCGTGACGGCAACATTGGAAACGGCCATTCCCGCCATGCTGCGCGAGCTGAATGGCGTCAACCTCGAAGACGCCCTGCTCTATGCGCCCGAAACGCGCAGTTCGAGTCCCGTGCGGATCGAACGAAAGGACGACGGGGAATCGGTTAACGTGGGCGGCCTGTTCCCGGCCGGCGAAGGGGCGGGCTATGCGGGCGGGATTGTCAGCTCCGCCATTGACGGGATACGGGCGGCCGAAGCCGTAATACAATCGCTGCAAGAGCGGCCGCTATAAGGGCGCCAACGGTGTTGGCCAGGACATCGCCCCAGGAAAATTCACGGCACACGGTCAGGGTGCGCTGGAGCAGTTCCATGAGGAATCCATAAGCGGACGCCCCGGCGGCGCAGGCGACCGCCATGCGCGAGGCGGACGGGACATTAAAAAGGTGCGGCCAGGCGGCGATCAGCAAAGCCGTCTGGATGCCATAGATGAAGGAATGAATGATCTTGTCGGCCCCTTCGACCTTTCCCAGCGAACCGACGGCGGAGAAAAAAGAGGGCGGCAGCAACGACATGAGGGGAATCAGCAAGGTCCACCCGGCGGCGGCGGCGAGGATTCCCGAACGTTGAAGTTTTGCGTAAGTCATGAAAAGTGAGAAGCGGCAGCCCGAGGGGGCTGCCGCTTGATGGCCGTTCGCGGTTAGTACGGCTGTTCGGCGTCCCGGGGTTCGCCCGGCTCGCGCAGATCGCGTTCGCGCGGCGGATAATAGCCACCGGCACCACCGCCGCTGCGGTTGTTGCGGTTGTAGTAACGGCCCCCGCCACCCTCGGTGTTGTTCCGGAAGTGACGCTGGGGCGGACGCGGCCGGTCGGAGTCGCGCGGCTGGCGATCCTCATCGCGCGGCGGCGGGGCTCCCCGGTCGTTGCGGAAGTTACGCCGGTCACCGCGATCCGGGGCGCCGCCGTGGACATGGTGCACGCGGGGCGTCATGCGCCACACGTTGCCACG
This sequence comes from Kiritimatiellia bacterium, assembly GCA_046484345.1. Taxonomy (GTDB): domain Bacteria; phylum Verrucomicrobiota; class Kiritimatiellia; order CAIKKV01; family CAIKKV01; genus CAIKKV01. The sequence continues at coordinate 8,643 of JAWOJA010000040.1, forward strand.
GATGTTTTCAATATAGACACGCAGTTCGGCGATCACTTCCGGCGTGACGAAGCCGGTCTGCTCGGCCGTGCCGAGCCAGTGATCGGAGGCGGCGGCGTGGGCTTCGACTTCGGCCAGCTTGCCGGGGTACTGCGACTGGAAACGGCGCTTGACCCACGCTTCGGCCACGGCGGCCCCGATCTTACGGGAGGCCAGGCGAAGCGGTTCGGTCAGGGCATAGAGCTCTTCCTCGGGGAAACTCTTGGTGAGTTCATAAACCTTCTGCTGGAAATCGAAAGCCAGCTGATAGATGGGCTGATCGCGGAAGGTCCGGGGCGGACCGCCCTGCTGTTGGGTTTCCTGGGTCTCAGGGGTCCCCATGTCATTGTCCTGCTGTTCCTGTGAATCCTGAATATTTTCTTCTTCGTTCATGAATGACTTTCTAATCGGGTACGGTCGATGCGACCTTATTGAATAAGCCCCTCTTTATGGCCGACTTTTATGCCGGCCGGGCGCGTGTTATAGTGATGCGCCGATGGGGGTCATGAAAAGACGTGACTGGCTCCGCTTGAAACGGGCCTCCGACGCCATCCTAACGGGTATCCTCCCCCGGGGAACAAGCCCGGCATTGGTTATAATTTGTGCCGGAAAACCGGCGGTAGAAGCGGGCTGTCAAACCCATGGTCAACTTGAATATTTTTATAGTAGCTTAATCGGGTTGGTAATTCAACTTTATTTCGCCGGGTTATTTTGCAGCAGGGCAAACGCATGAAAAAAACGAGTGCCAGCCGGGATCGCTTTCGAGGAGCGCCTGAGCCGGGGAACCGGCCGGAAACGGAGAGCCCGCAGCAAAAAGATGCTTGAAGGGGTTCCGGCGGCGAACTAGGCGAACCGGTCGGACTGCCAGAAACGCCGGAAAACCCGCCGGATGGAACGCGGCACGCTTTGCCCGATTCGCCAAGGGCCGGCCGGGGCCTATTACAACCACCAGAGCTGGGAGCGGGGCATCCTACGCGGCCACCGGGTGACCCGCCCGATCAAGAACCATGCCAGTTTTTGGCCGGTTGACCGGGTTTTTGATGCGTTTGCCCTGTATTTTGCAGGGCCTCACCTTGACAGCGGCGGGTGGTGCTGTCAGAATCCGACCAACTAGGGGAATTCCATGAAGCTTGAGCGAATGCCGGACTGGAGTTAAAGTGCCAAATCAAAAGAGATCGGATTCTCCAATGGCGGAAATCAAATGGACATCGGGATACAGCGTCGGCGTGCCGCTCATGGACGAGCAGCACAAACGACTCATCGATTTGATCAACACTACGGGCGGACCGGGCGACGAGCGGACAACGGCCGAAGCCATCCGACAGATGGAGCTCTACGCCGAGCTTCATTTCAAAGCGGAAGAGGAAATGCTGCGGGAGAAAAACTATCCGGAGCTTCCGTTCCAGATTGAGGAACACCGCCGCTTTTTTCAAAAAACGGACGAATTCGCGGCAAAAGACCTGGCCGATCCCGCGGTTCGCGGCCACCTCCACAGCTTTTTGTGCCGCTGGCTCTCCCACCACATCCTGGAAGTGGACATGAAGTACAAACACTTCCTGCTGCCGGTGAGCTAACAGCTCTGCTGGGCGCGCTCTTTTGCGGTGTGCTATGTCAACTCGGCCGCGTATTCGGCGATCAGTGCGGGCCTGTCCTTCCTGAATCAGGGGTTGGTGAAGGCTGTGTCGGTGATGCTTTCCGCAGTTTGACCCGCTTGTCGCGCGTCACAATCATGCCACCCGACGATGGGGAAACTATTGCCCGACATCAGGCTCTTGAAAATGCATTTAGCCAACATTTCAATCACGTGTCAAACGCGTTGAAAATCCCCTATTAATACAAGCAAAAAGGCTCTTCTTGTGAGAGCAATCGGAATATGAAATAATCCATGCGATGAGTCAAGCCGATCAAATAAAGGGGGCGGTCCCTTTTTCACGCCCCGCCGCCATCCGCTACTACATTCCGCTGGTCCTGCAGGCCATTTCACAAAGCTTGACCTACCCGCTGGTGGCCACCATTACCTCCCGGGGAGAAGGCGGGGTAACCAACCTGGCCGCTTTTGCCCAGGGGCAAACGGTGGTATTTGTTCTCGGAACAGTAGCCGCTGGACTTTTTACCACGGGCCTCGTGCATGGCCGAACGGCCGAAGGCTTCCGGCGCTTCACCACCCTGAACACGCGCCTCATGTTCGCCGTGTTGGCCATCCAGAGCCTTTGCCTCATTCCCGCCGTGTCCCATCTGTTGTTCGGCGTTTTTCTGGGCCTGGAGCCACCCTTGGAGCAGTTGACGGCGCGCTTGTTCACGTTGTCGATGCCGGCGCAGATGTTTTTCTTTCTCCGCACGCCGCACCAGGTGGTGCTGTATAACGCCCACGCCACCTTCAAGGCCAACACGGCCACCGTGGGACGGGTCGTCTGCACATTGCTCTGCTCGCCTGTTTTCATCCATTTCGGATGGGTCGGCCCCTACTGGGCGCTGGTGGCTTACACCTTGCCCGTGGCCCTGGAGACAGCGGTCTCCAAAATCATGGCGGCCCCCTACATCCGCCGGCTTCCCCGTGACACGCTTAACCTGCCCACCGTGCGGGAAATGTTCGCCTTTTGCATGCCCCTCTCGTTGGGAGGCTTTTTCCTTTCCATGTCCAGTTTCTGCATCGCCGCCTTCATCGCCCGGGCCGACGCCCCCACCCGCATGCTGGGCATTCACTACATCGCCATGGGGCTCATCAACCCCGTTTCCTTCGCGGCCATGCGCCTCCAGGCCGTGGTGCTGGCTTTTCCGCCCATCAACCTGAAAAATACACGGACCCTCCGTTTCGCCCTGGGGGCGGGCGCGCTGCTGGCCCTGATCCCCCAGCTCGTGCAAATCCCGCCCCTCTACAACCTCTACCTCGGTGGCGCCCAGAACCTGCCCCCTTCCGACATACCCCTCGCCCGCCTCGCCATCCTCGCCATGTCCATCTTCCCGCTGTGCCAGGCCTTCCGGGGCCATGCGGAAGGCGTGGCGGCCTGGGCCCGGCAACCGAATGCCATCCTGGCGGGTCAAGCCGTTTTCCTCAGCACATTGGTCATGGTGTTGCTTCTGTGCCTCAGCCTGCGCGTGCCCGGCTATCTCATGGGCGTGTGCGGTCTCATCGCGGCCTCGCTCGCAACAACCGGAACCGTGCGCATGGCGGTCCAGGAAAGATTCCGGCAACCGCTGGGTCCAACCGTGGAGGCCGAACCCAGCGAAACCAATCCGGTCTGATCAAAAAAGCTTGATTTCCCGAGATTTCCAGTCATATTGCACACTCACGTTAGGGAGGTTGTTATGAATCAGAATACGTCCGAAAAGCCCGCGCCCACCGAAGACCAAGAGGTTTCCGGGGAATCCGTTGCGTCGCCCCTGGCGAGTCTCACCGACAGTTGGAAAGAGGTGCTGATCGGGCTCGTCATCGCCGCGGTGGCCTTCGGCGCCGTCTACTTTTACAAACGCCACGCCAGCGAGGCCCGCGAACAGGCCTTCACTCAACTGGCCGTGGCCTCTTCCCTATCGCAGCTCACCGAAATCACGCGGCAGTTCCCCTCCTCCAAAGCGGCCGCCCTGGCCGCCTTCATGGCCGCCCATGCCCAGTATGATGCCGGCAACTACGCCGAAGCGGGCCAGTTGTACGACGAATTTATCGCCACGCACAAGAGCCATTTCATGGCCCCGGCCGCGCGCCTGGGCCGGCTGCACTGCCAGGAGGCCGCCGGCCAGACGGAGGAAGCGCTCGCCGGATTCCGTCAGTTTGCCCAGGAATACCCCGCCGAAGCGGCGCTGGCCACGGAAGCCAAACTGGGCGAGGCGCGCTGCCTGCGGCTCATGGGAAAACTGCAGGACGCCTTGGCCGTCTACGAAAAAATGATCCTCGAACAGCCCGGCAACGATTGGCAACCCCTGATCGAGGACTTGAAAAATACCGTCACACGGGATCTGGAACGCCAGAGCGCTCCCGCTTCCCCCGCCGCCGCTTCGTAAGCGGGCCTACGACTTCTTGTTGTACTCGTCCTTCTTCTCGTCGGCTGCCGTATCGTCGCGCCCCTTTTTGAACTCGCCAATGCTTTTGCCCAGCGACCGGGCCAGATCGGGAAGTTTTTTGGCGCCGAACAGCAACAGCACAATGAACAGAATGACCAGCAATTCGCTCATGCCCAATCCGAACATAACTTGCTCCCTTTCGTTCTAAACTCTTTTATTATAGCGGCTCTTCTGGTATTTTCCAGAATTAACCGTTGAAAAGCGGGGTGCTTATTTATGCGCATCCGTATTCTAACCAACAAAAAGGTCGAACGACTGCTCGCTTTGCTCCGGGGCAAAAACAGCATGCTCATCGTCATGCAGGATTTCCCCGATCCCGATGCCATTGCCGCCGGCCTGGCGCTGCGCACCCTGGCCAATTCCAAGTCGGACGTCCAATGCTCCTTCGCCCTCGGCGGCACCGTCGGCCGAGCCGAAAACCGCGCGCTCGTCGACTACCTCGCCCTGAACCTGCGGCCCCTCCGGGATATCGACATCGAACGGTTCGACCTGATCGCCATGGTTGACACCCAGCCGGGAACCGGCAACAACTCCCTGCCCCACTCCATCATCCCGAATATCGTCATCGACCATCACCCCATGCGCCTGGCCACGCGGAAGGCCGAATTCACCGATGTGCGGGGCCATTACGGAGCCACCTGCACCATTCTCTACGAATACCTGATCTCGGCAAAAATCAACATCGAGCCCCCGCTGGCCACGGCCATGGTCTACGGCATCCGGTCCGACACACAGAACCTGGGCGGCGAAACCACGCGCGCGGATATCGAGGCCTACAGCGCCCTCTACCCCCTCGCCAACCGCCGCATGCTGGCCGAAATCACCAGCCGCCCCGTGCCGGCCGCTTATTTCCAGCTCCTCCTTCAGGGCATCTCCAACGCCCGGCTCTACGGAGCCCGCATCGTCTCCAACCTGGGCGAGACCGACAACCCCGACATGATCGGGGAGATCGCCGATCTGCTCCTGCGCCTGGAAGGCGTCGCCTGGGCGCTCTGTTACGGCCGCTTCGACGGGCGCATGCTGCTGTCGCTACGAACCTCCGATCCGGACGCCAACGCCGGAAAATTCATGCGCGCCATCGTGGGGAAATACGGAACCGGCGGCGGCCACAACGCCCTGGCCGGCGCCCAGATCGACCTTTCCCATCTCACCGAACGGGAACACCATTTCCGGGAACAGGTCCTGCTTCGCCGCTTCCTTTCCATCACCGGCCCCAGGGGGCTTGCACCCGAGCCCCTGGTCCATCCGTGAAGCCGGCGACCGATTGGAACGCGTCCCTGTGCGGCGTGTTCCATGAAAACAGCGCCCATCTAAACCTGCCCCAATCGACTCGATTAGGGGTAACGACTACGAATCCCGACCAGGAGTCACGACTGGGAGCACCGACTGGGAGTACCGAACAATAATCCCGAATCAAAATCATTGCGTGTTACGGGGCTCCTGCCATAATACCCTCATGGTCGAACCCGTCAGCCAATCGAAAAAGGATCAGTTGCTGGTCCGCATGAAGGAACTGGGAATCCGGGAATCGGACCTGGATGAAAGCTTCATCCTGGGGTCCGGCTCCGGCGGCCAGAAAATCAACAAAACCGCCTCGTGCGTGCAGCTCCGCCACCGCCCCACCGGCCTGGACGTGAAATGCCAGAAAAGCCGCTCGCAGGAAATGAACCGCTTCCTCGCCCGCCGCGATTTATGCGACAAGATCGAGGAAAAAGTCCGCGGCGCGGCCGGCAAAAAACAGCAGGAAGCGGAACGGATCCGCCGCCAGAAACGGCGCCGGTCCCGCCGCCAGCAGGCCAACATGCTCGCGGACAAGCACCGTCATTCCGAGAAAAAAACATCCCGGCGGGCCGTCTCCGGCTCAGGAGATTGATTCATGCCCACGGAGTTCCTTTATGGCCGCCGCCCGATTTTCGAATCCCTGCGGGCCGGCCGCCGCCGCCACCAGCGCCTGATCCTGTCGGAAACCCTCAAGAAGGCCGACCTGCTGGCCGAAATCCAGGAACTGGCCCGGGCGCGCGATATCCCCGTTAAAACCGTCGGCCGTTCCTTTTTCGATGAACACATTGGCGACGTCAACCACCAGAGCGTGGCCCTCGAAACAAGCCCCTACCCCTATGTGGACATTGCGGACATCCTGGCCCGGGTCAAAGGCAGCTCGGAACCGGCCTTCATCCTCCTGCTGGACCATCTGCAGGATCCCCAGAATCTCGGCTCCATCCTGAGAACCGCGGAAGCCGCGGGCGTCCACGGCGTCATCATTCCGGAACGCCGGGCCGTCGAGGTCACGCCCTCCGCCGTGCGCGCCTCCGCGGGCGCCTCCGAGCACATGGCCGTGGCCCGGGTGGTCAACCTGGTCAACGCCATGAACGGGCTCAAGGAGGACGGCCTCTGGCTGGCCGGCCTCGATGCCGGCCCCGACTCCGTGCTCTACACCGCCGCCGACCTCAAGGGCGCCGTGGGGCTTGTGATCGGGGCTGAAGGCGAAGGCCTCGGCCGCCTGGTCGGCGAGACGTGCGACTACCGGATCCGCCTGCCCATGCAGGGCCAGGTGGCCTCGCTCAATGCGGGCGTGGCTTCGGGGATCGCCATGTACGAAGTGCGCCGGCTGCGCGACGCGGCCGCTTCCGCAAAGGGGTAGACTCCATGGAATTACAGCGGAAGGTCATTCCCGCTTTCTGGTCATCCTCGCCGCCGTATTGGGCGGCGTTCTGCTGATTTATAGCGGTAGAGCCGGCCGGAGTCGGCCAATCGACCGTTCTCAAATACAACGCCTTCGCCTTCGAGCAGCTTCAGCTTGCGGGAAAGAAGCGCACCCCCGCGAGCCCCCAGAAAGCCGCCGGGCCGCAAATCAGATGCAATCACCCGGTGACAAGGAATCTCGGGCGCAAACGGGTTGCGCCGCAGCGCCTGCCCCACCGCGCGGGCGGAACCGCACCCGGCCGCCCGGGCCAACTCGCCGTATGTGCTGACAAACCCCCGGGGAATCCGGCCCGCCAATCGATAGATCCGCCGGGCAAAGGCCGAGGGGGGCGGGACGCGTGAGGCAACCGGGGTCACTTGTTTTTTTTCTTTTTCTTTTTGGCCGGCGCGACCGGCGCCGGGGAAGCGGGCTGCCGCGCGGCGGGAGCCGGCTGCGGCGGCTTGATATAGCCCCAGGATGTCAAACGGGAACGGGCGTAATCCGACTCCTCCCCGTCCGATCCGGATCGGAGAAATTTTTGAAATTCGGCGGCGGACGACTCCTTGCGCCCCAGTTGCTCCAAGGTGACGCCCTTGTAAAAGGCCATGCTGGCATTGCCGGGCAGCATGCGGTCGTAAGCCTCGAAGTCCGCCAGCGCGGCGTCATAGTTGCCCTGGTTCATGGCCGCCAGGCCGCAGAGGTGGCGGGCCTGGGGCTCCTCGGGATAAGCGGCCCGCGCGCGATTGGCATATTCACGGGCCTGGGGAATCCGTTTTTGGGCCAGCTGAATCTTGGCCATGGTCAACAGCCCGGCATAATCCTGCGGCTGCAGGCGCAACGCCTTGTCGTATTCCCGCTCGGCGGCGGGCATGTTGTTCTCGCCCAGCGCGTCCATCCCGTTCTGCATGGCCACGATCGAGTCGCGCTGGGCGCGAATCGGAGCCGTAATGTCCATGTACCGCTCCCGGCTGGTCTTCTGGGTTCGGAAATCCGCATAGTCCACGGCCGCGCGTTTGATGGCGGAGTCGTAGCGCTCGGCGCTCATGGGATGACTCGAGAACATGACCTCCAGGGCCGAAGGTTCTTTGTCATGCAAAGCCATCAGGCGCTGCATCAGGTGCGCCATGCCGTCGGGGTGATAGCCGGCCTTGACCAGGTACTGCTGCCCGCTTTCGTCCGCCTGCCGTTCATCCTGGCGGCTGTAGTTGGCCAGCAACAGGCCGGAACCCAGGGAGCCCAACCCGGCCGCCAGCATGGTGTATTTCTTGTTTTTATACGACACCACCCCCACCGCCGCCAGCAAGGCCAGCTGGGTCAGCATGGCTTTGCTCATGCGGCTTCCCGTATGCCGGTAATTGACGTGGCCAATCTCGTGGCCCATCAACGCGGCCAGTTCGGATTCATCCTCCATGGCCAGCAGGATGCCGCGCGTGACGCCGGCGCTGCCGGCGGGAAAGGTGTAGGCGTTGACGTTAACGGCGTTGAGCGCGCGGAAGGAATAGGGCATTTTCGGCCGATGCGACAGGGCGGCCACGCGCTGGCCGACCTCGTCGACGTAAGCATTGACCGCCGGGATTTGGACGGCCCCGTAGTCGGCCGAAAACTGGTGCGGGGCATTGGAGCGGTCGAGGTTCAGCTCTTCGCCCTCGGAGAGCAGCATGAGCTGGCTTTCGCCCGTGACCGGATTCGTGGCGCAACCCGTAAAGGCGGCGGAAGCGGCGGCGGCGGCGCCCAGGATCATGAAATCACGACGAGAAAGGGCAGTCTGTTGTTTCATGACTTTCATGGTAACGCCCCGCCCAGCCGCGTGCAAGCGCGTTTATGGAAAAACAAGAACCCGGAAAAAGGCGTTGCTCGTGCCGGGCGAAAGCGCCACCGGCGATTGGCAGGACGGACCCCGGGCCGTCACCGGAGAACCGGCATCCGACCAGGGGCCGCCCGCCGTGAGCGCGCTTTGCGCCTGGTAGGTTTTACCGCTCACCGACTGAAACTGCACGGTGGCCACGGGCTCGCCGGGTAATCCGGAAAAAACGGGAACGTCCGTCAGCCGCAACACCGACTCCGCGTTGGTTGGATCCGATCCGGCCACAAACTCCTCCCAGGCCGCCATGCCGTCCCCGTCCGAATCCACCGCGAGCAGGGCTTCGAAATCGAGCGCATCCGGATAATATTGGCCCAACCAGACCGCATCCACGGCCACCGGCGCGCCCGTCAGGGAATGGGGCCCGAAAGCGGCCCGGGCGATTAGGTCGGCGGACACCGCGGCAACGTGCCACGTAAATTGCGTCTGCCCGCCGGCCCCCGGCAGGCCCTTTCCATCCACCGTCACGTTCCATATTTCGGAACCGGCCTCGGCCTGGAACAGCACGTTGGTCGTCTCGTTATCCAGCAGATCCGCGGCGGCGGGCGAAACCGCGCCGGAGGGACCCGCGTAGGCCGTGATGTAAGCGGGCCGGCGCAGGCGGAACGGCGCCAGGGTCAACCCGCCGATGCCGGAATGATCCAGCCGCACCGCGCCCCGGATATCCCCCTGGGGCGGAAGCGGAAGCGAGTCCACGGTCAGGGCGAACGGATCCGCCTCAAAACCAGCGGCATAAACGCCGGCAAGCGCGCCGGTCGCCGAGAGCCATTGATCCGTTGCTGAGGAACCGATCCAGATATCGTCGATGTACCAGCCCTCCCGCCGGACCAGGGCGTCCGCACCGAAAACGAAGGCGACCCGGGCCACGGCGCCGGAATAGGCCGAGAGATCGAAAACGGACTCGATCCAGTCGTTGCTGCCGAAGCAGGGCGTGTCGGGCTCGAACGGCGAATCGTTGTTGGGCACAATCCGGTGGGGATATCCGCCCAAGGGCGTGAGGCCCTCATAGCTCAGCCCCCCGTTGGTTGTGATCAGCACCACGCCGCCGTCCCAGTAATAGTCCCCCACGTCTTCCTCCGCGCGCATCCAGTGCCGGAAGGTCAGCAGGCCGCCCGCCCCCAGTTCCACCGGCGGCGATATCAAGGACGCCGTCAGGTAGTCGCTGTACAGGCGCGAAATTTCGGAGCCGCAATACCAGGCGTTGGAGGGACTGTTGTATCTGTATCCGGAAACATGCCAGGCTCCGCCAATCTCCTGCCAGCCGTTGACCCCCGTTTCCACCGCCTCCGCCATGGCGGGCGCCAGCGCCAGCGCCTTCCAGCTGAGCGGCCGATTGCCGTCGTTCGCCACCGTGGCCGGACGGCTGAACCCCTCACGCGGCAGGCGGATGGTTCCGAAATTGGTCGGACCGACGCGGAGGACCGCATAATCGGAAACCAGTTGATAAACGGGCGAATCGGTTTGGGCCACCCCGTCAACCGCGGCAATGGAGTAAAGGACGGTTATCGCGGTCGGGGGCTCGCCCGGATCCAGCTCGGTGCGGTAGACGTCCCCGCCCAGGGCCGACATCGTGTTGGTCCGGATGGGGCCGCCATTGACGGTCCAGAAAACGGCGGCATCCGCCACCATGAAATTATCGGTGATAACGGCGCTGATCGTCCAGGGCGGCGCCGCGGTTTGAAGGAGCGCCGGCGGGGTGTGCGTAATGACCGGCGGCGTGGGGAAAGAATTGGAATTCCAGGGATCCGTGTTATCCAGATTCTCATCCTCATTCACCCAGCCGTCCCCGTCCGCATCGGCGGCGGCAACGACAATGCCCGTGTTGCCGGAATACCGGTACTCCCACCAGTCCAGCAGGCTGTTCGCATCCGAGTCAGTCCAATACGGCAGATACCAGGCCGTTGCCGTTCGGGGTTGGCTCATGGGAATGTTAGTGGCGGGATTGGGCGCCTGGCTCGCGGCGTTGGTCCACAAAACATTGTCGATTTTCCAACCGGCCAGGGCGTAAAAGAAAGGCGGATTGGACGACATATCCCAGGCGAACGACCAGGCCGTCACCGTCTCGGCCGTTGTGTCATTCCGGTGCCAGGAGGTTTGATCGACGGCGCCGGCAGGCGATGAATTTTGGGTCAACAACGCCTCCTCGCCCCATTGCCAGGACAAGGACCCGTTCTGGAGCAGGGTCGCATCCGCGAAGGCGGTCGCCCCATTGGACGGATCCATTCCCACGCCCACCCACCCGTCGCAGACAAACCGCCAGGTGGTGCCCGAATAGCAGGTCGATTGCGCCGTGGCGCTGAACCAGGTGCCGCTCGGATAGAAATAAGTGCCGTAAGGCGGGGTCACGACAACAGAGTTGGTCCGGGTGCCCTCAACCCGCAGGGAGATCGTGGGGTTGCTGAAGGTTACCCGCTGCAGGACGGCCGGCGCATTGGAGGGGAAGCTGACGGAATGGGTCGAAACGGTGGCGGAGAGGTAATAATCCACAACGGTTCCGATTGGCTGGGAGGGAATGGCGCCGGTGTAGGCGTGCCCCCCTTGCCAGTCCAAGGGAAGCTGCTCAAATGGACCCGATGGCCCGTTGGTGGTCCAGAACAGCCGCACCTGGCCATTGGTCAACGGCGCATAGTAGGTCACCAGGGCGGAGATGGGACAGGCGCTGTTGGTCATCAGCACGGCAGGCGGAGGCGTGTGTATCAGCTCCGGCCTCTCGTCCATGGCCGCGCGGATAACCAGCGCATACTGGCCGGATGACTCGGGAACATTATTTCCGTAAACCCGGATCGTGTAAGTCCCGCTGGCCGCATTTGTCAGGCGGATCACTTCGACGGGGTTCACATGATCGCCCACCCCGTTGTTCGGATAAAGGATCGTGTCGTCGGGCGTGGTGAGCGTCAGGTCATAATCGTTGACCAGCTGTATTCCCGCCAGTGTGGAACCCGGAAAATCGGTCCAGACAAGCGCCACACTCAGCGGCGAACCCGCCGACTGGACCGTGAAGACGGTATTGGATGATTTGTGAAAAGTGAGGCGGTGATTGTCGATGACGCGGACGGCCATTCCGGTGGGATAAACGGATTGCCCCACATCCACCTGCCCGAAGCCCTCGACATTGTTGGGACTGGCCGCGGGAATTTCGAGATATTCGTTGGTTCCGTATTGCCCGGGCGTCATGCTCCGCGCTCCGGAAATAATCATGGCCTTCAACAATGCCGCGGATGGGTTGGTTACGCCCGCGCGTTCCACCAGGTATTGCCGGATGAGCAGGACGGCTCCCGCTGTGAGCGGACAGGACATGCTGGTGCCGCCGTTGTAAAGGTAGTTGGTGTTGGCCGCAACCCCCCACCCCGTGCCGGAGGACGCCCGGGAGCGGCAGGAAATGACATCCGTGCCCGGCGCCACAACGTCGGGCTTGATGCGGTTGTCATCCGTTGGCCCGCGGCTGGAAAAACCCGCCATGCCCTGGCGGTAAGGCGACAACGTGGCGCTGTAAGAAATCAGGTCGGAGTAGATGGGAGTCGCCGGAAAGTCGGCCGGCCAGGCGCTATAACCCCATTTCCGCCATGTATACCCAACTCCCGTATTTGGCGGTCGGTCGCTTTCCATGGCGCCCACCGTGAGCAGGTTTTTTGCCGTGCCGGGGGCACCCATGGAATCCAAATCCACCACCCCATTGGCGGGTGAGGTGTCGACTCCGGAATTGCCGGCCGAAAAGACCAGGAGCATCTGCGGATTGTTCCACATGAAAAGATCGGCCTCGTAAGAATCGATCGTATATTGCCCGTAGACGCTGGAGCCCCAACTGTCCGAGTGAACGCGGGCGCCAAGGTTGTAGGTCGGCAGAAAAAGATCGGACAAATTATTGGGAAGTCCGTTCAGGCTGCCGTCGGATGATTCAACGGACTGATGCACCAGCAAAGACTCCCAGGCCGGGCCGCGGTAGAAACCGCCGCTCATGGCGCCGTTTCCCAGGATGGAACCCGCCGTATGGGTGCCGTGAGCGTCCACATCGCTCCAGTCGTTGGCACGCCCAAGGGCAAAGGCGGCCAGGACGCGCCCGGCAAAATCGGGATGAATGCCGTTGGTTGACCCGGTATCGAGCCCCGTATCGGCGTGCCCCACTATCTGTCCTTTCCCCGTGAGGTTGTAGCCGCTCCACAGAGGCGCCGCATTCATATGAGTAGGAAGAACCGCTTTTTCATTGTCCAGCTCGCGCGGCACCTCCTCCTCGATCCATTGCACATCGCCGCGAGCGGCCAGTTCGTCAATGGCCGCCAATGTGACCCGGGCTTTGATCACGCCCCCGGCACTCGCGACTTCCGAAGCGCGAACGGTCATCCCCCTGCCCCTCAGCCATTCCGTGACGGGCGCCAGGTCGTCCGGCGACAAGCAAAGAATGCTCGTGCCGATCCGCCGGCGATCGTCCGGAAAAGCCGCGGCGAGCCGTTTGAGGAAAGGCTGGATTTTGTCCCCAGCTTCGAAAACGCCCGCCCAATGCACCATGGGCAGCGATTGAACCGCTTTCAGGGTGGCGGGATTCGCCTCCACCAGCCAGCCGTTGTGGGGCATATACTGGAGCATGACGGCTCCGGTCTGGCGGACAGCCGCCTGCCAGTCATCCTGAACCGGGCCCGAAAACTGGATCAAAAAGGGGAGCGTTCCACGGCGCGTGCGGTTCAGCCAGATATCGGCCTTGGCGACCGGGGCCGGCGCCACGGTGCTGATGACCCGGTTCACCAACAGCAGCTGCCGATCCTGCGGGATGGCGGGATTCGGCGGCGGATTTTGTCCGTTCCACTCCCGCCGCAACCGCTTCAAAAGGGCGGGCTCAAAGCTCAACTCCCGGTTAACACCGGCCAATGCGACAGAAGATGGTGCCGCCGACATGAGAGCATTGGTCGGAACAGCCGCTACCGTCTTCTGATCAGTCTCGGCAATCGTTTGGGTATTGGATAAAGGATGCCTCTTCCCGGATATCCACACAATAAAGGCCAGCAATAGCAACAATACGATCAGCCCAAGGCCCCAAGCTTTTAGGCGATGTTTTTGCATATACTGTTATAATACACTAACGGCGGCATCTATTCACGCATATTCGGTGCAAGAAAAAGGGGCGACCCATACGGTACCGCCCCTCAATTTTCTCGACTCGCCGAGTTATTTGATCTCGACAAATTTGGCTTTGTCCACGTTGCAGACGGAACACTTATCGGGCGCGGAACCCGTCACCGTGTTGCCGCACACGCTGCAGACATAGATCGCAGTGGCGGAAAGGTCGCTACCCTGCTTGACCGCGGCAAACGCCTGCTTGTACAGGGTGTTGTGGATTTCCTCAACGGCCAGCGCGTTCTTGAACGACGCCGCGGCGGCTTTATGGCCTTCCTTCTGGGCTTCGGCCAGAAACGGCGGATACATCTCCTGAAACTCGTACCGCTCGCCTTCGGCGGCTTCCGCCAGGTTGGCGGCCGTGTCCTTCACGCCACCCAATGCCCTGAAATGGGCATGCGCGTGAACGGTTTCCGCCTCGGCCGCCGCGCGGAACAACTTGGCAACCTGCTTGAACCCCTCGGCATCGGCCTTTTGCGCAAAGGCCAGATAGCGCCGGTTGGCCTGACTTTCACCCGCAAACGCCGCCTTCAGATTATCGATGCTCGACATGCTCTCCATCCTTTCGTGAATTCACAAACACTCCATAACGTGTCTAATCATATTCAGCCTCTAAGGGTCAAACAAGTTCCTTTTTTGAATTCACCCATAGAAATCGGTTTTGCAGCGCTATTCCGAAAACACACTCAGACCCCAATCGCAATAGCGGAGGATCGGGCACGTGGCGCAACGGGGTCGGACCGGCAGGCAGAGGGTCTGGCCAAAGGCCACAAGATAGCGGTTCCAGCTCTTCCAGTACCGGACCGGCAGCAGGTTGCGAAGCGCCTTTTCCGTCTCCAGCGGGTTGCGGGTCTTGATCAGCCCCAGCCGGTTGCAGATGCGCTGGACGTGCACATCCACGCACAGGGCCGGCTTGTCGAACGCTTCGGCAACAATCAAATTGGCCGTTTTGCGCCCCACCCCCGGCAACAGGACCAGCTCCTCCACCGTCTCGGGAATGCGGCCGCCAAACAGCGTGCGGACAGCCGCCGGCAACGCTTTGAGCGACATCGTTTTGGCGTGGAAAAAACCGAGCGGATGCAACTCCCGCTCCAGCTCCCCGGCCGGCATCCGCTCGATATCCGCAAAGGTCTTCAGCCGCTCGAACAGCTTCGCGCAAACCTTCGCCGTGGAGGCGTCCCGCGAGCGGGCGCTGAGAATGGTGGACACCAGCACGCGGAACGGGTCGTTGGTCCGGACCGCCGCAAAAGCCGCCACCGGCGAATCGTGCGTTTCGTAATACCGGCGCAGGGCCCTGTACACGGCCGGAATAGCGTCCGGCTTCATGCCTTCGCGCCCGCGGCGGCCGCCTTGTAGGAATCCTTGAGCGTGACCGTCCGGTTGAACACCGGCGCGCCGGGCTTGGAATCCGGATCCGCCGTGAAGTACCCCACCCGCTCGAACTGGCAGCGCTGACCCGCCGGGACGGAGGCCAGCCCGGGCTCCACCCAGCCGTTGACCACGGTCAGGGCGGCCGGATTCAAGAACTCGCGGAAATCGCGATCCTCCGGAAGGTCGGCCAGGTTTTCAAGGGTGAACAGGCGGTCGTACAGCCGGATTTCCGCCGCCACGGCATGGCGGGCCGACACCCAGTGGATCGTGCCCTTCACCTTGCGGCCGTCGGGCGATGTCCCCCCGCGGGAATTCGGATCGTACGTGCAGCGGACCGCGACCACCTCGCCGGCCGCGTTCTTCTCCACGCCGGTGCAGGTCACCAGGCAGGCGTAACGCAGGCGGACTTCCTGACCGGGCGCGAGCCGGAAAAACTTCTTCGGCGGGTTTTCCATGAAATCGTCCCGCTCGATATACAGCTCCCGGCTGAACGGGATCCGGCGGGTGCCGGCGACGGGATCCTCGGGATTGTTCACGGCTTCGAAAGTTTCCTCGCCATCCTCGGGATAGTTCTCGATGATCAGCTTGAGCGGTCGGACCACACCCAGGACGCGGTTGACGCGCTTGTTCAGATCCTCCCGCACACAATGCTCGAGCAGGGCCACATCCGTCAGGCTGTTGAACTTGGTGACGCCGATCAGCTCGCAGAAGGCGCGAATGGCTTCGGGTGTGTAACCGCGGCGGCGCAGGCCGCCGATCGTGGGCATGCGGGGATCGTCCCACCCGTTGACCTTGCCCTCGCGGACCAGATCCAGCAGCTTGCGCTTGCTCATGACGGTGTAGCTGAGGTTGAGCCGGGCGAACTCGATCTGCTGCGGCCGATACAGGCCCAGCGTCTCGAGAATCCAGTCGTAGAGGGGGCGGTGAACCTCAAATTCGAGCGTGCAGATGGAATGGGTGATCGACTCGAAGGAGTCCTCCAGGCAATGGGCGAAATCGTAGGTGGGATAGAGGCACCACTGATCGCCCGTGTGGGGATGGGAGGCGTGCAGAATCCGGTACAGAACAGGATCGCGCATGTGAATGTTGGGCGAGGCCATGTCGATCTTCGCGCGCAACACGCGGGAGCCGTCCGGAAATTCGCCTTTCCGCATCCGCGCGAATAGGTCGAGATTTTCCTCCGCGGACCGGTTGCGCGAGGGGCTTTCCTTCCCCGGCCGGGTCGGCACGCCGCGGTACTCTTTCCAGGCATCGGCGCTCAACTCGCAGACATAGGCCTTGCCCATTTTGATCAGCTGCTCGGCGCAGTCGTACATGCGGCCGAAATAATCGGAGGCATAATAAAAATGGGGTCCCCAGTCAAAACCGAGCCAGCGGACGTCCTCCTGGATCGCCTCGATATATTCCTGCTCTTCCTTGACCGGATTGGTGTCGTCCATGCGCAAATGGCACTGCCCGCCATTTTCCAGGGCCATGCCGAAATCCAGGCAGATGGCCTTGGCGTGGCCGATGTGCAGGTAGCCGTTGGGTTCCGGGGGGAAGCGGGTGCGGACCCGTCCGCCGTATTTGTTGGATTTCAAATCCTCCGCAATGATCTGGCGGACAAAATGAAGGTTTGAAGCCGCAGCCGGGAGAGTATCGCTCATAGGGTCCTTTGCACGTTCAGCCCATGTGATTTTTGTCGGCGCCGTCGACGAAATAGTGGAGCTGGCAGGTGGCGTCCACCACGGCTTTCCACAAATCGCTTTTCAGGTCCACCCTCTGCCGTTCGATGGTGGCCAGGGGAATGGGTATCAGGCTGTAGGAGTTGTTGTTGTTGTGGGGATTGCCCACCACACAGTTGGTCCGTCCGGCCATGGCGGCATGCACGGCATAACGGGCCAGAAGGTAGCAGCGGATGGCGTCGGTCCCCCGCGCCGGGATGCTGCGGATGGAGTAGCTGGGATCAAAATATTTGACCGAGGTTTCGAGTGATTTCGCGTCGAAGTAGGCCTGGATTTCGCGTTTCAAAAACTCCCCGATATCCTTCTTCAAAATATTGCCGGATGCATCCCGCCGCTCGGGCTCGTCCTGGATGAGCTTCTGGCCCGCGCCCTCGGCCGCCACGATCACGCAGTGGTCCTTGCCATTCGCAAAACGGCGTTCGATAGCGCGCAGCAAACCGTTCTCGCCGTGCAGCTCGAACTCCAGCTCGGGAATGAGGCAGAAATTCACCACCGGATGGGCCAGCGAGGCATACGAGGCGATGAACCCGGAATCCCGTCCCATCAGCTTGATGAGGCCGATGCCATTGGTGACGCCCTTGGCCTCCATGTGGGCCGACTGGATGACCGGCGTCGTCTCGGCCACGGCGGTTTCGAAGCCGAACGTCCGGCCCACAAAATTCAGGTCGTTGTCAATGGTCTTGGGAATCCCGATCACGCTGACGCCCAGGCGCCGTTTGCGGCATTCGTCCGAAATTTCGCTCGCGGCCCGCAACGTGCCATCCCCGCCAATGCAGAACAGCAGGTTGATGTTCATCCGCTTCAGCGTGTCCACGATCTCCGTCGTCTTCTGCTGGCCGCGGGAAGAACCCAGAATGGTGCCCCCCTTTTCGTGGATTGTATCCACGATTTCTGTATCCAGCAGATGCGGGGGGTGGCCGAACCGGGGGATGAACCCGCGGTAGCCATACCGGATTCCATAGATGGTCTTGATGCCGTAGTCGAAGGCCAAAATTTCGACCACGCCTTTGATGACGTGGTTCAAGCCGGGGCACAGCCCGCCGCATGTCACGATCGCGGCGCGGCTCCAAGCGGGGTCGTGGAAGATTTTGCGATGCGGGCCCGCTTTTTCGAACGACGGCATGGCGCCGAGCTTTTCACGGGTCCGACAAATCTGCTCCACGTCCAGGGTGATGACGCACCGGGCGCCTTCCGTCAAGAACTCCTGAATGCGAACGGGTGAGTCAACCTGGCAGGGGCCCAGCGTTTCCACATCGAACTGATAATCCTTGGGATTTTCCAAGACCTTCGTGAAAATATCCATAACCGCGATGCCTCGTGTTTAATGAACGGATATTTTCATCTTTGCACGGTCTGTTTGTCAATGGCGGAATGGGCGGACCCGAAAGCGCATGCGGATGCGAGACCGGGGCAAAAAAAACGATGCCGCGCATTGACTTTTCCCAGCCAACCGACTAACTTATTGGTCTGTTTTTTTCAGGCGCCGCCCCCTTCGTCTATCGGTTAGGACAACAGGTTCTCAACCTGTGAAGAGGGGTTCGACTCCCCTAGGGGGTGCCAGTCAACAGCAGCACGATATTTTTCACTTGAGCGGCAATCCGCTTGAGTTCTCGCTCTTCTCTCATGCGTTTTTCCATCCGCTCAACTGCTTTGCCCGCAGCCCGGTGATCCGCCACGCCCGCCGCCTTTGCGATCTCCGGCAACGTCAGACCTGTTTGGCACCGGGTCTGCCACAGCGCCACATCCCGCCCCCAGTCCCCCTGCCGATCCCGGAACGCCTCCCATTTCTCGCCCTTGACCTCCTCCACCGCGCGCCGGACATCCTCGAACCCCGGCCGCGTCAACCGGACCGGGTTCAGGTGAATATACCGGCTCGCTTCCAGCGCCCGGCCCCTTCGCCGTCAACCGGCACCGCGTGATACCGCCCCTGAACCACCGGCCCGCTTTCCTCCCACCGCCGGTTATGCCACATGCCGTAACTGACGTTCAACCACCGCATCGCCCGGCTCAAGTTTCCGTGCGGGGTCTCCACCAGCAGGTGGAAATGGTTCGCCATCAGCGCATAGGCGTGCAGCCGAACGCGGTACCGCTCAACCATCGCGCCCAGGAGATCGAGAAAATGAAGCCGGTCAGCCTTGTCATAATACAACCGCTCACCCTGCCAGCGTCGCGCCGCAACAGGGTACCAGCCGCCTTTAAGCTGAATTCGCAGGGGTCTTGCCATGCCCCTAAACTCTCAAAATCGCGCCAAAGAGTCAATCACTTTTGTCGTTTGTCGGGACTTGACCCCTAGCGCCTCAGCTTCCGCGCGCAACGCCACCGCTTGAACCCGTTGAGCAGGACATGAACCCCGTCCTGGTCCACCCCTTCGAGCGGTTCGGCGATGCCGCGCTCGGCGATCGACGCGAGCAACCGCGCCTCCACGGCATACTGCCGCATCCGGTAGCTCTCGTACCGTCCGTCCAGTGTCGCTAATTCGACCTCGTGCACCATGCTCGCTCGCTTAAGAAGAGTCGTCGGTCAGCTCGCGAGTACGATACGGGGTCCCGCCTCCTTCTCCTATGCCCTGTTGTCTCTTTTTTTTCACGCTCCAGCATATCCAGCACTTCCTGGCGGCTGACTTTGCGGCCTTCGAACAAGCTCGTGCTCATGCGAATGTGCGCGATCATCTTTCCGGAGTACCCCGCCACCGGCTCGCCCGCGGGATCCAACCTCTGTTGGGTTTTCGCCTCATGTTCCTTTTGTTTCCGCTTCCTGCGTTTGGCGTTGCTCATGCTCTTTTTGAACCTCCCTTCCTCTGTCCGATAATACATCACGCTGCGGTTCGTTGAACATCGTTTCCCGTGTTTTTGCCGGCACCCGAAGGGACAGCGCAAGTCGCGGCGTCCGGCGTTGCGCGGGTGAGTGGGAAAATAAATGCGGCAGCCCCTGCAGCGCACCAGGCAGCCGCGAAGGTGCGGGCGCGCCCGGATCGCCGAGCGCAACAAGACATGATACTCCAGCGATATAACGCGAACCGGATCCTGCCGATACCAAGCCGGCCCATCCGCGTATCGTTCCTGGAGGAAGATCGCTAAAACCCCAGCCGCGCACTCAGTGCACTGATTTGTTTCAACATGCCGCTTATCTACCTCATGCCCGA
>JAWOJA010000080.1:0-19722 GCA_046484345.1 Kiritimatiellia bacterium
CAGCTTTGTCAGGCTCATGCGCCAGGAGTATAGCGGCACCTTCCCCAGGTAGACGGTCGAGCACGAGATCCAATCGATCGAGACCTTCCAGCAAATCGCCTAAACCGGAGATATGTAAAGAGGCATCACCACGGCGTAAACTGAGCACGTCGTTGGATAATTCTCTTATGCCGCTAGTCTGCATTACATACCGGATTGCATCCGGATCGGTCCAATGGTCGTGATTTCCCAGGATGGCGACCGTCTCATCTCGAGGCGTAAGCTCGTTCAACGAAGAAACCAGGTCTTCAACGAACATTTTGGGATTGAATGTGACGAAGTCGCCGGTAATCGCCACTAAGTCTGGATTAAATTCGTTCACTATTTTAACCACGCCAGCCAAACGGGAATTGCCCGACTAAAGCACTCCCATCCATTTACAATTCCTCACTATGCCCCATTTGTCCGGAATAATCAATCTCAAACAAGCCGGAAACGCCCCCCTTTTCCCTCAGTCCTGAAGGGCGCTAGGGAGGGGCGCTAGGTTCTTCCCGTTTAACAATGACCCGAAATCAGGAACGTTGACGCCTGAGAAAGAGCGGGGTTGGGGCCAAAGATGAAACACCCCAAGGCCTTTTCAACCCGGATCTCACGCGGAGAAGCGGAGACTCTGAGAAGGCAAATCCATTTTTCTGCTCGCTCTTCTCGGCGTTCTCCGCTGCTCCGTGTGAATAAATCTTCTCTTCTGTTCATTCCGAACCGTGAGCCACCGTGTCTTCCGTTCGGCATGCTCCACCGTGCGGGCTCTTTCTTCGAGGGCGCCTCATCCCACGGAAAACATTTGATCAGTGCTCGATAAATACCTATACTGAATCCTTATGACAGTTGCAGTTGCTTCCAACCTCAACGGCCTGCTTCAGCGAACAGCCCTGTTCACGGCCGAACAGATTCAGGCCCTCCTGCTCAAAAATGCGCAAACCCACCTGGGTGTCACCGCGACCGTCGTTTCCGAAGGCCTCGCCTCCGAAGCGGTGTTCCTGGCAGCCCTAGGCAAGGCCCTGGGCCTGCAATTCCGCGAACTCGACGCCACCACCATCGAGACCGCGGTCCTTGAAAAACTCCCCACCAAGGCCGTTTTCCAGCATAACGTCCTGCCCGTGGCCATCGAAAACGGCGTCCTCCTGGTCGCCGCCTCCGATCCCTTCTCCCCCGGCCTAACCGACTCGCTCCGCCTGGCCTCCGGCATGCGCGTGCGCCTGGTCCTGGCCGCCTCGGCCGACATCGCCCGCACCGCCAAAAAGCGCTACGGCGTCGGCGCCGAAACCGTCGAACAGCTCATGCAGGACAACCGCATCGAGGTGGAGGACGACTCCGTCAAGTTCAAGACCGAACTGAACGAAGACGACCAGGAGGCCTCGATCGTCAAGTTCGTGAACCAGATCATCTGGGAAGCCTACCAGGAACGGGCCACGGACATCCATTTCGAGCCCATGGAAAACGAGCTGCGCATCCGCTACCGCATCGACGGCGTGCTCCACGCCACGCCCCTGCCCCCGCAGCTAACCCGCTTCCAGGCCGCCATCCTCTCGCGCATCAAGGTTATGGCCAACATGGACATCGCCGAAAAACGCCTGCCCCAGGACGGCCGCATCGGCCTGCGCATCCGCGGCGAGGATATCGACATCCGCGTCTCCACCATGCCCACGGTCTACGGTGAAAGCGTCTCGCTCCGCCTGCTCCTCCGGGGCAAGGAGCACATCGGCCTGGAGCAGCTGGGGTTCAATCCGCGCGACAAGGGGCTGATTGAAAAAATGATCCGCCGGCCGAACGGCATCATCCTGGTCACGGGCCCCACCGGTTCGGGCAAATCCACCTCCCTTTACGCCTTCCTGCACGAAATCAACTCCGTCGAGGACCGGATCATCACCGTGGAAGATCCGATCGAATACGAAATGGCGGGGATCAACCAGATCCATGTGCGCCAGGAGATCGGCCTGACGTTCGCCACGGCCCTGCGCCATATCCTGCGCCAGGACCCCGACATCATCATGGTGGGCGAAATTCGCGACTTCGAAACCGCCGAGATGGCCATCCGCGCCTCCCTCACGGGCCATCTGGTGCTGAGTACCCTGCACACCAACGATTCCGCCGGCGCCGTCACGCGTCTGATCGACATGGGCGTGGAGCCCTTCCTGGTGGCCTCCTCCCTCGAAGGCATCATCGCCCAGCGCCTGGTGCGCCGGCTCTGCCCCGCCTGCCGCAAGTCCGTGCCCATGGATGAGGCCCTGGCTGCGGAGCTTCATGTCTCCCCCGAAGCGCGTCTACAGGCGAATATCTACGAGTCCAACGGCTGCGAAAAGTGCCGCAACACCGGCTTCCGGGGGCGCTTCGGCATCTTCGAAGTGCTTGCTGTCAACGACACCATCGAGCCGCTGATCGTGGCGCGGGCCTCCTCCTCCACCTTGAAGCAGAAAGCCCTCTCCCAGGGCATGAAGACGCTGCGCGAGGACGGCTGGGCGAAGGTTCTCGAAGGCACCACGACCGTTGAGGAAGTCCTCCGCGTCACCGAGGAATCCGAATAAACCATGCCTCGTTTTGCCTATACCGCCCGCAGCCGGACCGGCGAGAAAGCCGATGGCGTCATGGACGCCCCCGACCGCCGCACGGTCCTGCTCAAGCTGCAGGCCGCCGGCTCGGTGCCGGTTTCGGTGACCGAAGAGGGCGCCGCCCCGGCGCCTAAAGCCAAGTCCCGCGAGAAGGCCGAAGGCCGGCCGGCCGGCCCTGCGGCGGCCCCCCACGTCGAAAGCGCCCTGCGCCGCCTCTTCCGGTTCACCCCGCCCGCCCGCAAGATGCGGCTCAAGACCAACGAAATGCTGATCTTCTCGCGCGAGCTGGCCGACCTGCTCTCCTCGGGCATGAAGCTGAGCCAGGCCCTGAACACCCTGGCCCGGCGGGGTGACGAGGGCGGCGAGCATCCCCTGATCGCCGATCTTCGCGATTCGATCAACCGCGGTCTCTCGCTGTCGGACTCCCTGGCCCAGCATGCCGACTCCTTCCCCTCCTTTTACATCTCCATGGTGCAAGCCGGCGAGGCCAGCGGCACGCTCACCGAAGTGCTCGAGCGGCTCGTCACCCATTTCGAGCGCATCCAGGAGGTCAAGGAGAAGGTGGCCATGGCCCTGGTCTATCCCGGGATCGTGCTGCTCATGGGCCTGGGCACCCTGATCTTTTCCATGGTGTTCGTCATTCCCCGTTTTGCCGTGATCTTTGAAGAGCTCCACGGCACGCTGCCCGTTCCGACCAAGATTCTCATCGGCTTCAGCATGATCTGCCGGCAATACGGGCTGCCGATTCTTGCCGTCTTGATCATCGCGGTCATCCTGTTTCGGAAATACCTGGCCTCCGAGGCGGGGAAAATGTGGTGGAACAAGACCCAGCTCAAGCTGCCCCTGGTCCGCGGCATCGTGGAAGCCAGCGCCTTCGCCCAATTTGCCCGCACCCTAAGCACCCTGCTGGCCAACGGCGTCCCCGTTCTCCAGGCGCTCGGCATTGTGGAGCGCATCCTGGGCAACGCCGTGCTGGCCAAGGAAATCCACAACGCCCGCGAACGCGTCACCGACGGCACCACCATCTCCAAGCCCCTGGCCGCCGGCGGCATCTTTCCGCCCATGATCACCGACATGCTGGCCGTGGGCGAGCAGACCGGCGACGTTTCCGGCTCCCTGCTCCACATCGCCAACCGCTACGAGCGCGAACTGGACCGCAGCATCAAGATCTTTACCACCCTGCTCGAGCCCATTATGATTGTGCTGATTGCCTCCCTTGTCGGCTTCGTGGCCATCTCCATGCTGATGGCGGTATTCGAAATGACCAACGGCCTCGGCGCATAAGAATGCAAAGAGGGCTTGCCCCTGGAAGCTTTTTGGCGGTATAATTGACACTGATCAAACAAGCGGGAGACCCTATATGAGTACGCATTCCTCTGACCGTCGTCGCGGCTTCACCCTGATTGAAATCATGCTGGTTGTGGTCATCATCGGCATCCTGGCGGCCGTGGCCGTGCCCCGGCTGGGCAAGAATCTGGCCACCGCGCAGATCAACGCCACACGGGGCACCATTAAAACCCTCGACACCACGATCGACTCCTACATGCTCGAGCACGGGGCCAAGCTCCCCCCTTCCCTGCAGGAACTGCTGCCCTACCTTAAGAACGCTAAGGCGCTTCCCAAGGATGGCTGGGGGATGGATTTTACCTACAACCCCAACCATTCGGACGGGACCTACACCATTTCCTCCGGCGGTCCCGACAACGTGATGGGCAATGGGGATGACATCACGAACTAGAGGCGGCTTCACGCTGATCGAAGTTCTTCTCGTGGCGGTGATCATGGGATTCATTGCCGCCATCGCCGCGCCCACCTTCGTCAATTCGCTCAAGGGGCAGCGCCTGCGCCAGGCCCGGCGAACGGCGATGGCCTGCGGCCGCTACGCCCGAACGATGGCCGTCTCGCGCCAGCGGACCATGAATCTGGTTGTCACCGTCAGCGGCAGCGCCATCGCCGTGGAAGAAGGGGCCGCCGCCCGCACGATGAGCGATCCGGTCTACACCCGGGACCAGCTCGAAACCCTCACCAACGCGCCCCCGGGATCCGAGCTGGAGCCGCGCCTGACCCCGCAACCGCCGCTACCCTCGCGCAGCCTCTCGCGCACCCTGGAGGGCGTGGTGATCCGGCGTCTCACGGTGCGCAACGGGCTGGATGAGGAAACCGGCGGAACCGTGAAAATCCCTTACAAAAGCAACGGCACCTGTCCTCCCTACGAACTCGTGCTGGCCGATGAAGAAGGCACGGAATCCACCATTGTCGTCGACTTCCTGGGGGATGCCACGCATGAGGAAGAGTAGACGCGGCATGACGCTGCTCGAGGTTGTGCTGGCCCTGGCCATCATCGGCTTCGGGGTGGCTGTCCTCTCCACCGCCACCTCCCGCTGCCTGGCCCTGGTCACGCTGTCCAAAACCTACCACCAGGCCCGCTACGCGCTCGAACTGGCCGACCTGCGCTTCCCCATCGTGGAAGTGGAGGGCGAACTGGAAAACAGGGAAGTGCCGCCCACCGAGATCCTGCCCGGCTTCGAATTCACCCGCACCGCCGACGTCCCTTCCGATTACGAAGACACCGGCCTCTACCTGCTCCGCAACCGGATTACCTGGGAGGGCACGGGCAGCAACAACTACGAGGAAACCTTCCGCTTCCTCTACTATACCAACGAGCTGGAAGGGGCCAACCCGCCATGAACCGCGACCCCCGCCATCCGCAAGCCGGCTTCACCCTCCTCGAAATCCTGGTCGCCGTGGTCATTCTCGTGCTGGCCATGAGCGTCATCGTCCTCACCTTTTCCAACATCTCCCGGGCCTGGCGGGACGGCACCACGGCGGCCGCCAACCTCAACCATGCCGACGCCATCCTGGACCAGCTCGTCTCCGGGCTCCGGTCCGCCTATTACAAAAAAACGAGCGGCGACAAGGCCTCCCTCTACGGCTTCCAACTCGAAGACGACGGCGCCGGATACTCGGCCCGCGACCAGATCAGCTGGGTCAAGACCGGCACCGCCCTGGTCGATCCCGACTCGCCCGAAATTTCCACCCTGCACCGGGTTGTCTTCACGGTGGCCGATGACGACCGGAACCGGCCCGCCGCGGCGGTCAAGGCGTGGCGGCCATTTGGTCAACCGGAGGAGTTCGATCCGGAAAAGGACGCGCCCTTCTTCTTCATCTCCTCTTCCGTGCAGGGCTTCGACTGCGAGATCAGCACCAACATCAGTTCGTTTGGGGAAATCGAATGGGAGGAGGCCTGGGAGGAAACAAACCGGATACCCCTGCACGTCCACCTCAGCCTCTATCTCAAGCCGTCCTCCAAATCCGAGGAACCGATGAAGGTCGAACGCATCGTCACCATCCCCATCGCCCCGCTTTCCTGGTAAACATGCCGCCACACACACCCAACCCACCCCGTTTTCCCGACCGCCGCCGCGCGAAGCGCAACCGCTCCGGCTCCGCGCTCATTGTCGCTGTCTGGGTCATCGCCCTGCTCTCGCTCATGATCGGCTCTTTCGCCTTCGAGATGAAACTGGAGTCCCGCATCGCCGGTTACTACCGCCAGCGGCTGAAGGCGGAGCAGATCGCCCGGTCCGGCGTCGAAAAAGCCCGCTTTCTACTCTATCAAAGCAGCATCATCGACCCTAAAAACCCGAGCGACGCCCACGCCGAAAACGACTGGTACGACCAGGCCCGGCGTCTCCAGGAGGGCCTGAATGTGGTGCGCATCCCGGATGTCCTGGGAGACGGGGAGCTGAACCTGACCATCGTGCCCGAACCCTCCCTGATCAATGTCAACGAACTGAAAACGCTCCAGGACTGGGAGGGCGTCTTCGACCGCGCCGGCATCCCCGAGGATCAATGGCCCATCCTGCTGGATGCCTTTCTGGACTGGATCGACCCGGACGACGTGCCCCACCCCGACGGCGGGGAAAGCGACGACTACTACCTGACCCTCGAGAAACCCTACCGCGCCAAAAACGCGCCGCTGGACACGGTTGACGAACTGCTCCTGATCAAGGGCTTCACCAATACCTACTATTATGGCGGCTTCCTGGAGTCGGATGCGCCCGGACGGGACGACGAGACCAATAAAACGCCCATCCGAGGGCTTGCGGGCTTTCTGACCACCTACGGAAGCCGCCAGGTCAACATCAACGCCGCCTCGCTCGATGTTCTGCAGGCGATTTCCCTGGATATCGACGATTCCCTCGCCCGCGAAATCATCCTGGAACGAGAAGGCGACCCCGAATTTCCCGAGGAAAACACCTCCTACAAAAACGCCGACGATTTCTTCAATCGCTTTTCCGATTATCCGGACTTGAGAAATCGGCTAAAAGATCGTATAACAACCCAGTCGCAGATACTTCGCATCGTCAGCATCGGCCGCGTGGGGGACGTCACCTGGACGGTTTCCTGCATCGTCGAGCAGGTTAAGGGTCAGCTTCGCATCCTGCGCTGGCAGGAAGAAACGGCCCTTTAAGGAGCGGGATGGGCAAGCCTGAAAATCATGTCATCGCCCTGCGCGGCGGGGCCGTCGAATGGACTCGCCTGCGGCAGGGCCGCGAGGGCTGCGAAATCGAGGCCTCCGGCAAGGAACTCCTTTCCGGCGACCAGGACCCCCTGCGGACCCTCGCCCACCCCTCGCCCGAATTGACGGCCGCGCTGGACGCCGCCGCCAAAAGCGCCGGCGGCCGCCACGCCACCTTCGTGCTGCCGGGCTCCGGGGCCATCCAGCGGATCGTCATCCTGCCCGCCACGGACCCGCGCGAACTGGCCGGCATGGTGGATCTGCAGATCGACGCGCTGTCGCCCTTCCCGCCCGAAACCGTGGGCCATTCCTTTGAAATCCTGGAAACCGGCGAAACCGCCGCCCGCGTGCTGATCGCCATCGTCCAGAAATCCATCCTGGAGACCGTGGGCGCCGCCTTTCACCGCCGCGGCCTGATCATCAACCGCATTACCCTCGGCACCCTGGGCTGGTGGAGCATCCTGAAACGGAAACAAGATCCCCGGGCCCCCGGCCGGCGCGTCATGCTGATCGCCGAAAAACAGTCGTGCGAACTGCTGGTGGCCGATGCGGGCGTGCCCGTTCTCTTCCGCTCCCATGCCCTTCTGGAAGGCCTCAGCGCCGAGGAATTCGCCCAGGATATCGCCCAGGAAACGGCCTCCGCCATGACCGCCCTGGAACTGGAGCATGGCGGCGATACCATTGCCAACTTCACCGTCTGGATGGCCGCGGACGCCCCCGCCTCGCTGAAAACCGCCCTGGCGGACGCCGGCGGCTGGTCGATTCACAACGAGCCGCTCGACTCCCTCGGCTCCCTGAGCGAGGGGGTCGCCCAACGCGAACCCTCGGAAACGGGGCTCGACCTCGTGCCCGAAAGCTGGCGGCTCGAAGAAAAAAACCGCCTGATCAAAAAGGGCCTGGCCACCGCCTCCGCCGTCGCCCTGGGCCTCTGGGTGCTGGTCGTCGCCGGCGTGCTGGCCTGGCAGGACTACCAGGGGCGCGCCCTGAGGCGGCTTGAGGCGAATCTGGAGGCGGTCAAGCCCGCCGCCCAGGACGTCCGGGACTCGCGCCGTCGGGTGCAGGCGCTGAGCGTGTTCGGGGACATCACCCGCTCGGCCATCGAATGCCTGCGCGAACTGATTTCGCTCATGCCGGCCGGAGTCGAACTCAACCAGGTCACGTTCGAAAAGGGCAAGGCGATCGCCCTTTCCGGGGAGGCGCCCACCTCGCAGGCCATCTACGATTTCAAAAAAGCCCTTGATGGCTCCTCCCTCTTTTTCGGCACGGAACTGCAGGGTCCCGTGCGCAGCAAGAACCGGGAAACCTTCCGCATCGCCATCTCGATCCAGGAGGCCGGCGAATGAAACTGACGCTCCGCGAAATGATGCTGGCCTGGGCCACGGGCGTGGTGCTGCTCTTCCTGCCCACCTGGTTTTTCTTCGTCGCCCCGCGGCTGGAGGACGCCCGCGACAAACGGGATAAGCGGGCCAACGCGGCCGCCGACTGGGAGGCCGAACGCAAACTTGCCGACCAGAAACCAGTCTGGCAGGCGCGTCTCGACGAGTCGCTCAAGACCCTCGCCGCCTACCCCGAATCGCAGGATGTCACGGCCGACATGCTCATCAAAGTGGAGAGCCTGGCCGTCAGCAACAGCCTGGTGCTGACCCGGCGGGAGCCGCAGAAAAAGGAACGCCACGGCGATTTGGGCACCCTGGACATCAAATGCAACTGGGAAGGGTCGCTTGAGGCCCTGGTCCGTTTCCTCTTTGCCCTCCAGCAGAACCATGGTATGCTCGACGTCAATCAGCTTTACATCAAATCCGAAAGCAAAGGCCTTTTGAAAGGGACTTTCACCATCAACTGTTCCTACATGCGCCTGAAGACCCCCGGGACAGGCGCCCCCAAAGGCTTCTCCAACGTGACGGAAAAGGCGGCAACGCCTTCCGCCAAATAAACCGATCAACAAAGGATTCGGTATGATGCACTGGAAAAAAATAGTCCCGGCCCTCCTGGCCGCCCTGCTGACGATGGCTCCGAAAGCGCCGGCGCAGACAAATTCCGCCCCCGTTTTGCCGACCCGCCCGGCCGGCATCGTGCGGCCCACCCGGCCCTCCATGCCCGTTCCGGCCCCGCCCTCTTCCGACGAGGCCGCGGCCAACCCCACGCCCGCTTCGGACAGCGGCGAAAAGCTCCTCTCCCTCAAGTTCAGCGACTCCCCCATCGAAATGGTGCTCGATCGCTATGCCGAACTGACCGGCCGCACCATTCTCATGGCCCCGGGCATCAAGGTGAACATCACCCTGCGGATCGAAAAACGCGTCACCGTGCCCCAAGCCATCGCCGCCATCGAGGCCGTCTTGGCCATGAACAACATCGCCCTGGTCAACGAGGGCGAAATGTTCACGAAGGTCGTGCAGATCAACACCGCGCGGTCCGAGGGCGATGCCATCCGCACCGGCACCGAGGACGCCGCCGCCCTGGCCAAGGACGCGGGCTACCTGGTCACCGAAATCATCCCCCTCAAGCACATCGAACTGGCCGACGCGCAGGCCGCCATCTCCACCGTGGTCCATCCCTATGCCAATGTGCAGCCCCTGACCCGCATCAACAGCCTGTTTGTGACGGACACCGCGTCCAACATCGAGCGGGTCAAGCAGCTCCTCGGGCTCATCGACCAGCCCATCGAAATGAAGGAGGAACTCCACATCATCCGCATCCTCCACGCCAAGGCCAGCGACATCAAGTCCCGGCTTTCGGAAATCATCGCCGAAACGGAAGCCCAGCAGAAAGCCGCCGCCCCCGCGGTGGTGCGCCCCTCTTTCACGGGCCCGCCCGGCGTCATCCGCGCCGGCGGCACCCCCCGCGCCACCCCCGTGGTCTCCACGGTTGAGACCGAAGCCAAGCGCGACCTTATACAGGGACAGGTCAAGCTCGTCGCCGACGACCGCGCCAACATCCTCATCATCATCACCCGTCCCGAAAACATGGAATTCTTCAACAAGATCGTGCAGGCCATCGATATCGGCGTCGAACCCGACGTCGCCGTCAAGGTCTTCCGTCTCGAATTCGCGGACGCCACCGAAGTCGAAGGCATGCTGAACAAGCTCATCGGCGCGGCCAAGGATGCGCCCGCCGGCGGAGGGGGGCAACCGCCCCGGGATGCCGCCGGGACGCCGGAGCGTAGCGCGGAACTCAGCGAATATGTGCGCCAGCTCCAGCAACGCCCGGCTGCGGCGGGCGCTCTTGTCAAATCCAATGTCGGCGAATTGAGCGCCCAGACCATCAAGATCCTGTCGGACAAGCGCTCCAATGCCGTCATCATCATGGCCAGCAAGGGCGACATGGCGGCCATCGAGGAGGTGATCGTGGACATGGACATCATGCTGTCCCAGGTGCTCATCGAAGCCGTCATCCTCTCCGTCACGCTCGACAAGTCCTCCGAAACCGGCGTGGACTGGATCCAGCGCTCCATGACCGCCTACAAATCGGACGGGGCCGGCGGCCGCAATCCCCTGTTCGCCTTCACCGGCGGAACCGGGCTCTCGGGCCTGACCCCCATCAACGCGCTTAACACCCCGTCCACGTTCCCGGGGTCGCTTACCTACTACATGACCTTCTTCGACCTCAACTTGGACGCCGTCATCAAACTGAGCGCCAGTGACAGCCGCGTCCGGATCATCTCCTCGCCCGTCATCCTGACCACGGACAACAAGAAGGCCGACATCGATATCTCCTCGGACATCTATTTCTACAAGGGCCAGAAACCCGTCAGCGCCGGCAACAACGTGGAATACGTCGAGGACGTCGAACGCCTGCCCGTGGGCACCACGCTCTCCGTCACGCCCCGCATCAATAAGAACAAGTTCGTGGTCATGGAAATCGAACAGAAAATCGAGGATATCTCGGGCGAACAGACCATCCCCAACCAGGGCACCTGGCCGATCGTCTCGCGCCGCAAAATGAGCGCCTCCATCGCCGTCACCAGCGGCGACACGATCATGCTCGGCGGCCTGACCAAGAAGACGGAGCGCAATTCGGCCAACAAGATCCCCTTCCTCGGCGATATCCCCCTGCTCGGCATCCCCTTCCGGGACACCAAGAAGGCCGACCAGCGCGACGAGGTCGTCGTCTTCATCACCCCCTACGTGCTGGATACGCCCGAGGACATTCATAACGATGCCAAACGGCGGCGCGACGCGATCGACGTCGGCGGCCTGTGGAAACGGGGCTGGTCCAACAGCCGGCTGGCGGACCCCTCCGCGGAAGAGGTTCGCATGTCGAAAATCCGCGAAAAGATCGGCAGCCGGCAGGCCGAAAAGAGCCCGCCCGCCACCCCGGCCGCGGAATCCCCGGCCGTTGTCAAATAGCAGTTGACACACCCCCTCGGATTCGATAGATTTTACGATTCATTGTTCAGTTAAGGGAAATGCCAAGAATGAAAACATTTGTGCCAGTTGAAGAAGATATCAAACGGGACTGGGTCCTCGTGGACGCCGCCGGCAAGCCGCTGGGCCGCCTGGCCGTCACTCTCGCCAACCTGCTGCGCGGGCGCCACAAGCCCACGTACACGCCTTACGTGGATACCGGCGTTTTCGTGGTGGTCGTCAATGCCGAAAAGGTCGCCCTCAGCGGCAAAAAAGACGAGATGAAGGTGTACAAGCGCTACACCGGCTACCGCGACGGTCTCAAGCTAACCCCCGTGGCCGCGGTGCGCGCCAACCATCCCGAGCGCATCCTGGAAGCCGCCGTCAAGGGCATGCTCCCCCGCAACACGCTCGCCCGCGACATGTTCAAACGCCTGAAAGTCTACGCCGGCGGCACGCATCCGCACGAGGCGCAAGCCCCGAAGGCGATGTAATCGAAGCAAGGAGAAAGATCGTGGCCGATAAAGTTACCGAATTCAGCGCCACCGGACGGCGGAAGACCTCCGTGGCCCGCGTGCACTTGGCTCCCGGAACCGGAAAATGGATGGTTAACTCCCGCACGGCGGAGCATTATTTCTGCACCGAAGCCGTCATCAACTACATCCAGCAGCCCATGAAGGCCACCGACACCCTCGCGCGGTTCGACCTGCGCGCGGAACTGACCGGCGGCGGCGTCAACGGCCAGGCCGGCGCCCTGCGTCATGCCATCTCCCGCGCCCTTTGCCTCGCGGACATTTCCAACCGGAAGGTCCTCAAGGAAAGCGGCTGCCTCACCCGGGATTCCCGTATGAAGGAACGCAAGAAATACGGTCAGCCCGGCGCCCGCGCCCGCTTCCAGTTCTCGAAGCGCTAACCGCGCGTTCGATCAAGGCCCCGGCACCACCGGGGCCTTTTTTTTTACCGCCAAACCTCTGTTTTTGTTCGACTTCACCCCGGCTTTCCCGATACTCTCCCTAAGCGTGAGAACGCCCGCAAAAGGAGTCCAAATGGCCAACGAAATCCAGGAGATCGCCGGAGGCGCCACCGCCCCCGCCGGCTTCCGCGCCGCCGCCGCCGCCGCCGGGATCAAGTATCCCGACCGCCGCGATGTGGCGCTCCTGGTATCGGACACGCCCGCCGCCGCCGCCGGCCTCTTCACCACCAACCGGGTCAAGGCGGCGCCCGTCCTCCTGTGCCAGGCCCGCCTGCGCGCCGGCCGGGCCCAGGCCGTGATCATCAATAGCGGCAACGCCAACGCCTGCACCGGCAAGCAGGGCCTGATCGACGCCGAAACCACCGCCCGGGCCGCGGCCAAGACGCTCGGCCTGCCGCTCCAGTCGGTCCTCGTCTGCTCCACCGGAACCATCGGCGTGCCCCTGCCCGTGGATAAACTCGTCCGCGCCATCCCCGCCGCCGCCGCCGCGCTCTCGCCCGATGGCGGCGATGCCGCCGCCAAGGCCATCATGACGACCGACACGGTCGACAAACAGTTCGCCGTGCGCTTCCTGATCGACGGCAAACCCGTTGTCATCGGCGGCATGTGCAAGGGCGCCGGCATGATCGAGCCCAACATGGCCACCATGCTCTGCTTCCTCACAACCGATGCCGCCGTCGCCCGCCCCGCCCTGCGCGCCGCCTTGCGCGAGGCCGTCGCCAACAGCTTCAACCGCATCTCCATCGACGGCGATATGAGCACCAACGACACCGTCATCCTGCTCGCCAACGGCGCCGCCGGCAACAAACCCCTCTCGCCCGCCCACCCGCAATGGAAACGGTTCCGCGCGGCGCTCGGACAGCTGACACTCGAACTCGCCCGCCGCGTGGTCGCCGATGGCGAGGGCGCCACCAAGTGCGTCACCGTCACCGTCGAGGGTGCCCGCACACCCGCCGACGCGCGCAAGACCGCCCGCGCCATCTGCAACTCGTTGCTCGTCAAAACCTCCTGGTTCGGGGGCGATCCCAACTGGGGCCGCGTCATCTGCGCCGCCGGCTATTCGGGCGCCCGGCTCGACCCCGACAAGGTCGATATCGCCTACGACGGAATCCCGGCGGTCAAGGGCGGCATGAAGGCCCCGGCCTTCTCCCTCGCCACGCTGGAAAAGATTTTGAAACAGAAAACCTTCACCCTGGCGGTTTCCCTCCACCAGGGCCGGTCGTCGCATACCATGTTGACGTGCGACTGCTCGGAGGAATATGTGAAGATCAACGGATCCTACATGACCTGATATGAAAACCATTATCGCCAAGGCCAGAACCCTCGTCGAGGCCCTGCCCTACATCCAGTCCTTCCGCGAGGCCGTCGTCGTCGTCAAATACGGCGGCAGCACGATGGAGGAGAAACAGAACAGCGACAACATCCTCACGGATCTCACCTTCATGAGCTGCGTGGGCATGCGCCCCGTGATCGTCCACGGCGGCGGCAAGGCCATCTCGCGCCGCATGAAGGAAGCCGGCCTGCAGGCCCAGTTTGTCAAGGGACTGCGCGTGACCGACGAGGCGACCATCCAGCTCGTACATGAAGTCATCCAGACCGTCATCAATCCCGCCATCGTCGACAGCCTGAAGGAAAAAGGGGCTCGCGCGCGCGGCATCCCCGGCGAAGAGATTTTCAAGGTGATCCGGCGCGTGGAGAAGGACGCCCAGACCGGCGAGACGTTCGACTGGGGGTTCGTCGGCGATATCCAAGAGGTCAACACCGCCCCGCTGGAAGCCTGTTTCAAAACCGGGGAAATTCCCGTGATCACCCCCCTCGGCCTTGGCCCCGAAGGCGCGCTCTACAATCTCAACGCGGACGATGCGGCCGCCGCCGTGGCCCGCACGCTCAAGGCCCGCAAGCTCGCCTACTTGTCCGACGTTCCCGGCCTGCTGCGGGATCCACAGGACGAAAATTCTATCATTTCCACCCTGCGTGTGCGGGATGTGGAAGGTTTGGTAAAGGACGGTATCATCAACGGAGGCATGCTGCCGAAGATCCGGAGCGCCGTGGAAGCCATTCAAGCCGGCGTCCGCAAGGTGCACTTGATCGACGGTCGCCAGCCCCACTCGCTGTTGCTTGAAATCTATACAGATGCCGGTGTCGGCACGGAGATCATCCAAAATGACTAAGACAGAACAAATCGCCAACCTCTATTCCCAGTACGTCGTCCCCACCTACTCCCAGAGCCTCGCCCTCGTCAAAGGCAAGGGCACCCGGGTCTGGGATGCCGACGGCCAAGTCTATCTCGACTTCATTTCCGGCATCGCCACGCTGAACATCGGCCATTGCCACCCCGCCGTGGTCGCGGCCATTCGCGAGCAGGCCGGCACGCTCATGCATGTCTCCAACCTGTTCTACACCGAGAACCAGGGCCGCCTGGCCGAAAAACTGGTGAGCCTCGCCGGCGGCGGCAAGTGCTTCTTCTGCAACTCGGGCGCCGAGGCCAATGAAGCGCTCATCAAACTGGCGCGCCTCTATGGCCAGCCCTCGGGCCGGTTCGAAATCATCTCCATGAGCAACTCCTTCCACGGCCGCACCCTCGCCGCCCTGGCCGCCACCGGCCAGACCAAGCACCAGGCCGGCTTCGAGCCCATGCCCGAGGGCTTCATCCAGACGCCCTTCAACGATCTCGAGGCCCTGCGCGCCAAGATCACCGACCAGACCGCCGGCATCCTGCTCGAAGCCGTGCAGGGCGAAGGCGGCATCATCACCGCCGACCCCGCCTTCCTGCAGGGCGTGCAGGAAATCTGCCGCGAAAAAGACATCCTGCTGCTCTGCGACGAGGTCCAGTGCGGCATGGGCCGCACGGGCGAATGGTTCGCCTTCCAGGGTGCCGGGATCGATCCGGACGCCTTCTCGCTGGCCAAGTCGCTCGGCGGCGGACTCCCCCTCGGGGCCATCGTGGTCTCGCCCCGACTGGCCGATGTCTACCAGCCCGGCAAGCATGCCAGCACCTTCGGAGGCAACCCCGTGGCCGCCGCCGCCGCCCTCGCCACCCTGGGCGTAATCGAGAAGGAGAACCTCCTCGCCCGCGCCACGGAAGCCGGCCAAACCCTCAAGGCCGGCCTCGAGGCCCTCGTGGGCAAGTATGAGCACGTCAAGGAAGTGCGCGGCGTGGGCCTCATGCTCGGGCTCGTGCTCGACCAGCCCGCCAAGCCCCTCGTCGATGCCCTGCGCGGCATGGGCCTGATCGCCCTCGCCACCGCGGAAACCGTCGTCCGGTTCCTCCCGCCCCTGAACGTCAAGGATACGGAAATCGCCGAAGCCTTGGAAATCATCGAAGATGCCGTCGCGGAATGGCACGGCGTCGAACGCCCCAACGCCGACGAAGAAGACTGAGAGCGGAGAAGAGCATGAAATTGGTCGATCTGAAGCGCGAGAAAGTGGGCGCCTGCGTGTCCGGCGGACTCGACAGCCGAACCATCTGCAAGAAAATGGTGGATTTCGGGCTGCCCGTCCAGGCCTTTGCCGCGGACCTGGGCCAGCCCGATGAGGCCGATATCCAGGATATCCGGACACGAATGGCCCCCTGCGGCGTCGACACCGTTATCGTGGATCTGAAAGCCGCCATGGCCGAAGCCTGCTTCGAGGTGCTCGAGGCCCAGGCCATGTACGACGGGGGCTACTGGAACTCCACCGGTATCGCCCGCGCCGTGACGGTCCGCGGACTGCTCCCCGAAATGAGCAGGCGCGGCTGCACGGTCATCTCCCACGGCGCCACCGGCCGCGGGAACGACCAGATGCGCTTCGAACGCTACACCAACGTGCTCGCCCCCGCGATGAAAGTCTACGCCCCCTGGCGCGATCCGGACCTGCTCAAGGAATTCCCTGGCCGCACGCAGATGGCCGAATACCTGGTTGCCCATGGCATTCCGGCCCCTGTCGGCGGCAAGAAGAAATATTCCACCGATTCCAACCTGGCCGGCCTTTCCCATGAAGCCGAGGATCTGGAAAGCCTCGAAACCGCCATGACGATCGTGAAGCCCACCATGGGCGTCTGGCCCATGGAGGCCCCGGACGCCGTCGAAACCGTGACCATCCGGTTCGAAAAGGGACGCACGGTCAGCATCAACGGCAAGCCGCTGGATCCGATCGCCGTCATGCGCACGGCCAATCAACTGGCCGGCCGCAACGGCGTGGGCATGAAGCATGCCCTCGAAAACCGCATCGTGGGCACCAAGAGCCGCGGCGTCTACGAGGCGCCCGGCATGGAACTGCTCGGCACGGCCCTGCGGTTCGTCTACCAGGCCGTCCTGGACCGCCGCTCCACGCTCCTCTTCCAGCATCTCTCGAAGCTGGTGGCCGATCAGATCTATGACGGCCGCTATTTCGATCCGGTCACCCAGGCCGCCCGCGCCGCTATCGGCGTCTTTTCGGCGCATGCCTCGGGAACCGTCTCCATGGGGTTGTACAAGGGGAACGTGCTTTTCCAGTCGCTCACGGACTGCAAAGCCTCCCTCTACAACGAAGCGGATTCCTCCATGGAAGCCAGCGCCGGACTGAACCCGGTCAGCTCCCAGGGCTTTGCCGAAATCCAGAGCGTGGAAGCACTCGCCCTGGCACGGGCGGGACAGATCCGCTAAATGCGGCGCCCGCTGCTTGGAATCGCCGCGGCTGTTCTGGCCGGTTCGCTGATCGGACTGGCCTTGCGTCCTTCGCCCACCAGCCTGCTGGCGGGCCTGTTAATCCTCTTGCTCGCCATCAGCCTCGGGGTGTTCCGAAAAGGGACCCGAGCCTCACCTCTTCTGCTGACAGTCGGGGTGTGGATGCTGGCCGGGGGGCTTGCCGTGCTGGCGGCCTCGCTGGCCGCTTCCCCGGTTTCGCCGGCCGATATCCGCCAGTGGCTTCCCCGGGAGAAGGATACGCGCATCAAAGTGATCGGACGCGTCACCGGCGACCCCGTCGCCATTCAAAACACGAACGCCTACTCCGTTCGTTTTCCGTTGAATGCCGAATCGCTACAGCTCTCCACGTCGGCTCCGCCCCGGTCCGTCCGGGGCTCGGTCATGGTAACCTGGGTCAAGCCGCGCTTTGTGCCCCTGCCCGCTTACGGGGAGCGCTGGGAAGTGTCGGGCTTTGTCTCGTCGCTGGACCCGGCCCAGCTCCGCGCGGGACCTTACGGGCCGCGTTTTGTTGCCCGGTACAAGGGGAACGCCTTTCGCCAGTTCTGCGAACGGCGGCGCGTGCAGGCGTTGCGCATTCTGTCGGCGGGCTTGAAGGGTCATCCGGAAGAGCTGGGTCTTCTGCAGGCCCTCATGCTGGGCACCCGGCTCCGGCTGCCCGCCGAATTGAAGCGGGATTTCATGGCCACGGGCACGTTTCACATCATGGCCATTTCGGGGCTTCATGTCGGCATGATCGCCTGGCTGCT
Source organism: Kiritimatiellia bacterium (assembly GCA_046484345.1). Classification (GTDB taxonomy): domain Bacteria; phylum Verrucomicrobiota; class Kiritimatiellia; order CAIKKV01; family CAIKKV01; genus CAIKKV01. The sequence goes on from JAWOJA010000080.1 coordinate 17,834, forward strand.
GGCGGCGTTCTTGCGGATATTCGGCATCAGCCGCGTCTGGTGGTTCCCCATCCTGGCTCCGCTGCTGATCGTTTATACAATGGGGACAGGCGCCTCCTCGAGCGCCTTGCGCGCCTGCATCATGTCCTGCCTGTTTTTTGCGGCCACGTTGTTTGAACGCCGGGACGACTCCCCCTCCGCCCTGGCGGGCGCGGCGGTGCTGATCGTGGCGCTCGATCCGTTCCAGGTGCTGGACCGCGGCTTCATCCTCTCATTCTGCCTGGTGGGCGGACTGATTGTGGTTGCTCCGCTGCTCCGGGGCGCCACACCCGCCTTTTTGCATGCCGACCCGTTTCTGGCGGATGAGCTGGTTCCAGGCTGGAAAAAAACGGGATTCGCGTTCGGTCGGGCGGCCTGGTCATCGGGCACACTATCGGCGGCCGCATGGCTGACATCGCTCCCGCTTTCAGCCTACTACTTCAAAAGCGTTTCGTTGTCGGCCATTGTCGGCAACCTGGTCGCCGTTCCCCTCTCGTTCCTGATTGTGCTGACCGGCAGTCTGTCGCTGATCCTGGGGTCTGTGTGGCTTTTCCTGGCGGAGTTGTTGAACTATGCCAACCTGGTCCTTATCCAGCTCCTGATGGGCTTCCTGGGCGCCCTGGCCCGCCTTCCCTACGCCTCCGTTGCCGTTACCCAACCACCCGCCTGGATCGTCCCCGCCTGGTATGTCGTGCTGCTCATACTTGCCTTTTGGTTGCATGAGCGTAACAGGCGCAACGAGCCCGAACAGACGTTCTGAGATAGTGATCGGCGTTTACATTTGCCCACAATCTGGTAACATTATTTCATGATCCAGAACGTCATCACCATCCGGAACGTGAAGGATAACCTGGCGAAAGAGGATCTCGCCTATTGGCGCTCCCGCCCGGCTGCGGAGCGCATCGAGGCAGTCGAATTTCTCAGGCGGCAATTCAATGGACATTCAGCACGACTTCAAAGAACTGCTTGCGTTGTTAAACGCAAGACACGTTGAATTCCTCATCGTGGGTGGATATGCGCTGGCCTTCCATGGCGCTCCCCGTTACACAGGTGATATCGATCTTTTTATTCGTCCCACTCAGGAAAATGCCGCTCGCGTCCTCGCCGCGCTGAACGCCTTCGGCTTCCACTTCCCGAACCTGAGCGAAAAGGATTTCACGAATCCCGACCAGGTCGTCCAATTGGGCGTGCCCCCCGTTCGGATCGACTTGATGACATCGATCTCAGGAGTGTCCTGGGATGAAGCGAACGCATCCAAGGTGTCCGGGCTTTACGGGGATGTTCCCGTTTATTATATCGGCTTGAAAGAATATATCGTCAATAAGAAGGCCAGCGGCCGGCAAAAAGACCTTGCGGATATTGAAGCGCTCGATGAACCTTAAGGTGAGATCCTGATTTTCGACCTGCCCGTCGCTCTTTGAAAGCATTAACACCATTGATTGCTCATAGGGGTCAAGTCCCGACTTCCGACAAAACTTTTTTCACTTGAGCGGCAATCTGCTTGAGTTCTCTGTTTTCTCTCATGCGTTTTTCCATCCGCTCAACTGCTTTCCCCGCAGCCCGGTGATCCGCCACGCCCGCCGCCTTTGCGATCTCCGGTAGCGTCAGCCCCGTGTGACGCTGGGCCAACCACAGCACCACATCCCGCCCCCAGTCCCCCTGCCGATCCCGGAAGGCCTCCCATTTCTCGCCCTTGATCTCCTCCACCGCGCGCCGGATATCCTCGAACCCCGGCCGCGTCAACCGGACCGGGTTCAGGTGAATATACCGGCTCGCTTCCAGCACCCAGGCCCCTTCGCTGTCAACCGGCACCGCGTGATACCGCCCCTGAACCACCGGCCCGGTTTCCTTCCACCGCCGGTTATGCCACA
>JAWOJA010000060.1:0-30161 GCA_046484345.1 Kiritimatiellia bacterium
AGTCTCAATTGCCTTTCGGCGGTGTTCCATAAAGGAACAACCAAGAAGCTGGACCTTGCAAGGGCCATGGTGTCGTCTCAATTGCCTTTCGGCGGTGTTCCATAAAGGAACAGGCGACGGCGTGGGCGGCGGAGGATGCAGCGTGGGCGTCTCAATTGCCTTTCGGCGGTGTTCCATAAAGGAACCAAAAGGTCAAGGTCGTCGGTCCGACTGTCCAAGCAGTCTCAATTGCCTTTCGGCGGTGTTCCATAAAGGAACGCAGACAAGGAATGCGGAGCTTGAGGTGGCGGCTTTGGTCTCAATTGCCTTTCGGCGGTGTTCCATAAAGGAACTCCTCGAGGATTTCGAAGGTCCCCTCTTTCTTGTAATAGTCTCAATTGCCTTTCGGCGGTGTTCCATAAAGGAACAAAGAAGGAGAACAATCGTGCGCGACAACTACATTGTCTCAATTGCCTTTCGGCGGTGTTCCATAAAGGAACGACGAAGGCGGCAGCGTGGGCAGCGTGGGCGGCGAAGGTCTCAATTGCCTTTCGGCGGTGTTCCATAAAGGAACGGTGGGTACCGTAACCTGTTGTGGGGTAAGGAGTCAAGAAGGCATAAAGTCGGCGGAAGTGAAACCGAGGTTTTTGTGTGCTGTATGGACGGCCGCAAATCAATCAAAATCCGCATAAGTGTTTTACCTGCAACCGGATGTGGATAAGGTCGGCGGATTCTCATTTGCAGGGGGTTGTGACTTTTCCGATCCGCCGACCCGGGCGGCGGAATCAATCGGGGGTGGGCGTTTCTGGTTCCAGACGAGCCGTTCGGCGATCTCCGCATGGCGCTGGCAGAGGGACTGGTTATGGGCCGGGGGGTTGGCGGCCTGGACATCGGGCCGGGTCAGTGCGGTGGAAAGCGCGGTTGGTATTTTCCACTTGTTCGCCTCTCGCACCTGCTTGACGGCTTCGAGTTCATATCGGGCCTCGGGGAATTGGCCGGTTTCCACGAGTAGCAACCCAAGTTCCAGCCGCACATTGATCAGGAATTCCGGCTTGGTTCTGCATTGCACCGCCCGGCAAAGGCAGGCGATCCGCGAGGCGGATTCCCCCGGGGTAAAAGTTGCCGCCAGTTCCGCCCAAGCCCAGAACTCGCGGGGTTTGAAGCGCACCAGGGCCGCCACATCCCGGCGGGCCTCGGTTGGCCGACCGGCGGCGATGAGCAGCTTGGCGTGATGAAAAGGCAGCCAGGAATGCCGCGGGGCCGTCTTGCGTTCGGGAACAAGCAGCGCGGCGGCCCAGTCGGCCACGGCGGGATCGGGGAAGGCCTTGACGTTCAGGCAGAGCGCCTTGGCGAGCCGTTCGACGAGGCTCGGAGGGGCGGCCGAACGGGCGGGAGCGGGCGGGTTGCATGGGGGGGCGGCCGGCGGGGGGATCTTGGGGGGAAGGCGGTCTTCGGGGCGAAGGTTGGCGGGGTTCCACCATTTGACGAAGGCGGGAAACTCGCGCCAGCCAGGCGCCCAGTTGCAGGCCTGGCGCAACATTTGGGAATGGAGCAGGCTGGGGCGGGCCAGCCGCTCTTCCTGGTGGGCATATTGACGGAAAAGCGCCACGGCCTCGCGCGGATCGGGCGGATCCGGGACGGGCAGGGCCTTGAGGGCGCGCCAGAGATCCCAGGGAGTGGGCGATGCAGTAGAGGTGTCGTTCATAAGATATAGGCGGTGGGGGGCTCCTCGGAGCAGGCCATGCGGCCGGCGATGCGGATGTCGGCGCTGCAGGATTCGCAGATGCGATAGGCCACGATCCGGTCGGCCGCGGGGTCCATGAGTTCCTTGAGGCCATCCCAGAAGGTGTTGAAAAGTTCGCGGGTGAGGCGGCATTCGAAGACGGAGTATTGGACGCGGATGCCGAAGTCCTCGCAGAATTTTGCGACACGCGGCAGGCGTTTGTCATCGGTGATATCGTAGGCGATTACGATCAGCATTTCGGCGGCTCCGCAGGGGTGGCCCAGAGCATCGCTGGCGGAGGGGAACTCCTCGAACGCCTCCCTCCACCACTCGGAGAGTGTGTGGGCGGCCCGGGCATCGGTATGGGGGGTGGGCATGTCAATTCATCTCGAAAGGGGTAAAGGGTTCGCGGCGCATGAGGTGGGCTTTCAGGAGGAGCGCCTGCCGTTTGAGCAGATCGCGCGGAGTGGTGCGGAAGCCGCTTTGTTCGTGGGTGAAGACGCGGGTCATGCGGGCCTCCCAGGCGGCGAAGAAGACGCGGCGGCCGGCGAGGTTGAGGAAGCATCCGCCATCGCGGGCTTCGAAGTGGTCCCCGGCGCGCAGTTCGGCGTGGCCGATCAGGTCGAGGGCCAGGGCATCGGCGATGGCGGGGCGGAAGGGTTCGATCATGTCCAGCGCGAGGGAGGGGCGGCCTTCGGAAAAGGCGTGGAGGAAGCCGAAAGCCGGATCGAGCCCGGCGACGTGGAGGGCGCAGATCATTTCGCCACCGAGGATGGTGTAGCCGAAGGAAAGGGCGGCATTGACCTCGTTTTTCGGGGGCTGCCGGGTGCGTTCGACGAGGCGGCAGGTTTCGGGGAAGAAGCCGTCGAGCGCGGAGAAGTAAAGGTGGGCGGCGCGGCCCTCGATGCCGCGCAGGCGGTCGAGGTCGGTTTCGGCGGCGGCCTGGCGGAGCAGTCCCCCGAGGGCGGGGGCGAATGAGGCGGTGGGCCTGGCGCGGTTGGCGGCGAGGCGCTGGAGAAGGCGCCGCTGGTTTTTGATTTTGACGGCCACCAGGGGCGCGGCGATGGGGGCGGGGTTGCGCAGGGCTTCGAATTGCGAGCAGCGGACGTAGGCATGGGCGGCGGGCGGGAGAGCGCAGCCGATGATGCGCTGGCCGCGATCCGTGACGATGACGGGGATATGTCGGCGCATGCAGGAGGCCAGCAGGCCGAGGGTGAAGTCCACGCGCGAGTCGAGGATGACGTGATCCAGGGCGCGCAGGTGGATGGACTCTTCGCCCTTCTCCTTGTCGGGGCGGCGGATCTTGACGCACTCGCCGTCGAGGCGGGCGCGGCTGCCGGGTGTGAGCAAGATGAGGGCGGGCATGAAGTCTCCCGGGTTAATCCTGGAACCAGGCGCGGATTCGCGCGTCCAACTGGGGGGAGTGGCCGAACTTGGGGCAGGGGCGCAATTCGGTCAGTTCCCCTTTCCCGTTTTGGATGAAATCGAGCGCATGCGAGGCGCCGGAGGAGTCGCGGAAAATGACCCGGAGCTGATAGGGGGTGCAGAAGCGGTGATTGGCGATTGAGAGACTGACCTCCTCCGCGCGGTCGCGGATGGTGAGGAGCAGGACCTCCTGTGCCGAAGGGGCGGAAGAGGAAGGCGGAGCGGAAGCGGCGGGAGAAGAGAGGGCCGCGGAGAGTTGGGATTCCTCGAGAAGGCGCAGGGCCTTGTCGAGCGTGGCCTGCCGGGGAGGCGGAAAGGGTTTTTCCATGGCGGCGCGGGTGACGATGCGGTGTTTGTTCCAGTGGATGGCGAGCGTGGCTTGGGCGCCGGTTTCGGTATCGGCGAGATCGGCTTTGCAGAGATAAGGGTGGTGATGGAGAAGGCGGATCCGGAGCGGAAGGCCCTCCAGGGCGCCTTCGAGCCGGAGGCGGAGATCGGCGGGATCGACGGCGCCGGCGGATTCCGCGGAAGCGGAGACGCCGGGTTTGCGTTTCAGGGTGAGCGGATTCCAGTGCGGGGGGTTAAGGGCGATGAAGGTCTGGCGGGCGCGGGTGACGGCGGTGTAGGCCCAGCGGAAGAAGGACTCGTTGGCGCCGGCGGCGCTGTGCTGGAAATCCGCGAGGATGGCGGGCCATTCGCCGCCCTGCGCTTTGTGGCAGGTCATGGCGTAGCCGTATTTCAGGCGCAGGGCGTTGGAGTAGGGATCGTTGCGAAGGGCCTCGCGGAAGGCGGGCGTGCCGGCCTTGAGGTGTTTGTGGCGCATTTTGAAGAAGATATAGAGCGCGCGGGTTTGATCGGCGGTAAGGGCGCGCTCGGGGGAGTCGAGCAGGGTTTCGAGGATCAGCTGTTCGCGGGCGATAGGGGACTCTTGCTGGTCGAAGGCGAGTTCGACGGAGCGGAAGGAGAGGGTGACGGGTTTATAGGCGCCGCCTTTTTCCCGGATGGAGATTTGGACCGGTTCGGCGTCCGGCGCGGCGGACAGGACGGTGGCAAGTTCCCCGTTAAGGAGGGCCGTTCCATGGGCGTAGTTGTTTTGGACCAGCTGAACACGGTCGCCGGGCTGGATGGCGGTCTGGTTGGGGAAGAGGGTTTCGCGAATGGCGCGGTTGTGGTTGAGTGCCTGCTCGTTGGAGAAGGTCACGACGACGGGCAGGGTTGGGCGCCCGGCGGCTTGGAGTTCGCGCCAAAGGGGAATAAGGTTTCCCACGGCGCCCGTGAGGATGGCGGGCGGGGCGCTTGGAATATCAAAATGGGTGAAACGCTTGTCGTCGAGCGCGTTACGAAGGGCGTCGGCGAGGGCAAGGATGGGGCTGCCGGCCTGCTGGCGGAGGACGGTTTTGAGTTCGGCGGTGTGTGGGGCGATGGCGAAGAGCTCGCGAAAGACAGCGGGGTCTAGGGCGGGGGAACCGGATTCACCGACGGGCGGAAGCTGGTTGGGATCGCCAACAAAGACGATTTTCTGGCCGAGTGGCGGGGCGGTTTGGACGAAGGCGAGCAGGTCGGCGAGGAGGCGGCCGGACCCGAAGAGAAGGAACTCGCCATCCTGGCTGACGGCGTTGCCGACCATGGAGGCCTCGTCCACGATAAAGACGGAGCGGGCGGGGTGTTCGTTTTCGGCGAGCGTGAAGAAGCATTTGAACGTGTCGTTTTCATGTTCGGCCTGGCCGCCCTCGTGCACGGGGGCCTCGGCGAGTCGGGCGAGGTTGTAAATGGCGCGGTGGATGGTGCGGGCGCCCGGCAGGCCGGCGCGTTCGCCGATGACCTTGGCGGCGCGTCCGGTGGGAGCGAGGAGGACGGCCTCGCGGTGGAGATCGGAGAGGCGGGCGGCCATTTCGCGGATGAGAAGGGTTTTGCCGGTTCCCGCGGCGCCGCGCAGGATGAAGACGGGTTCGGCGGAGTGAAGAAAAGTTTCAAAGCGGGCGAGCGCCTCGCGTTGGTCGGGGGTGAATGTGAGGGGCGGGGTGGCCGGCCGGGCCTCCGCCGGCGCCATTTTTTGCGGGGTAGTTGCCGTGCTCATTCGATAAAATCCTGTTGAACGGCGTTGGGGGCTGCTGCTGTTTCGGCGGGCTTCGGTTCCGCAGCTTTACGGCTTCGGGTCTTGCGTGGAGCCTTGGGCAATGGCTGGGGCGGGGGCAGGTCGACGGGTTGGTGCCGGACGAGCGGGCCGATGCACCCCTCTGGCGGCGCGGTGCGGGTGTGGTAATCGGCGGCGAAAGAGGAGAAACCCATGAAGAGGCCGGTCAGCCAGACCGAAGCCTGGAGAATATCCGCGGGCAGCCGTCCAGCGCCGGCCTGGAGCTCGGCCAGCAGGGCCGGGATGTCGGGCCGGCCCGCTTGCTGGGCAAGATGCTTCCATTTTAGGAACAAAGGCGCGGCGGCGAGCGGGAGGCCGGGGGCCGGCGCGCGGTCGAGCTCTTCCAGGATGCGGATCAGCCTGGGATCGGCGAGCAGTTCGGGCAGCGGGCGGCCGGCATTTTTGCTCGCGGCGCAAAAGGTGCGCAGGGGGTCCAGCGCAAGCGGGGTGTCGGGGGTCCGGTCGGAAACCTCCTTGAGAACAACGCCCAGGTCGTATAGAAAGCCGATGTCGGTGTTGGCGATGGGCTTGTGGCGGTCGTAGCCGATAAACCGGGACCACAGAGGGGCGGGAGACAGGCGCGCGGGCGACCCGTCGGCGCGGGAGAGCACGGCGATGACCGCAGCTTCGGCGAATGCGGGGTCGGGGCGCCAGGACGGGCGGGCGACCAGCAGGTTGAGTAGCGTGCGGGCGCCGGCCAGCAATTGACGGCGGGCCCACTCGGACCAGAGGGCTTGGACGGCCGATTCGAAGAGAGGCGGGGCCAGGACAACGGGATAGCCGGAGAGGCGGGATTTCAGCAAGTCCTGTCCCCGCGGAGTGAGCGGGAAGAGTCGGCGGAGGCCCGAAAAGGGCAGGTAAACGATAACGGGAGAAAAGGGTTCGGCGCCGGCCTCGCCCATTGCCGGCGCGGCCGCTTCGAGTTGGGCGAAGAGGAGCGTGTGCTCGTCATCAAGGTTCACGTGGGGCAGCAGATCCATCAGCTCGCGCACCCGGAGGGCGTCGGGGGCGGGGAGACCGTCGGGTCCGAGGGGGACGGGGAGAAGGCGCTGGCGGGGAACGCGCAGTTCGCCCGAGTCGTGCCAAACCTGGAATTCGCGCAGGCTGATGGAGAGGAGGATGGCTGTTTTCATGGGTGTCTCCTAGAAATGGAAGGCGGGCTTGGTTGAGGTTGATTTGGGCGGGGGAAAGGAGCAGGCGAACTTTTTGAGCTCATCTTGCGGCATGGCCTGGACGTAGGGATGGGGAATGGGCGAGTGGTGTGAGAGGAAAAGGTTCCGCCGGCTGCGTGTGCAGGCGACGAAAAAAAGCGTGCGGTCGAGAACGGCGTCATCCCTTCGGAATTGGGTGTTCTTGTCGAGGAAGGGAAGAAAGACAGTTTCGAAGTCGAGCCCCTTGGCGCTGTGGTAGGTCATCAGGTAGACGAGCGGCTTGGCATTCGATTCCTTAAGTTCGCCATAGCCGTTGCCGAGGTAGCGGAACGGCAAAAGGCATTCGGCGAGATGACGGTTGATTGGATCGAAATCGGTTTGTTCCCATTGGTTGCGTTGTATCGGCCTAAGAGGGCAACCCGCCTCGCGGCAGATGAGGGAAAGGAAATTGGTGATGTTTTGTTTTTGGGGCAACAGAATGGCCGCGGGCGAATCGGGCGTGGCGGCGGCATAGTCACGGGCCTTGCCCGAAACCCAACGGATTTCCTCTTCGGCATTGGCGGCTTTGACGAGGGCGACATCCACGTTGACGGCCTGGGCGCCCATGCGGGCTTCGGTTATTTTCGAATCCGGAAGAATTGTTTGAACGATGCGCCGCAGGCGGGCGGTGATTCTGTACAGCACGTCCAAGGTGTGCTGCGCGGGAGCGAGCGCCTCCATGATTTGGGCGGGTGTCGCGGAGCGACTCGGGTAGAGTGTCTGCTCCTCGTCGCCCGCGACGATCAACTTGCCGGCGTGGGCTTTGAGCAGTTTCAGCACATCGGGCGGCAGGTCCTGGACTTCATCCACCAGGATGAGGTCGTAGCGGCGTGGGGTTGTCTTGAACGCGTGGTACGTCATGATGGGGATTTGGCCGAGGCTGTCGGGGATGCCGGAGCCGAGCATGTCCTTGAGGGCATGGGTGTAGACGACCAGGCAGACGGAGGCATTGGGTTGGAGCGCGAGAAAATCGATAAGCGCATGAATGAGCAGAACGGATTTGCCCGATCCCGCGTAGCCCCGGATCCAGTCGGGGGTGGTCTTGTTTTTAAGGCAGGCGTCGAGCGCGGCCAGTTGATCGGCATCCAGTTTGTTATGTTTGACCATCCAATTCACGGGTCGGCCCTCCCTTCTTCGACGGATTCGGGGGCGTCCAGAAGGGCGGCCAGGTTTTGGTCGCAATAGGGCAGCCCGGGTGTTGCGTTGTCCGGCAAAAGGCCGTTGATTTTGGCCAACACATCCTGGCGGCCCAGGGTATGGGCGGCGCGGCGGAGGCGGGGCATATCTTCGCGCGCCAGCGTGTTGGAGGCGAGTTCCCGATGATAAAAGTCGAATGCGCGCCGAACCAGCTCAAGGCCTTTTGGATCGGTTTTATGATTGTTGAGGTAATCGCCATAGAGTTCGAGCGCGGGGGCGTAGCCGGGATCCAGCCGGAGCGCTTCCTGGAGGAGCGACTCGAAGCCCTGGGTGTCGCCGTTCCGTTTGCGGGTGAGAGACAGGTTGAAGGAGGAGACGGGGGTGGGACGCCGTTGGTGGGCGGTTTCGGCCCAGCGGTCAGCGAGTTTCAAGTTTTCGGTTTTGCTGTAGTGGTAGCAGACGGAGACGGCGAAATCGCAGGCGCCGGATTCATCCAGCCGTTCGGCGGCGGCGAAGGCTTCGGCGGCCCTGAGGTGCTGTTCCGCGGCGGCGCAGGCGTGGGCATAGCAGAGCATGATGTCGAACGCGGGGCGGCCCCGGTTTTCAAGAGCGGAAAGGTTGACCCGGGCCCGGGCCGCGAGGACGCCGCGTTCCTTGTCGGTGAGAGGCCGGTTTGCCAGAGGGTTAAGAAGCGCGCCAATGACGGAGACGGCTCCGATTTCGGCCTTGAGGCGAAGCAGCTTGTTGGCATCGAGGCGGCAGGAGAGGGTCAGCGCCTCGCCGGCCGAAAACGGCCGGTCGACGGGCGCCTGCAACTCGATCACGCCCAGGAGTTTGTCCCGCGAGGTCACGCAGACGGGAAGCTCGATCCGGGCCTGGCCTTCGCGGGGAACGGTGAGACCGGCGATGCGCACTTCGGCGGAGGGGATTTCGGCGCCTTCGGGCAGAAGCAGTTTCAACTTGCCGCCCTGCGTGATGAGATAGATTGCTTCCGCCGAGATTGGCCGGATCGCTTCACAGTTCAGGCCGTTGGTCATGAATGAAAAAAGGGCGGCGCCCTTGGAGACGGGTGTGCGAAGGTCGGGCAGGGCGACGCACTCGACGAAACGGCCGAAATGGCGTTTGAGTGCGAGCAGGACGAACGGGTTCTTGGCGCTGCCGCCGATCGGGAGGATCAGGTCCAGCCCGTCGGCTTCGAAGCCTGCCTTGTGGAGCGCGTTGAGGATGGGCAGGAAGATGCTGGTGGGCGTTCCATCAGCCGCGGGGCGCGGGTCCATGGAAGGATTTTCCTCGAGAAACGGGAGCAGGAGCTCGGCGAAAGCCGCATAGGAAAGGGTGGGATTCGGGAGGCTGACCGTGGCGCGCCCGACGGCGAACGGTTCGATGGGCGCGGTGGTGACGGCGGCGTCCGGGGCGAGGAAGGCGTCGAGGGAGGCGCCATTCCAGTTGGCGTCGATATGGGAGCAGCACTGGATTTTAAGTCGTTCGGCCACGGGCATGAGGCGTGGAATGAGCAGCATGTCCAGTTCGGCCGTGGAGAAGTCGTCGGCTGATCCGTTTTCCACGGTCAATTGAGGCAGGAGAATCTGGCGGACGATGGCGCGGTCGATGTCGTCGCCGCCAAGGGCATGGAACTGCGACAGGGCTAGATTTTTCGAAACGAAGCGGCCTTCGGGGGCGCCGACTTCGAGAATGGAGATGTCGCAGGTGCCGGCGCCGAAATCGAAGACGAGGAGTTTCCGTTTCCGGTCCTTCATGGCCTCGGCTATGCTCGTGTCGGTTTGCAGCGTTTCGAACAGGTAGCTTAGAAAGGCGGCGTTGGGCTCGTCGATGATCGCCTGTTCGTGGAGGGTTATTCCGGAATCCTGAAGGGCCAGGCAAAGGTCCTGCCGCTGATTGGCCTCGAAGGCGGCGGGCACGCTGACGGCGTAGACGATTTCGGCCGGGAGCGCGTTGGCCAAAACGAATTGCTCGATTTGTTCGCGGAGGTATTTGAAGAAAAGGGCGGCGGCATCCCTGGGTTTTTCGATGACGGGTGCGGTTGTGCCGCGGGGCAGGTCCGTTTGGTGGTATTGGGGGCCGAGATCGACGCCCAGCTTCATCTTGAAGGAGAACCAGATGTTTTTCTCGTACTCGTAGCCGGGGCGTGTTTTGAGCTGGGCGGCGCCGTGGCCCACGAGCAGGTCGCTGCCCGTCCAGGCGATGCACGAGGGAACGAGGACGTCTTCCGTGCAGATGCCGAGTTCGTTGTATTGTTTGATGGGCATGGGAATGGCAAGGAGGGCACCGGATTCTGGATTCAGGGCGATCCGGCTGACCACGGTGGTGGAGGTGCCGAAATCGATGCCGATGAAGGTCCTGGCCTTGAGGAGGGCTTGGATATCCTCGCTGAGATGGGCATCGCGTCCGAAGAGGTCCAGGGGCACGCCGGAGTGCGCGGCGGCGGTCGGTTCGGTTGTAGGTGTGTTGTTCATGTTGGGTATAGCAGAGGGTGTCTCGGGATTCCGGTTTGAATGCGGAAAAGAAAAACCCGGGCAGAATGATCTGCCCGGGAATGATTGCGTCATAGACTGAATTAGAAACGGGAGGTTAGGCCGGCTCTCACAAAGGCGCCGGCAAGTTCGTTATCCATCAGATCGTAACCGTCCACCGAAATCTTTCCCTTTGCCACGTCGAACTGGTAGCCGGCGCCGAGGAAGAGCCCCAGGCCGTCCGAGAGCTGCAGCGTCAGGTCGCCGGCGATCTGGGCCGTTATGCCGTTTTCGATGTCCACATCGCTTTCGCCATAAAGGCGGTAGCTTTCGGCGGTCATGGTGATGTCGGATTCGACGAATTGATATTGCATTCCGGCTTCAAGGTTATAGGAGAAGGTACTCGAGGGTTCGCCTCTATAAAAAAGGGACAAGCCAACGGGTAGAACGAAAGCCGATCCCTCGGTCGTCACGTAGAGGTAGTCGTAATACAGGTTGATAAAGAGCTCCTCGTCCTTTTTGCTCCAGGTTTGCCCGCCGAGCGTCAACCCCACGCCGATGTTTTCCGGCATCCAGCGGATGATGGACAATGTGCCTCCGCCCGCCACATCCCACACATCATCCTGGCCGGGCAGAAGGACGATTCCGCCTCCCCGTGTCTCCCAGGAGCTCTCTTTGGCATATTCGGCTTTGGCGGCGATTCCGGAGAGGAGGGCAATGGCGAGGAGCAGGCGGAGTTTCGTTTTCACAGGTTCCCTTTGAGTTGATGGACGAGCTACACAATGGGAACGTGTATAGCCGAATGACGGCTGAGGTAAAAGCGGCGGGACGTCCCGGGACGTCAGGGTGTTTTAAACGGGGGGAGCGTCAGGGAGTTGCCGTAGAGGCCGGGCTTCCAGGCGATCCGTTTATTTTCAAGCGCCTTGCGGAGAAATGAAAGTTCCCGTTTGATGTCGTTTTCATTCGGGTCTTTCCATGATTGGGTGATCGGGCCGGGTAAGTCGGCGAGGAAGGCTTTCAAGGGGGCAATCGCTTCCGGTTGTCCGCGGGGGATCTTGTTGATTTTGTTGATATGCAGCAGGAAGGCAAGGACGAGACCGGCCCTGACACGCAGCGGCACTTCCTGGCCGTCCACCGCCACGGAGCGAAAATTGGCGGCCAGACGGATCAGGCACTTCCGGTTGGCGTCGGCTTTGAGGGCGCGGGAGCATTTTCCGACGAGCGCCGAGAAATGGCCCGGGAATGCGGCGATATCTTCAAAGCGGTTGCGCAGGGGCACAAAGGGCACATCGGCCAGCTCAATGGCGGCCGACGCGGTGTTTACGGTTTTGCCGTCATTTTTCTTCAGTTTGCGCGCGGGCTGGGCGGGGAAGAAGAAGCCGGGTTCCAAACGGGTGTCGAACGGCTCATTGACAAGAACGTGGGTGAGGCGGTCGGTCTCGCGGCCGATCAGGGCCATGCAGGAGACGAGCAAGGCGCCCATGGTTTTGCGCCCGCCGGCGAGGGATGCGACGATGTGGGTGTCGGGGTTTTCGGTAAGGGCGCGAAGTTGTTCGAGGATGAAATCGGCGGCCAGGAGGTTGTCGGCGGCGGTGCGGAGATCGTCGAGTTCGCGGGAGAGCCCGGTTTTGGGATCCTGGGTGGTGAAGACCTTGATGTCGTGGGGGGTTGTCCCGAACTGGAGGCGGGAGCCGGCGTTCAGGGAGTGGCGAAGCGCTTCCCAGATCTTGTCGGCTCCGAAAAGCGCCTTGACGAGCTGGTCACGGCCCGTGGTGGTGGTGACAACGATGACGCGGTCCGGAATGACGGCCGGTTTTTCGTGGGCGAGCGCCCAGACGGTTTCCGTGAGGACCGAGGGCGTCATGCCGGTGACGGAGAAGAGGACGGTTTTTTTTCGTGAGGTTTTCATGTGTTAAAATAGAGCAGGGGGTTGGGAATTTTTCCGGTCCGGGGGAGTCAAGAGGCTTTCGTGGGCTCTAAGCTGATGGCGCCGCAGCCTTCAGCCGTGGCTTGGCCGAGGTGGAGGAGTTCCATGGCGAGAAAGAGGGTTTGGAGCGAGACGGGCAGTTCCGGAAAATCGAGGTGGCCGACGATGCCGTCGAGGGGCAGGTCGCGCTGTTTAGTGCTGGATTGATGAGCGGTTTTGACGAAGGACAAAGAGCGGGCGGGTTCTGGCGTGAGTGCGGTCTCGGCCAGCCAGGGAACGGGATCGAGGCGGGCTTTATTGCCGTAGGCGGCGCTGAGCAGATTGAGGCGGTTGATGGAGAGATGGACGAGCAGTCCCAGGGTCAGTTGGCCGGGCTGGAGGAAGGCGCCGTTATGCTTGGCGCGAATGGGGGTGCGCAGGCGGAGCGTGACGGGGCCAGGCGAAGGGGGATAGGGGGCGAATTCAAGCGTTTCCAAATCGCCGGTGATGGCGGCGATCCTGGCCTCGGAGTTGCCGAAAGTCAGGCCGGACGCCTGGCTCCAGATTGACAGGCAGGTTTCGGCGAGGCGGCACTCGTGATCCCAGGTCGTCATGCGGAAAGCGAACCCGCCGGCGACGACGGCCTCATTGTGAAGGGGGGTGAAGACAAAGCAACCGGGGGCTGAACCGGCGCTGGTTTGCGGGGGCTTGAACCGCGCGGTGAAAACGTTGGGCGCGTCTTTCATGAGCATAAAGCCCGTCAAGCCCCGTAGCGTGGCGGTGGCGAGGTGGCGGATGGGGCGGGCGCGGTCGAATACTACCTGTCCGCGCACGGCGCGGAAGCGGAGGCCTGCCATGAGTGCGGAGAGGGAGTCGGGTAATGCTATGGGGGCGTGGTCCATTAATGGCGGCCGAAAAGCTGCTTGAAGAATCCGCGCCAGCCCATCAAGCCTTCAAGTTTCCTGATGCGTTCATGCGCCCGGTCGGACTCTTGCAAGGCTACATCCCTTGCGGACTGAAGGGCAGCCCGCTCTGTTCTCCATTTTTCTTCTTTATCGAGAAGGCGGAGTTCAAGATCTTCAGCAAAAGCCGTTTTTGCCTTAAGCTGATCGGTAAATATGCGCGTTTTAACAATGAGTTTGTCGCGTTCCTCGGCGAGAATGTCTTGATCCAGTGTTTTATCCGACAGATCCGGCGGTGTTTCCCATGGGGCGAAAGCGGATTTGAGGTAGTCGGCTTTGTCTCCGGCTGTTTTGATGGCCCGCTCGTAGTCTTCGTGGCGCGAAAAAACGTGAGTAATGTGGAAGGCGTTATTGTGCATGAAGCCCAGCATACGCTCAGGTGTCCGGGGTTGCTTAAGTGCGATCAGATTAGTGCCCTTGAGGGAATGCCAAAGGGCATTTCGCGATAGGGGATTACGAGCGGACTCGATTTGGCGTTCCAGTCGAAGGCGGGAATCACCTGAAACTTGATTGAGTTGCTCTCGTGCGGGAAGTCGGATGAAAACGTTTTCCTTTAGGGTTGCCAATTGAAGAAGAGAGAAAGCGAGCGGGGAGAGGCCAATCTGGTATTCGTCGTAGGGTTCAGTGAAAGAAAGGAATAGTTCTTTTTCGGTTGGATCGAACCGTTCGATTTTGGAGAAATACGCTTGTTCGGCCACAGCGATTTCTTTTTCAAGAAACCGCAGGGCCGGTTCCGCGCGTTTGAACAGTTCGAGGTCAAAGGTGAAAGGCAAGGGCGGCAGGGAGATGAGTTGTTCGGCGAATTCAAATATGTATACGGTTCGGAGGCGGTGGATCATGCCGAGGACCGTCAGGAAGGGCACGATCCCCTTGAAACCGCCGGTGGGATTCAGGATCACTTCCTCGCCAAGCCTGGATTCGATGTGTCCGGTTACGATGCGGATAAAATTGGGAAGTCCGATCCGACGAAGGCGTTCAGCATCGCGCACCTGAAGCCCTTCGATGCGCTCGATTTTGACCTGGTCGTCCGGCATTTTCCACAATCGCAGGATGGCTGATCGCAGTTGTTCGGCACAACAGCGACCGTCGGCAGTGTCGGTGGCAAGTAGGATCACACGGTCGGACTCGGAGACCCCGAGGTGATTGAGACTGTTGAGTTCGGCGGATTGCTCGGCTATCTCATTGATGCTGCCGAGGCGGACTGTTATTTCGTCAGCGAGCACGCCGGGATTGCCATCCCACGGGATGGGGGAGGTATGGAAAACTTTGAGGGAAGGACAGCCATTTGCGATGGAGGTTCCGACGGTGCAGATGATGGTGGGCATGTGCTAAATAAGCCTTTCACGTTGACTAGGGCGGTGGAGTTTAGAAATTAATGATTTTCCAGGCTTAACGGACATCACATGGCTTGCAAGTCGTTCACATTCGCCAGAAGAAATAAGCATCACCCCTTTGCTTGTCACTATCCGATTTGAGACGGATAAGTTTGAGGGTGGGAAAATGGAGATAAGTATAGTTTTTCCAAAAGCCCCTCCGAAAACGGTTCGAAGGTTTTCCAGTTTCTGGACGTATTCTTGTTTAAGGTTTCCGGATTTGCATTCCAATATCGTTAGATCGTAACCGTCGGTGAATGCGATATCAAAATCTTGAGCTTCATCGAAGGGGGTAATTGCTGAGGAAATTTGTTCCCAACCGGCTTTGAATCCAAAGCGCAAGTCGCGAAAAGTGCCACACAATCGAAGTTGAGTTAACTGAGCAAAGCAATACTCTTCGAACCAGCGACCTGCTAAATAGTAGGCAGCCGAACGCCAATCTGCGGTTGGCGGAAAATGAACGTTCCACAGAAGTTCTAGTTTTGAGGATTGCGACAGCAATGAGTTAATAGCTTGAATAAAATCAGAGGGTGGCGTTGGCTTTTCTTGTGCTTTTCGGGAGGCTGCTTCGGAGAAAGTTTTGTTGTGCTTGCAAACACGGTTTTTGTTAGCCCATAGTGTTTGCGTCAACTCAAGACGTCTATAGATGCTGCCATCAGATTCCGCAAGTCCAGGGTTGGATACCGAATAACCGGCTAAACGGCAAAATTCCTCAATTGAGTTGAAAACGGGCGGCATTTGTAGTTCGGCAAATGGCGCTTTAAAAAGATGAATCTTTTTCTTTTTTGTATCGATATAAAATGGTGTGACATCCGTCTCTCGACAGAAGTCTAAGGCGGCGACTGCCATGGGCTTTGTCCCCCCGGTTATGTTGAAACCCACCCGTCTGCCTTGAGTGCGAGAAGTGGCCTCTCGAAAGCTATGAAGGATATCGATATATTTATAAGCGGGGACGACAACCGGAATAATCGAAAAAGAAGGTCCGAGTTCCTTTTTTAAACGGTCGACTTGACTGTAGGTTTGTTCGGTGGTCACAATAATATGCTGAGGGCATTCGCATAAGCGAATAGCCATATAGTTCGGTAGAATCTGTTCGCCTGCAAGGTGTAAAACAATATCAAAAGCCAATTCTTTCACAGGCCGATCCTTCCATGGAATTTTCATTCGCAGCGACTGATTGTTGTAAGATATTAGCGGTTGTCGCGCCCGGATTGTCGGCTATCACGATTCTGGCTTGTATTCCCGGAACTCCGGTCGCTGGCTCTTCCATGTTTTTCGGGATCGAAAGGTTCAAGCTTCTTGTGAAGCGTCCTTTTGTCTCCCGCGGTCATGCGGGCATCCTTGTTGTCGGCCGAGAAGAGGTCGTAGCCATACAGCACATCCGCTTGTGGCACCTCAGGCCTGAATTGTGGCAGGGGTTGGGCGCGGATGGTGTTCCGAGCCGCCTTGGCATGCAATTCACTGTTCTCTTCCAGATGCAACGCCTGCAAGCCTTCTGGATAATCACCGTCGTTGGCGGCCTTTTGCGGTGCGGCATGCCGTTGGAACCAGACATGTCCGCCGCGGCTCTTCCTTTCCCGGTTTTCGACGACCGCACGGGGGTAGCGAAGTTTATCCACCGGAGACTGACTGGCCTGCCATAGGTTCATTCTATCACGAAGCAATTTACATTCATCGGATTCAAGCATCATGCCAAATACATCGGGCAGGGGGGCGATATCGCTGGCGTTCCGCTGCATTACCAAGGGTGCGCCCAATGATCCGTCATCGTGGAATTCACGTAGCGCTGCACTGGTGATCCTGCAATGGCCGAGGCCGAGCGGCTTGCCCCCACCGAGCCGCCAATCTACGGAGCAGGCCGCCAGCAGCAGAACCAGCTCCTTTTTGGAAAGTGCGCGAAGGGTTAGCCGCAGCTTTCCCGTCGGCGCTTTGTCGGGCATGAGCAGATCTGCCGTCTTGTTGAGCTTCTGCCGATCCGGATTGGCGGTTCCCTGGTCGCCGAATATGGCCTGCTCGGAATAATTCCATGGAGCGGTGGGCCCGCTTTCCTTGGTGGTGCGATATACTTTATAGCCGCGCAGGGGCAGGTTGTGATTGCCGATAATGTCGGCTGCTTGTCCCATGTCAGCTCCCGCTTGGCGGTAAAAGGCCGCGCAACCGGGGTGGGGTTGAGCCATGGGGGCCAGGGCGACAGGTTGGGCTGCAGTTTTGGAATTCTTAAAAATCAGATTTCCCGAGCGGATGCGAGCGGCGAATGACGGGGCTGGTCCGTTATTCGCGAGTGGGTCGCCTGACTTGCCTTCCTTCGTTAACAGATCAGAACGGGGAACCTGTCCGAAGAGGTTTGTTATCTCATCGACCTGCCCGTCCGGATTAAGGGAATCAGGCAACTGGTTATTGTGACGTCGGTCGATAATATCCAACAACCGTTCGCCTTCACGCCCCCACCGTGCCCATTGTAGGGATTTGACATCCTCTGGCAGTTTGATTTCGGTCAACCCGAAAGAGGCAGGTTCAAGCCACACAAGGTCGCCGGGCTTTAACTCCTGATGATCGCCATGGCGGTTTCGTCCGGCATAAGCGGACCATAGATGAGAGGGAAGCACGATCGTCATGGAGTCGGCCTTGAAGAGGCCTTCCCGCTTGCCCCTGGGAATGATGGGGCGGCCGGATAACTTGATCTTCCAGCAGTGAACCGTGTCCTGGCGATCGCGGATGGAATCCCGAGTGTCGTTCATCCACAGGTAGTTGACCTTGGCATTGGCCTTTGGGCGGAATCGATTCGGCTTGATGCCAACGCTTTGCCGTTGGGCGACTTCCTCGATAAGGGACCATGTAATCAACTCGGTTTTCCCCAGTCGGATCGTGCCTTCTTTTCCAAAGCCGCCCGGGTTTACCACTTCCGCCAGAAAGGCGTTATCCGGCACCTGGCCCCTGGAGACCCTGCCTGCCGGTCCAAGCCGTGCATCCCGCCCCTGGCATAGCCAGGCTTCATCGTCAACGTAACCGAGAGTGCCGCCTGTTAGGATGGTCATCAGTGTGCGCAACGAGCCCTTCACGCCTGTCGAGGGCACGATGATATCGTTGCCGATCGACAGGGCGCGAAAGGTTTTGTGGCCGTTATCCTCTGAACAGGCATCCGGATGACTTGAGAGAAGCGGCGAGAGCAGTCGGATATCAAGATCGAGAATGCCGGTGAAGCGATCCTTGTCCGTTTCGTCGACGGAAAGGGGCGTCGGCTTCCCGCGTTTGGGTTTTTCACTCGGGAAAGGAAGAAAGGTATAGGGGTTGTGAAATGACTGGGCAAGAATGGCGGGATCGGCCGCTTCGGTGTTCCTGACCTTTTTCGACTGCTGTTTTCCGGAATCCGAATATGCCGCTGGCCGGTTGCCTCTGAATTGAGCGCCGGGCCGGGAAGGGGAATCTGCGCGTATGCCATGGCTCATGGAAGCCCCTTGAGCTTCGTATTGAGCCCATAACTTGTCCGCTTCTTCCTTGTCCTCCCCTTTGCACTTCTCGGGATTTAGGCGCCACTTGTTGAAGGCGGGGGCGTTTGTCACAGTTCTGTCTGCCAACGCTTTTTTGAATTGCTGAAGTACAGGATGAATGGGCATGTTATTCCTCGCTCAATGAGAAGTTTTTAAAATGTTCAGCGTGACAACCGGTGGCCTCTGGTTGCTCAAGAAGACACAAACGGCCGGAGGCCTTGCTGGTGCCTACCCGGAGAATGCCCAAATGCAAAGCTCTCAAGGTTCCCATCAACCATTGGACTTCTTGCTCAGTCGGGTTTGCCAGCGTGATGGTTGTCTTGAAACGGACATTACCTGTCAACACGGTGTTCTTGAAGAAGAACCCCTCGTTGGCCCCGCCTGTGATGCGGTCTACCGCGACATGGGCCCGGACCTGTTCCTCGGGCCGTTTTTCGGGATGATCCGGATCAAGCGGGCTTTCCGAGATGGCGTCGCCGATGTGAATACGCCCCTTGGAGTAACTGCTTCCGAATAGACGCATGATCGGGCATTTGACGAGCTCGTTCAATCTGGCGGGATTCACCCCCAAGGCGTCCTGTTTTCGTTCCCGCGTGGGCTTGTCATCAAAACCCCAGGACAGATCGTTCCCGTCCAGGGAGGCATCTTTTTCTCTGCATTTCTCGCAGGAATCGGCAATGGATTCGCCTGCACGGGCGGCCAGGCGGGCAAACCAGCCTCGGAAGACCCCGCGAAGTGTTGAACCTGGGATTTTCCAGCGGATTAAACCATCCGTACAATGGATCCGCTGGGGCTCGATTTCGTGATCCAATCCCTGGCCGTCGCCAATCAGGACATCCTCGGATGCCGGAATGCCGAGCACGAGCGATAAGCTAAATACAGGGGTGCGGGCATTAGCAGGGGGATCGAGAACTACGCCGGAATCCGGGAACTTGTTGTTTCGCCATTCCCGGTTTTCATCGAGCCAGGCCGCTTGCTCGCCTATGTTATCGGCGTGAAAGACCTTGTATCGGGCTGGTTTGACCAGGACGGTTCGCCCGATCCCGCGTGCGGAATGCCCGCCGAGAGTCAGGCCGTTTTTGACCAGGCCGACCAGTTCCGTCAGGAAGGTTTGCACCTCGTCGTCTGTCATTTTTTCGGAGTGCAACCAGAGGCAGGCGGTCGTTCGGCTTTTCGGGGGAAGGGTCTGGATGGAGAAGAGCCCTTTTCCCAGAACCGCCCCGGTGTGGCGGTTGATGATGTTGTGGGTGCGCGTCTGTTGCCCGATCCGGCCGTCATTTATCGTGCAATCCGGCACGCGCAGGGAACTCGGGCTCCCATCTTCCACCTGATTGCCTTCCAGTGCGTAGCCAAACCAGTTCCCGACAATCTCGTCATCCGCGCGAACGCCCTTGTCTCTGGCCCAGGCGTGACGCAATGCACCAGCCAGCGCCGTGCCGCGCAACACGGGGCGACCCATTCCATCCCGCGAAAAAGTGAGGAGATTGCCTTCCCGGCCTTCGCCGGGAGCGAGGCCTTCGGGGAATTCGAGCGGGAGAAGAAGACGGTATATCGTGCGGGACATGATCAGTCCTCCTTGTTTTTGCGATTGATGATCGCCAGGTCTTGCCAGGTGCGAAGAGCCTTTCTGGCGGTGTCAGGATTGGTGCGGATGGCGGTCTGGACGCTATCAAAGACTGGCTTCCATCGATCCCAGGTTCTAACGGTTCGTCCTGTTTTTTGGCGGTTCAAGTAGACGGCGGCGGCATCGTTCGCTCCCCCGCTTTTTATGCGTTCGGCCACTGCTGAAATTTGGCTGGGACTGGGGCCGTTGGCCCCGGCTGAAACAAACCATTCCATCGCCATTTTTCCGGCGGAATCGGATTTGATTTTCACTTGTTCGGGTTGTTGGCGGAACAATTCGGAGGCAATTCCGGGATGGGGCAACACGGCGCCGAACCCTTGCGAACGACCGTCCCGATCATTGCCATCTTGAGCCCCGATACCGCGCAGTAGCAGGTTCTTGAGATCGGCGGGCGCTTGTTTCAGCACGAAAACCGTGCCTGGCAGGAATACGCGGCGGGCGCGCAATCTCTTTGTTGCGGCGACGCCCTGGCCAAGCCCCTGCCGGTTCCAGCCGAAGCGGATGGCGCAGGAGGCTTGCGTGACGATCCCCTTTGCCGGCCCATTACCGGCGGCGGCCAGTTCCCCCCAGCCACTTTCATGCAACAGCTTGCCCAGCGTTTCCTCGGCGGATACGTTGGTCAGATCCCAGTCGTCCGGAATGGCGGCGGGTGATTGCAGAACGAAAACGCGATCCTGCCATCCTGTGAACACGGCGGGCCAATCCGCCGGCTCCGCCTGCATTCGGCCTCCTCCGCGGATGGTGCGCGCTTTCCCGAAAGTCATGCCGCCATCACGTTCGAGCAGGCCCAACAAGGCGGTCGCAGATTCCGGAGGCAGGCTGATCCAGCCTGAAAAGACCATCGGCGCCTGGGCCTTGACCGTGAACAGGTTGCGTTCGCCCATATGAACGGCATGGGCGGTGATCAAGTTGGGCATGTCACCGGTTTTCCACAGCGTTATCCTCTTGTCCAGCTTTAGCAAAACACCCGTGGTTCCCTTCAGGGGAGAACAGCGGGAAACAAAACGCCAATCATAAGGATCGATCGTAGGATCCTTGAATTCGTAGCAGCCTTGCTCGTTTTCCAGCTTGGACATCTTATGGCTCAATGACACATGAATCGGGATGGGCAGGGTGCCGGTCGAATCGGGTAATCCGCAGGGGAGAAGAGGCCATGCGCGGGTTCTGATATCGGAAACCGTTTGCGTGGCCAACTCCGGTGCGGATTGCGCGAGCCGGGTGATGATGCCGCCCAGCACGGCTGAAGCGGGTATGCCCAAACCGGATTGAATCACGTTGTTTCCGACCACAGGGGTATCCGGACAGCAAACGGGATCGTCCGCATAAAATACCAACTTCAGCAAGGTCGCGGGTTTGCCGGATTCCAGGCGGCATCCCACAGCCTGTGCGGCGCGGGCAACGGGGAATACCCCTTTTTCGATATCACTATCCAAGGCAGTTAAGATCTCGCCAGGCGACCTGGTTTCACCTTCGATGTCAATCAGGCAGGCTCCGCTTCCGCGCATGCGTCCGCCCCCAACCGCCTCCAGCGTTAAGAGGGCCAGACGAATACCCGTTTCCACGACCGCCGGTGCTTCCGGGTGGATTTGAATATGGCCCTCGAAAACGGAGCCGGCATGGACGGCCTCTGTTGTTCGGAGCGTCATTCCGGCAACAACCCCCAATTCAGTCAGGCTGGTGCGGGTGATGGTGCGTGTGTTGTTCATGGCATCCCGGATGGAGGCGTCAGGAACGCGGGCCAGTCCGGGCGTTCCATCGTCCCCGTTTTCTCCGCCCTGCCCAAAGCATAGTTCATCGAAAAGGCCCGGCCAGTTGCGGGAATCGCCGATTCGTTTGAGCTGCTCGCGGATCAGTCCTTTTAAGTGGCTGCCGCGCAGAACGGGACGTTCCTTGTGATCTCGCGCAAGAACGTCGTTGACCGATTCGTTGCCGAACCCGCTGCCGATTTCAGCATCGGAGAGGAGCGTGAGTGTATAGCGTATGGTTTTCATGATCACCTCAAATGACGGTTTTCCAGTCCATGCGGCTGTCTTCTTCCAAAAGCAGCAAGGCATCGATCACGTCGATGCTCCACTCTTTTCCTTCTTTGTGTTTCCATCTTCCGCCCGGTGACAAGTGCGAACCGCCCTTGCCCAGGTCGTTGGCCAATCGTTCCTGATTCTTGCCGAGACGGGCCGTGAAGACTTGGCGATCCCAATAGCCCGCCTTCATGTGGGGCAGCACCTGATGCCGGATCGTGTTGGGGGTCTTGCGGTAGGCTTCGACAAGTTGGAGCAGGTCTTCCATCTCCCTTAATGTGTAAGGCCTTCTCGTCAATTGCACGGTTTTCTGAATGTCTTCATCCCAGAACAGCATTTCGCCTTGTCGGCGGGTATGGGGGTTGATCAGCAGGCCTTCCGTAACGGATTCCCAGTCCACGCATGCGGGAGCGGCTTCGCCGGGTTTGTGCTCGCGGCTTTTCTTCTTGGCCGAAGCCAGGATTAGCTCGGCATAGGGTATAGCGGTTGCCAGGGGAAGTGAAATCGGGGCGTAAAGAATGCCGGCTGTGAGTGTGACGCGGCCATTGGTGGCTGGCCAGAGTGTGATCCCGGCTTTTCCGGCCTGTTCTGATTTAAACGCGCTGCGTTCTTCAAATGCCTGACAGGCGAGTTTCACAAACTCCATGGCATATTCAACACGGCAGAGCACAACGATGTCATCGCCGCCAACAATCAAGGGCCGAAGAGGAAGTGTAACCGCGCCCTTTTGCCCGGCTTGCATATCGCCGGAATGTTCTTTGACCCACAAGCTAATGATGTGCTGAATGGCATCCCGACAGGCATGCCGACTGCATTCGTCCAACGCCCGGCTCATGGCCTGGAGCCATTTCAGAAATGTTTCGGGCTCTTTCCCCCATCGGGATGAAGCGTCCCGATGCTGCGCGCCAATGTCGTTGCCGTCCATGGTAACAATGGCCCACCGGTTCCGGTCGCCCAAAGCCTGGCTGGCTATGCGGCCTTTCTTCGAGTCCGGGCTGACGTCATGGAAAAACTCGAATTGAGCACTCGGTCTGGCATCGGGAAGCGTTAATCCCACTAGAAGATCTTTTTCAAAACGATGATCAAGCCGAACGTCACCATCCCCGATTCGTTTCGCGATCATGGGGTGTGAATCATCAACAGTCGGGTAAAGACCGCTTTCCGGGCAGGGCTGTCCTTCCAGTTCGTTCGGCCCCGGCAGATAGGGGAAACTGCGGTCTGCCAAGTGGGCTGCCTCGCTGTAATCTTCATGCACACCGAAGCAGATACTCATGCCATCCGCATGAGCGGCTTTTACCAATTCCTGTTGGAGAATATTGAGGGCTTGCGTGGATTCGCAGGTGAAAGCGCCCTTGCCCCCGCCGGAGAAGATGTGCACGGTCCCGGGACACTTCAAGAGGGGGACAGTTTCACGGTCGAAAACATCCAACAGTGCGCTGCCGCCGCAAATATAACGCAACCGCGGCACAGCGAAGATAAAGGACTGAATTCCCTTAAGGTCATAGCAAAGAAAGATCTGTTTTTGTGTAGCCATAATCCCGTATTACTCCTAGGTTAAATGACCTTTTTGAGGCGTTGACTTAGTAAAGCAGGCAGGTTTCGGTTTTTCCGGTGGGGTCAGCAATCTTTCCACGGTCTTCCGTTTGGCAGGCGAGAAACCATTCGGGAGGCTCAGTTCCCGGGTTTCGGGACCGGCGGGGGTGTAGCGGATTTGGATGAAGGTCAAAGCGGGTGTGTCCCGTTCCCGGTAGATCAGACGCATTTTGCCGAAGTGTCGGGGATGCTGGGCCAGCATGGCGACGGCAAAAAACATGAGTTTATTGCCGCTGGTGACATTGAAATAGACGGGATCCCGGTCCGTGGCGTGCTCTAGGTCCGGCAACAGGCGCACGGCGATGGTCTCCTGTATGGCGATCAGCGAGTTGGCAGAAAGAATCTCCAGGTCGATCGCGGGGGCGGGTCGGAACGCGCCGATGCTGGCCCGGAGTTTCCGAGCCGGTTGCAGGGAGCGTTCCTCGTTTTCCGAATGCCAGAGGACGATTCGTTCAATGGCGTCGGGGATGAGGGCGGCCGCCTCCTGGGCCAGGGTGTTTTCGCCCACCAGCATGTGCATGAAGCGAATCCGGGAAGGCCAGGGTTCGGACGGCAGTTGGATGGGCGTGTTGACGATGTGCGCCCGGGCCTCATCGAGCCGGGATACGGCGTGACCGGGGAGACTGTCGAAGCCCGGCGAATGGGCGGGGTATAGCCAGCGGCGGTCGGAATGAAGCAACTGGGCTTTGTTGCCGACTTTTACAGGATGCACGTTCCCGGCGGCGGCTATTTCCCCGGTTACGATCCAGTTTGCAGCCAGTTCACGTGCCTGCGGGGCAAGATGTCTGGCGCTGAATGCGGCGGCGAGGCGGGCCGCCAGTTGCCAGGAGCGACCTGCGACGGGAGCACCGGCCGGGAGATCAAAAAAGAAACGGAGCGCGGCCCGATCGGGAAGCGCGCTCAGGAAATCGGTCCAGCCGTCGAGGCGGATGATCGACTGGGGGATTCGTTTGCGGGTGTTGACCAGGTTGAAACACCAGACCCGGCCGACTTGGGGAGCGCCGGAGCTGGCCGCCAGCGGGAAGAGAGTCACACCGAAAGGCAGGCCGGCGAGTTCACTAAAATAGGGGGACTCCGAGCCACAAGGGCGGCTGTCGGGCTTGGGCGAGGTGGGGAACGGCAGGCCGCTCCGCCTGGCCAGGAGAGCCTCGGCGGCGAGCAGGTTTTCCCAGGCATCACGAAGGGCTTCGGGCAAGCTTGCGCGAAACGGGATTCCAAGCCTTTCCGCCGGCGGGCCGGCGCCAAAAGTCATAAGCGCCCGGTGGCGCAGTACGGCGGCCGAGGCGCACCGGGTTATTTCGGATTCATCGAACAGGTTCATGCATCCTTGGGCGTGACGATTACGAGGCGGACGGGTGCGCCGTCGGCGATGTTTTGTCCCGTCGGGCGGGCGGATTCGGCAAGTTCAGCCACGATCCAGCATCCGTTCTTCTTGTCGTGCATAGTGAATGTGGAGTGAGCAACTTGCCAGCTCCGGCCGTGCTTGATGCAGACGCTGACCGGCAGACCGGGAAGCAGGTCGGCGGGCGGATTTTCGATCAGCCAGTCGATTTGCCACCCATTGCTGTCGGGTGTGCAGTCGACCAGGCTCGCCGTACCGCGCCATTTTGGCTTGTTTCGTTGATCAAGCCAATAAACTTCGGCGCGTGTCTCTTTGTCGGTTGCCGCGGCCAAGGCCAGAGCGGTGGGTTGAGTGCGGAGCCAAGAGGTAATGGGTTTAGGGGCGGCGGGCGATTCCGTCAGGGCTTGGGCGGCGGCGGTGAGGGGGGCGAGGAGCTGGATTTCTTCCTCCAGGTAGGCGAGGCGGGGGTCGTTTTCTTGAAAAACGGGAAGGCCGGTCTGTTCGCGGAGTTTGGCGGGCAGGATTTCGCCGGAGATCGTGTGGCGGAGGATCTCGCGGGCGGTGGCGAGGTCGGCCTTGGTCAGGCTCTGGCAGAGCCAGCTTTGCGCAATCCGGAACAGGGGAACCGTGCGGGCGTTCCAGAGCTCCAGAACGCGGAGCGGTTCAGCGGAAAGGGGTGTTTGCCATTCTCCGGCGGTGGCAGGGGCGGCATAGGGGGAGAAGGGAGCGACGAGGGCCATGCCGTCATCGTCGTAGACGTCCAGCACGGCCACATAGATCAAGGGCCGGTCGGGGACATCGATGCAATCTTTGCCGAGCAGGCGGATGTCGCCTTTTTGGACATGCCAATCCTTTGGCGCGAGCGGGGCCTTGGGCGTGTTCGGGCGGGTGGCGGGCTTGGCTGGCGGGTTCGAATCGCGGAGCGCCAGGTCGAGGGACCGTTCCTTGAGCCAGAGGTCGAGGAATTTAAGGCGTTTGGCTGAGGGCTTGACCAGATTAAACGGGGCGCGGGATGTTTTTTTTGCTTTCATGACGGACTCTCTGCTTGGCCGGTATAGCAGGCGAGGTCCTCATTTTCCGGCCCTTCCGCCCATTGGACGAGTTCGGCTGCAAAAGCTTTAAAAAGAATGGTTTCTTCCGCAAAATCAGGCTCGAAGGGCCACTTTAAAGCGGCGATCCGGCGTCGGATGGCTTGCAGTTTTTCCGAGGCGGACGTTTTTTGGACGCGAATCAGCTTGTTTTCGATGGCGATGCGTTGCGAAATATTGAGCAGATCAAAGACCAAAATCACACGTTCGTCTTTGGAAAGGGTGCGGATGAAGGCGGTAACGGCCTGTTGCGCGACGAGGTCTATTTTGTTCTTGTCGGCTTCGGTTGAGGGCTCGGAATAATCGGCAGGTATCCATGCGCTTGAGGTGGCTTCCTGTTCTTCGTTCCGTTCGGCATCGTCCCGAGAAACGGCGTAGGCTTTGACAAGTCCGTCCTTTCCGCGGAGATGATCGCCTTCCTCGTAAGCGAGGCGGCGGGCCATGTCACGTTTGACAATCATCGTCAGGCAGCCTTCGAAGGCGGCGCGGGAAGAGCCGGCGAATTCCAAAAAACGGTCTTTGTAGCGTTTGGCTGGTGTGGGGCCTTCAATGGAGACATGGCCGGCAAGGAGAAAGGCTTCTATGCGAAGCCAGTGGGAGATGTCGAGGGCGCCCTTATCGCCGGATTCGGGGGGCGGGCGGGTTGGGGAGTCGGGGTTTGCGATTTTGGACAGGGAGTCCTTGAGTCGGATGCGGCCGAACCTGGCCAATCGGCCGGCGGTGTCCCCGGGGCAGCCTTCTATGGAGCATTTCGCTTTCCAAACGAGCCAGTCATCCAAGGTGGTCAGGGTTTCACGCGGCGTTTTCACATCCAGCCCTTTCTTTTGGCGAGATCGGGTGGTTGGGATCCCCGGCGAACAGCCCTTTGATTACGACCGGCCCCCTGTTGCCGCTTGAACCATGAAGCATGGGAATGGCGTCCAGCGTGAAGCGGGGACCTGAAAGGAATGCTCCGGGATGCATGTTCTTTCGGCGGACTTCCCTGGTTTCCAGCATGGTCAACATAGACAACACCTATCCCATTTATGCATGCCCACGGGTGTTATTGCGAAAAGAAACTGTTCCCAATCATATACTCACACGAGGCGTTGTCAAATAATACGTCTGGAATTTTTGGAACAGGGCGGCTTTACCAGGAAGAGCAGCAGAAAAGGAGACGGAGAATGGATGAAAAAGCGGTCATCGCGAAGGCTCTGTTTCGGGAGCGGTTTGACAAACCGGTTCTTGGAAAAGTCTCGTCGGTGTGCTAAAGGAGCATACGGTAAAAGTGATCAGGGGATTGCCGTTTTGGAGGGTAGTCTTATGGGTACTGAGATCGAACGCAAGTTCTTGGTGCGGGGCGATGAGTGGATGACTGGGCCCGGGGTCCGGTTCATTCAGGGGTACCTCAATCGAGATAAGCAAAGGACTGTCAGGATTCGCATAGCGGGAATAAAAGCATTCCTCACAATTAAAGGAATTTCCAAAGGGGCAACCCGGGCGGAGTTTGAATATGAGATTCCCCTTTCAGACGCAGAGCCAATGGTGAAGCTCTGCGATGGGCCGTTAATCGAGAAGACTCGATATACGGTGGCACATGCGGGAATGACATGGGAAATTGATGAATTCCATGGAGCAAATGCAGGGTTGGTGGTTGCGGAGATCGAGCTTCAGTCCGAAGATCAAGCATTTGAAAAGCCGCCTTGGCTTGGTCGGGAGGTAACAGAAGACATACGGTATTTCAATTCCAGCCTGGCCACACAGCCGTATTCTGCCTGGCGCTAAGGCGTTTATTCCCTATGACCTGCGCTGGAGTTGTAAAGAGCCAGCATGGATCCCTCGACTACGCTCGGGATGATGGAGGGGCGCGCTTTCGGAACCGTCGCTTGCGTTGGAGCGGGCGCTGTGACACAATCGCGGAAAACCACAGGGGATACCGTGATCGATCTACATTTTCATTCCATTTTCTCCGACGGCGACTACACCCCCGAAGAGCTGGCCGCCCTGGGGCACAAGCACGGGCTCACGGCCATGGCCCTGACCGATCACGACACCATGGAGGGCGTGGAGCGCTTCCTGGCCGCCTGCCGGGCCAATGGCATGCAGGCCGCCACAGGCGTCGAGATCAGCGCCGAATTTAATCCCGGCACCATGCATGTGCTCGGCTATTTCGCGGATCCCGCCAACGCCGCCCTGAAGCACGCGCTGGTCAACATCCGGGAAGGCCGCCACCTGCGCAACGTCCAGATCGTTAAGCAACTCCAGGCCCTGGGGTGCGACATGACGTTGGAAGAGTGCGCCGCCGAGGCCGGCGGCGAGGTCGTGGGCCGCCCCCACATCGCCCTGATCCTCCAAAAAAAGGGCTACGTTAAAAACAAGGACGAGGCCTTCGAGAAGTTCCTCGCCAAGGGCAAGCCGGGCTATGTGCCCCGGTTCCGCCTGCTGCCCGCCGAATGCGTGAAAATCATCCGTGATGCCGGCGGCGTCGCCGTGCTCGGGCATCCCTTCACCCTGCAGCTCAAGCCCGAGGCCCTGCGCCAGACCGTGGCCGACCTGGCCGCCGCCGGGTTGGGCGGCATCGAGGTCTATTACAGCGAGCACAGCGACGAGCAGACCCGGTATTACAAGGAGCTCGCCGACGACTTCGGGCTGGTCGCCTCCGGCGGATCGGATTACCACGGCCGCATCACGCCCGATATCAAGCTGGGCCGCGGCTTCGGCCGACTGGCGGTTCCCGACACGGCCTTCGAGCAGCTCAAACTGCGGGCCGGGCGGTGAGGCATGACCGGCGAGCCGACCGGCCTCTACATCCATGTTCCCTTTTGCGACGGCAAATGCCGCTACTGCGCCTTTTATTCCATCGCCCATGACGCGGTCCTCGCCCGACGCTGGCTGGCGGCCGTCAAACGGGAATGGTCCCTTTACGCCGCCAACCATTCTGTACCTTTTTTGAAAACCGTTTACATCGGTGGCGGCACGCCCACGCTGCTCGACGACGAAACGTTGGGGGAACTGGTTGGCTGGATCCGCACGCTCCTGCCGCCCGAAGGCGCGCGGGAGTGGAGCGTGGAGGCGAACCCCGGTTCCGTTACTTCCGAAAAGCTCCGCCTCCTGCGCGAGGCGGGGGTCAACCGCCTCAGCATTGGCGCGCAGGCGTTCGACGAGCCCCGGTTGCGGATTCTTGGCCGGCGTCATTCCGCCCGGGCCGTTCCCGAAGCCTTTGCGGCGGCGCGGGCGGCCGGGTTTGACAATGTGGGGCTGGACCTCATCGCCGGCGGCCCGGGCTGCGGTCCGAAGGCGTGGCGTCATTCGCTGGAGCAGGCCGTGGCGTTGGAGCCGGACCATGTTTCGGTCTACGCCCTGACGGTGGAGGAGGGCACGGCGCTGGCCCGGGCCGTGCGGATGCGCTCGACGCGCATCAGCGAGGCGGCCGTGTTGGGCCGCCTGCATGAGGCCCAGGCCCTGCTGGAAACGGCCGGGTTCGAACGTTACGAAATTTCCAATTACGCGCGCCCGGGACTGGGGTGCCTGCACAACATTGCCTGCTGGCGCGGCGAACGGTACCTGGGACTGGGGCCGGCCGCGGCGTCCCATGTCGGCCTGGCGCGCTGGACCAATGCGCCCGATGTGCGCGATTATATCGAATGGCTGGAGGCCGGCCGGGAGCCGCTTCGCGATAGCGAAGAGCTCTCCCTGTCCACCAAGGCCGTCGAGCGGGTGGTGTTTGGCCTGCGCATGACCGAGGGCGTGGAGCTGCAAGAGGCGCTTGAAGAAGGTGGCCCCGCAGAGCTGGCCGCGCGCTGGGAGGCCAGCCTGGCGGCGTTCAGCCGGCAGGGCTGGACCGAAAAACAGGGTCGCCGCTGGAAGCTGACCCGCCCCGGCCTGGATTTCGCCGACGCCGTTGCGGTTGAATTGATGTAGCGGGGGAACGGAAGCCGGGGAGTGCGATAGGGGTCAAGTCCCGACAAACGACAAAATGGTTGACTCTTTGGCGCGATTTTGAGAGTTTAGGGGCATGGCAAGACCACTGCGAATTCAGTTTAAAGACGGCTGGTGCCCTGTTACGGCGCGACGCTGGAAGGGCGAGCGGTTGTATTATGACAAGGCTGACCGGCTTCATTTTCTCGATCTCCTTGGCGCGATGGTTGAGCGGTACCGCGTTCGGCTGCACGCTTATGCGCTGATGGCGAACCATTTCCACCTGCTGGTGGAGACCCCGCACGGAAACTTGAGCCGGGCGATGCGGTGGTTGAACGTCAGTTACGGCATGTGGCATAACCGGCGGTGGAAGGAAAGCGGGCCGGTGGTTCAGGGGCGGTATCACGCGGTGCCGGTTGACGGCGAAGGGGCCTGGGTGCTGGAAGCGAGCCGGTATATTCACCTGAACCCGGTCCGGTTGACGCGGCCGGGGTTCGAGGATGTTCGGCGCGCGGTGGAGGAGGTCAAGGGCGAGAAATGGGAGGCCTTCCGGGATCGGCAGGGGGACTGGGGGCGGGATGTGGCGCTGTGGTTGGCCCAGCGTCACACGGGGCTGACGCCGCCCGGTGATCCGCCACGCCCGCCGCCTTTGCGATCTCGGGCAGCGTCAGCCCCGTGTGACGCTGGGCCAACCACAGCACCACATCCCGCCCCCAGTCCCCCTGCCGCTCCCGGAAGGCCTCCCATTTCTCGCCCTTGACCTCCTCCACCGCGCGCCGAACATCCTCGAACCCCGGACGCGTCAACCGGA
>JAWOJA010000027.1:0-18844 GCA_046484345.1 Kiritimatiellia bacterium
TTATCGCTGCCGGGTGTCACGGTGGAGATGAAGGGTCTTTCCGTTTCGCCGATGTGGATGATGGCGGATTCCTCGTTGGCGACGACGATCTTGGGGTTGGAGACCACCGAGGCGCCGTCGGTCTGCTTGAGGGCGCTGAGCATGAGCGAGACATCGTCGACGCTGAGAATGGCCGTTCGGACGCGTTTCAAGTCGTATGTCGGAACCTGGTCCCACGTCATGGCTTCTTTGATGGGGTCGTAGGTGAAGTCGGTGATGTTTTTGCCGTTTAGTTTGTCGTCAAAAACCTTTTGGTTGACTCTATCGTTGCCGAGGTCGGTGCCGGCCACCGGCACGTCATTTGCAAGCGAGCGGGCCCGGGAAGTCCGTTTTTCTTGCACGCCCAGCACACCGTGGGAATCAGTCTTCGTCTTGGAGGTGGTTTCTGTGATATCGCTCTGAATGCCTTTGGCATGGACGCCGAAGCTTTGCAGAACTTGCCAGTTCACGCCCAGGTCCTCGATGGCCTTGTCGTTCAATTCAATGAACTTGGCTTCGATGAAGACCTGCTGGCGGGGGGTGTCGATTTTTTCCACGATTTTCCGGATTTCGCTGATGCTGTTTTCCGTGCTTCGGATCACGAGCGCGTTGGCGGGCAGGTAGGGGGAGACGGTGGCGCCAGCGGGCAACAAAGGGCGGATGACGCTCACTGTGTTGGACACGCCGGCATATCGCAGGAAAACGGTCTCCGTCAGGAGAGGCTCGGGCGCGCCGATGGGCTTGGGGACGATGCTGAAAATCAGGGTGCCGGGTGTTTTTTCCTGGAGGACGAGTCCGTGCATGTCAAGGATCGAGCTGAGCGCGGGGCGCCACTCGACGTCCGTGAGATTGACGGTGACGGTTCCCTGGAGATTCGAGGTGGTGGCGATGATGTTCGCCCCGGAGATTCGCGTGAAGAGCCGAACGACGTCTTCGAGCGGCACATTGTCGAGGGCTATACTGATGAGGTTGGGATTTTCCACGTTTTGGCCGATCAAAACGCCCGTGACGGGGCCGGCACCGGCCGGTGTCACGGCGAAATCGTTATTGGCGTCGGCCAGTGCGGGCGGCAACGGGGCGGCCGGCGTTTTCTGGGTGGGCGCGGGCGGCAGAGGGGCTGGAAGGGCTTCCAGCACGGGTGCGGGGGGGATCGGCATGGGGGCGGGTTCCGGGACAAGTTCCGTGGGGGCGGGGTTCATTTCCGCAACAGGAGGCGTTGTCTGGGCGGACCCGTTCAGGGCAAAGGCCAAGAAGGCGGCGAGGCCGCCAATGAGGGCTCGGTTGAAGAGAGGGGTGCGGGCTGGCGTCATGGTAATTCTCCGGGTTTTCGAAAGGAATTAGGGGGTGGACACGACAATAGTGGAAGAAGCAACGGAGCCTCTGCTGGAAGCCGCGAGCGTGAGTTTTTTTTTCATGGCCGGTCCTTCGGGTTGAGTGGCATTTTGTCGATTTGAGTCCAATCCATAGGGGTGAGGGTGAGTCCGCTTACGGAGATCGATTCCACCGTCCACCGGTACTGCTTGCCGTCGAAGGTGAGCGTGAGCAGATCGCCAACCTTGACGAGGGCGTTGTTCACCAAAGCCGTGTAGCCCGAGGGGGTTTTCATGTAACCGCCGATGCGAAGGGTGGCTTTTGCCTCCGCCCATTTGGGTGGGGGAGCATTTGAAGCCGGATCGTCGTGGCGTTTTTCCCGATCTAGATTGGCTGCGCTCTTTGGCACAAAGCCGACGGGCCAGAAGGGGTCGCGCCCAGCGGAGGTCAGGCCTTCGGGGTTCGCCTGTTGCGGAACCGGGCTGGTTGCCTCGGCGATCCCGGGTGTTCCGGGGGCGGCCTGGGCGGGCAGGGGAATCGGGGCAAGCTGTCCGAAGGCGCACAGGGCTGCGGCAAACAGGCCGAGAATAGCCGTCTTTTTAGGGAGTTTCCGTTTCATGGCCGATTTCGTTTGTCGGGAGGATCAGGTCTTCCCGTTTGGGTTTTTGTTCGAGATTTTTCCAGATAGGCCAGAGCACGGTCAGGGTGAAGGCGTGTTCGGCGGGGGTTTCCGGTTGCGCCTGCACGGAGATCTCCGAAACGGTCAGGTAGGGGTTCATGGATTCGAGACGCCTGATGAAGGCCAGAAGCGGCACGAGGCCCGCGCGTCCGGTGATGCTGACCGGGTAGAGGGCGAAAAAGGCGGAGGTGTCCGCCGCGGGGGCCCTAACTGTTTTCGCGCCGGCCGTAACGACCTTGTTGGTTGCTTTCGATTCCGGGACAGGAAAATTCTGGACCACACCCTCTTTCGGGATGTCGACGGTGATATTCAACTCGGCGGCGATGGGTAAAAGCATTTCCCGGACGGTAAGATGGTAATTCCGGTATTCATGAAACAAGACGTAATGGGTGGAGGCATATTCCATGGAGTTAAAGAGGACGTCGCGCGATTTGCGCAGGGCGGGCAGGGCCATGATTTCCTGGCTGATCTTGTCGAGTTGCTCGCGGGCGGCTTCCAGCTTGATGCGGCTCTCGGCCTTTTTGGTCAGGAGGGAGGTCAGCCCCAGGTAGCCGGCGACCAGGATGAGCAGGGCAACAACGCCGCCCAAGGCGAGAAGCTGTTTGCGGGTTTTGGCGTCGGTCGGGAGTTTCATTTGAACTCCCGGGGTAGAAATCGGCAGTTCAGTTCGAACCGGCGGTCCATTGGCAGAGCACCCGGAGCGGTGTCCTCGACGAAGGCGCCCTCGGGAACCACCACATCGGCCAGCGTGTTGGTTAGTCCGGGTTCGCGAAGCAGGTTTAAGCGGAAACGGGTCAGGTGTGCTTCAGGGGTTCCGCCTGTTTTGCCCTTCAGGAGCAGGGTGTGGCGGGTGACGGGCGTTTTGTTTGTGGTGGTCTGGGTGCGGGAAAGGCTCATGTCCGTCAATTGGACCTCCAGCGGAACGGTTTGCCGCAGGGTTTCCAATGTGGGGCTACAATCCATACGCATGGCTTTCCAGCCGTTAAGCTGGCTCCACATGTCGTGGTAAAAGCGTTCTTGCTTCCTGATTTCAGAGGAAAGCGTCAATTGCGGCTTTTTGTCGGCGATCTTTTCTTCGATTCGGATCAACTCGGCCCGGTTCATGTTCAACGTGATGACGGTGTGGACGACGAAAAGGACGATGATCACCGGAATGGCCAGAACCAGGCTCCGGAAGATAAAGAGAAGGGGCAGGTGGCCGGCGTGCCTCTTTTCCGAATCTTCAATCAGATTTATGGACAGGTTCATTTTTTCTCCAAAACGGCCAAGGCGGCGCCGGTGGCGGCCGTCAGACGGAATTCCTGGCCGCGGATCGTCTCCGGGAGCGGTGTGCCATCGGAAATAAAGGCTTCGAGCGGGTTCCACAAAGCGAACTCCAAGGCGAAGGCCTGCTCAATATCCTTGCGAAGGGGGGCCATACCGCCGCCGCCGCCGTTAAGGAAGAATTGACGGATGCGGCAGTTTTCGCGGCGTTCGACGAAGTCGCGGGAAAGCAGGAGCTGTTTGATGAACGGCTGCGAGCCCTGATTGACCCAGTGGGTGATGTCGATGCTTCCTGTGGCGACGATATCGAGGGCCACCTGGGGGGTGACGCCGAGGCCCTGTCTCACC
Source organism: Kiritimatiellia bacterium (assembly GCA_046484345.1). Taxonomy (GTDB): domain Bacteria; phylum Verrucomicrobiota; class Kiritimatiellia; order CAIKKV01; family CAIKKV01; genus CAIKKV01. Next base: position 3,620 of record JAWOJA010000027.1, read on the forward strand.
AGGTGCATGACGGATTCGACGCCGAATTCGAGTTTCCGGATCAGCACGGGGACGCCTTTGGTGAAGAGCGCGAAAAGGGAGGTTTTTTCGCCGATCTCCAGATGCCCGACGGTTTCGGTGATGCCCTTGGTTGTCAGCATGTGAAGAAACGACGTCAAGGTGGCCAGGCCGGCTATTTCAATTGAACAAGGGGCGGGCATTCCCGTGGGAATCATGCGGGGAGCCACGGCGGCGCGCTCGCTGGGATAGCCGATGGCCAGCAGGCGTGATTCCGAACGGGCATGGCCATGGACCAGAACGATGTAATTGACGCGGAATAAAGCCGGATCTTCCAGCCCCATGTGGGGAATGATCTGGCTTTCGGTTTCCGCAGAAAATTCGCCGGGGAAGCTCATGACTTTAATGACGGCCTGCTCGGAGGAAAGCGCGAGGGCCCCGTAGGGGGCCTGCAACGACTTGGGAAGCGTCAGCGCCGGCAGGGCGCCGCAACCGACAGCTTCGGGCAGGAGGATGGGCGGGAAAATATCGGCCGCGACGAAGGCAATGCCCGCCGGCGTTTGTTTCAGGCGGACACACTTCAGCCCGCTGGCCCCGAAGTCGATGCCGACAACATCGTCAGGGGTGCGGTCAAATTTTTTAAGTAAGGTTTGCAGCGTGGCCAACATAACGTGATCACTTTATATCAATGGTTTCCTAATTACTCAACAGATAAATTTATGGTAGCATTCGGCATGCCAACCCTCACAAACAACAGGCGGTTGAAAAAACCGGATATTATTTTGTCATTTTCTCAAAGATGACGCAAAATAGCTGTTTACATATCAGTGATTAGCCCATAATACTATAGGGTATGCTTTATGCTATATAATTCAATGAAGTTAAACTAGGGGGATCGGATGATTCAAGGGAAACGGACATTCGGGTTTTCGCTGACGGAATGCGTAATAGCCATTTTTCTGACGGCCATGGTTTTGGCGGCCGCTTATCCTCTTTTAACCTCCACCACGCGGAAATTGCATCAGGCGCGGGATCATTATGCCGCCACGACCATTTGCCTAGCGCAGATTGAGCGGGCCCGGGATATTCCGTATGACCAGTTGGGGAATTCGTTTGGGGAGGAAAATGCCGTTCGGATAAACGAGATGGGCGCGAACGATCCGGAAGGCCGATTTCGGAGGACGACGGCGGTGCAGGTCAATTCGCCGGACGAAGGGGTGACGTTGGTTCAGGTGACGGTGGATATTATGGACCGCAAAAGCGGGACTTTTTTGGTGGAAAATGAGACAATGTCGTATTTGTTCACGTCCTATCTCAACCCCCTGGAAGATCTGTGAAATTGACTGCATCCAAAACGAGACGCGGGCACACTTTGCTGGAAACCATTGTGGCCATGACGTTGTTGACGGTGGTCATGGGCATGGCCACCGCCGGGTGGCTTTATATGGTTCGGGGGGAAAAGCGCAATTCCACGCAGGCGGAACTGGACGTCAATGTTCGCAAGACCATCGAACAGCTTCGCTCGAGGCTTCGCTTGTCCGCCTTGGAGAAGGTTGTTTTTTACCGTCCACCCGGGGAGGACAACTATACGGCCGTCAGCTTCCCCCTGGCCGAGGATAGTGATGGAGACGGGCTGATCGAGCTGGAGAACGGCACCAACATCATATGGGACAAGACGGTCATTTACCACGTGTGGAACAAGTCGCCCGAGCAGTTGCTTTGCACCACGTTTTCCCCTCGCAGCAATTTGACCGATGCGCAACTTCGCGAGCAACTCGCCTATGTAGTCACAAACGGAAAAGGGGAGGGAACGTACAACGGCGCCAATGCGAAGACAACCGTGCTTTTCGAAAACCTGTTCGATTGGAAATTGTGGCCAAAAGGGTCCCGGTTTGACGCCTACAGCACCACACAGAAGCGGGAGCTCGTGCCGTTTGGATCCGTGGTGATCCCCTCGGGCGTCAACACGCTGTCGTTCCGCGTGACCGGCAAAAACCAGAGCAGCACCGGGTATGGAATTGGCCTGGATTATCTGCGGGCCTCGCCCAGCGGCTCCGACCGCGAGGCGGAATGGCAGGCGCCGGGCACGCTGCCTTCGGGGTTGACCGTCACCAAGCAGTTCATGAGTCAAGGATCTTGGAGCGACAACTACCAGCTCTACTTCCAAGCCTCCGCCGTGACGCAACAGGTCAATTTTGCCATCGAAAACGATTGCTGGGAAGAGAACACGTTCAGGACCCTGGGCACCACTTTAGATGGCGTCTCTTTGAAGCGCGGCACCTTCGGCTCGACGCTGGAAGAGAACTACATTTCAATGGATGGCTTTGGGACCAACTGGTATTCGGCCGCCCAAGCGGCCAATCCGACCAACGCCTATTCCGCAGTGGGCGATGACGAATACAACAAATGCGCCGTCCGGGTGCTGATGAAGGGGGCCAACATTCAGGACGGGGGCTTTATATCGGCGAATGGGCAATATCCCCAGGTGATGATCGTGGCCCCTCCCTTCCATGGCGGATCGTACAAAAAAACCCGCATCAAGGCCATTTCCATTGGCCTGGCGGACGATAGCAACGGGTATGCCTCCGCCATGAATGTGAAACCCAATACGATGCGGAATCTAACGCTCCCTTCGGAAGTTACCGAGAATTATCAGTATGCATATTGCGAAACCATGCTTCCTTTCTACCAAATTTCCAGAACCAACACCTATGCGGTTACCTTTTATATCGAAGCGTTTGGAGCGAGCGATAATGGCGCAGTCGCCTTCCGTGAGGATCCCTCGGCCAGCCAGGTGAACTGCTACGTGCTGTCGAACGCCACCACCGCAGACGTATATGCGGACAACTGGTCCTCGAAAGCAAACCTGATAACATCGCCCCGGATCCCGTGCGTCGAGTGTCTTCACACGCAGACGCCCCCAACGGCCCGGTTCACATCCGGCATTTTTGACACCACCAAGGATGACCCCGCCTTTCGTGAAATCCTGTGGAATCAGCCCCTGGGAGTGACGGGGAGCGGATATACCGACACCCCCGGCAACACGGCCATCCGTTTCAAGGTGCGGTCGGGCGACGATCCGTTTCTGGCGGACGCTCCGCCGTGGACCAATGTGCCGGTCATCACGGCATCGGGGTCCAGCCTGGAGTCGGCCGGAAGCGGCCGCTATATCCAGTTTCAGGCCGACTTTACCTCCGATGTCTGGAGCACGCCGCAGTCGCCATCACTCCGGAATGTCACAATCCGGTGGCCCGGGGACACCAAGTTGGCTGACATTTCCGTCATGCTGACCCGGGGGACTCAATATGGGGAATTCGAGGTTTTGCTCAACGGAACGAATCTGTACAAAGGCGTTCGGATCGATCTGACGATTTTCAAGGACATAACCAGTTTTGGCGGCCACCAGGAGAGGATGACCTCGTCCATGATGGCCGAGATCGAGCCCAGGAACACAGGAAAGTGAGGAGGACGTTTATGAGTGCTATTTTTCGCAATGTGGGACGCAGGGGGTCGGCCCTTTTGGCCACCTTCGGGTTGGTTTTGCTGGTGGCGGTAATTACTTCCAGCATGTACGGCTACAGCAGTCAACAGGTTTACACAACGGTGCGAAACCGGGATTTCCTGAAGGCCAAGGTCATTGCCGAAGCCGGCGCCAACATCGCCTACAACAAGGTACGCTACAGTTTTGCCAATCTGGCCGACGCCTCCCTGTTTCCGGAGACCACGTTCGGCGGGGGGACCTATGACGTGACGTTTACTTCCAGCGGCACCAATCAGGCCCGATTGGTGTCGGTGGGACGCTGCGGTACGGCGGAGGCCCGCGTGTCGGCGGACCTTTTCAATCAAGCCCGGCAAAACATTGCGTGGCTGAAGGATAATCGCAGCTTCGATCCCTCGATCTTCACCAATTATGCGGTGCTCGCCGGCGGCAAAATTGACTGGGGCGGCGGCGGAACGATCACAAACGGCGGGAAGGTCAGGGCCAACAACAAGATCGAAATGGTGGGCGGCGGCGATTTCATGGGATCGAACTTGAAGGTCTATTCCAGTCAGCAAATATACATTCAAGGCAGTTCCACCATTCAAGGGGACGCTTTTGCACCCTCTTTCGCCGGCAGAGTAGACCAGATTTCCGGCGTCAAAACCGTTGAGCAGGTGCCCTGCATAACCATTCCGATCATTGATTTGACGCCCTTCTACCAGAAGGCGCTGGAAAACAATGAAGTCAAAAACGGAAACTTCACGCTCTCCGGCAACTACACGCCGGCTGGGGGTGTGCTGTGGGTAAATGGGAATTTTAAAATTTCCAACGGTTCGGTTGCGGGCTGTATTATCGCCACCGGGGACATCGACAGCTCGACGTCCAGGACGTTGTCCAGCGTCAATGGCTACCCGGTTCTGATCAGCCGTGACGGCAGTATCAAGATCACGAGCACGCCCACGATTAGCGGACTGGTCTACACGCGTTCGGGCTCGGTCAAATGGACGGGCGGCGGCCAATTGATGGGCAGTATTATCAGTGCCGGGAACATAGACAAGGGCGGCGGATCCGATCTGATCGTGAATTTCAATTCCGCGCCCCCGGAAATCCCCGATAACCCGACTGCCGACACGAACAAAAACGATTACGTGATCATTACGGCTTGGCAGGAATAAGCGAGCGTAAGCCGCAAGAGGGGTTTGGCCCACAGGGTCCGCCGAAGGGCGGGCCCTGTTTCTTTGTGATGGGATGGGGTAGCGGGTGGAGGGCGGCACGCCTGTCCTGAGCCCGTCGAAGGGCCTGTCCTGAACCCCGTCGAAGGGCTGTTGCCACTATCTTTCCCATGCGCAGGTAGCGCCCAACAACGTCGTAGGAACTCCGCCCTTCGACAAAAAAAAAGGGCGCCCCCCGAAGGGACGCCCTTTCCAGTCAATTCGAAGTTAGGGAAGCGTGTGCAAAGCCGTCACACTGGCGACAGGGCAAACAACAGCGGCCCCGACCGTAGCGGGAATGGCGATCGCAACGTTACCTTCCGGGCACAACGGAGCGGTGTTGCCCTTGATGAACTCGACCACTTCCGCTTCGATCGTATTGCCGCCTTCGGCGATGTTGTTGGCCATGGCCCACTGATCCACGGCATCACGAACCAAGCGCTGGCCGTTCTGGCAGGCGCTCTTGCGGGACTCGGCGCGAATCTTGGTGAACGACGGGATGGCGATAGCCGCCAACAGACCGATGATGGCCACCACGATCATGATCTCAACCAGCGTAAAACCTCTTTTCTTCATCTCGCTCTCCTTAGTTTGGGTTTGGGCCGTTGGCCCGGTTTTAGACAATTATTATATAGCACTCGCCGTGCCAAAGGGATTAGGCCTCTAAGCATCCATCTTCTTTATCATTACTTCGAGTAATTTGAAATAGTGCTTAAAAATCGGATTTAAATCGTAATTAGTTGCAAATAGGTAATTTACTCAAATTTTAGAATTTACATGTATATTCAAGTATGAGGATGGCAGGCAATGCGTTAGAGAGTTTGTTGTCAAATAGAAGAAAAAATGTTTTAGAAATTGCAAAAACCAGATTATTGAGGCTCTGGGAGCTTCCGATACAGGGTGGCCAGGCTGATTTTCAGTTCACGGGCCGCCTTCTCCTTATCGCCAGATGTCTGGGAAAGGACGTATTGCAGATACTCTTTTTCTTTCTCACGGAGGAAAGCCTTGAGGGATTTGCCCCGGAATTGAGTCAAGTTGAGTAGCGCTCCGCTGGTTTCGGGCCCCATCGGTGTGGCGGCCACGATGCGGGAAGGAAGAAGATCGCAGGTGATCTTGTCCTCCAACGCAAATGTTAGTGCATGCTTGATGGCGTTTTCAAGTTCCCGCACGTTGCCCGGCCAGGTGTAGCGTTCGAGAACCTGCCGCGCTTCGGGGGTGATGACCGGGATGGGGCGGGTGTCGCCGCATTCGCGAAGAAGGACGTGGTGGATCAGGGGGAGGATATCTTCTACCCGCTCGCGGATGGGCTTGATGGCGATGTTGATGACGCTCAGGCGGTAATACAGATCCTCCCGGAATTGCGTCTTGGAGATCAGCTCCTCCAGCGGAATGTTGGTGGCCGCGAGGACTCGGACGTCGACCGGAATGTTTTCATTCCCGCCAACGCGGCGGACCTCTTTTTCCTGAAGCACGCGGAGGAATTTCGCCTGCAGGCTTAGGGGCATGGATCCGATTTCGTCCAGAAAGATGGTTCCGCCGGTGGCGGCCTCGAAAAGGCCCTCCTTGTTGGCGGCGGCACCCGTGAAGGCGCCCTTCACATAGCCGAACATTTCCGACTCCAGGAGCGTTTCTGGCAGGGCGGCGCAGTTGACGGCGAGAAATTTCTTGCCCTTGCGGCGGCTGTAGGCATGGATGGCTTTGGCGACCAGCTCTTTGCCTGTTCCGCTCTCCCCGGTGATTAAAACGGTGGTGTCCGTGGGGGCCACCCGTTCGATCATTTCGCACACCCGGCGCATGGGCTCGCTCTCGGAGACAATGTTTTCGAACTTGTACTTGGCGCCCAGCTGGGTCTTCAGGTCGACGTTTTCTTCCATCGTCCGGTGGTAGTCCAGGGCGCGCTGGACGGTAATCAGCAGTTCGTCTACCTTAAAGGGCTTGGTCACATAATCGAAAGCCCCGATTTTCAGTGCTTCAACCGCAGTATCCACCGATCCGAAGGCGGTCATGATGAGCACCGACATGGTGGGCTTTTGCTCGTGGGCCAATTTGAGAAGATGCATGCCGTTGATCGGGGTCATGCGGATATCGGTGATCATCAGGTCGTAGGTGTCCGAAACCAGCAATTCCGCCGCTTTGGAGGGATTGTTTACCGGCGTCACCTCGTACCCCTCGGCCTTCAGTAGCGTGCTCAAAACGCTCAGAATGCTGGGTTCATCGTCCACCAATAGAATTCGCGACATGATAGATTCCTTCTGATTGAAACAGAGAAAGTCTATCAAATGCGTCAATCAAAGTAAAGAAAGCATTCTCAATTTCTCAATAATGGATTAAAAAATCGTGCCAACGGGCCCGCCTGCCTGCTTACATTTTAACAACTTCCGCCATTTTAAAGATGGGCAGAAACATGCAGACCATGATGCCGCCGACCACGACGCCGAGGAAAACCATTAAAAAGGGCTCGATCATGGCGGTGAGCCCGGAGATCATCGTTTGTACTTCATCCTCATAAAAACCGGCAATGCTGTCCATCATCTCGTCGATTTTACCTGTTTTCTCGCCAGCGGCCAGCATGCGAACCAGCATTTTGGGAATCTGGGGGGATTGGAACAGGCCCGACGAAAGGGGCTCGCCCTGTTCAACGCAATGGCGGCCGTGGAGGACGGCGTTTTCAATGACCTTATTGCCGGTGGCGCCCGCCACAATCAGCAGCGCATCCATGATCGGCACGCCGCTTTTGACCAGCTGGGAAAGGATGCGCGCGAGGCGCGCGACGCTTACTTTCAGGGTGAGAGGGCCAAAGACGGGAACCTTGAGAGCGATGCTGTCCACGATCAGGTGGCCGGCCGGCGTTTTTTTCCAATTATTGAACAGGTAGCCGCCAAGGAAGATGGCGACCAAGGCATAGGGACCGATCCGCTTGAACGCCGCGCTCAAATCGACGAGAAACTGCGTGGGGGCGGGCAGTTTGGCGCCGAATTCCTTGAACATGTTGGCGAAAACAGGGACAATGAACAGGATCAGGCCGGTGGAGATCAAGATGGCGATGCTGAAGACGATGACGGGGTAGGTCATGGCCGATTTGACCTTCCGCTTGAGCTTGGCGCTCTCCTCGATCAGCGTGGCCAGACGGCCGATGGTTTCCGCCAGCGAGCCGCCGGCTTCGCCGCCTTTCAGCATGTTGATGTAAAGCGTGTCGAAAACGGAGGGGTATCGCTCCATGGACTCCGAGAGGGACAATCCGCCCTCGATGCCATGGCGGACTTCGGAGATGAGGCTTTTGAAATTGGGATTCCCGGCCTGTTCCTCGAGTGTTTCCAGGCAACTCACAATCGGCATGCCGGCCGTCATCATGGCCGCGAGCTGGCGCGAAAAGCTCGGCAACTCGTGCTCGACGATTTTGACGGCCCCGGCCACGCGTCCCCGCGAACGCGCTTTGCGTTCGGACGGAGGCGGTCCGCCCCGTTTGGCGGGAGTTTCCTTATTGGCGGTTGCGGACGTGGATACTTGGGCTTTTAACAACGGACTCATGGGCGTTCCTCTTGGTTATTCGCCGCCGGTGACTTCCAGCGCCGCCGCCATGGAGGTGATGCCGGCTTTGACTTTCATCATGCCGACGGTTTTCAAGGTCAGCATGCCGACTTTGTCCACGGCTAAAGTGCGGATTTCCGAGCTGTTGGCCCCGCGCAGAATAAGCGGCCGGATGATTTCATCCACGGAGAGCACTTCCATGATCGCGCCCCGGCCCTTGAAGCCCTTGGTGCACTTGGGGCACCCTTGGGGTTCGAAAATTTGAACGCCGTCGAAGAAATGGGGATCGATGTGGTTGGCTTCCAGGATGTTGGGATCCAGTGGGGATGGTTTTTTGCAGGCCGGACAAAGCTTGCGGTAGAGCCGCTGGGCCTGGGACATGATCAGGGAGGAGGCCAGCAAAAAGGGTTGAATTCCCATATCCATAAGGCGCGTAACCGCCCCGGCCGCATCGTTCGTATGCAGGGTGCTGAGCACCAGATGTCCCGTCAGGGCCGCTTTAACCGCGATTTGGGCGGTCTCGGCGTCGCGGATTTCGCCCACCAGCACGATGTCCGGGTCCTGGCGCAACACGGAGCGCAACGCCCCGGCGAACGTCAATCCCACATCGGTGTTGATTTGGACCTGGTTGATTCCCTCCAGCTGGTATTCCACTGGATCTTCGCAGGTGATGATGTTCACGTCCGGCTGGTTCATTTCCTGGAGACAGGAATAAAGGGTCGTCGTCTTGCCGCTTCCCGTCGGGCCCGTCACCAGGATGATTCCGTGCGGCTGGTTGATGGCGTAGCTCATGGCCCGGAACGCCTGTTCATCCAAACCCAGAGAGGCCAGGTTGGGCATCAGGGAGGATTTGTCCAGCACGCGCATCACCACTTTTTCCCCGTGCACTGTGGGCAACACGCTCACGCGCATGTCCACTTCCTTGCCCAGAGCCTTGATTTTGAAACGGCCGTCCTGCGGGAGGCGCCGCTCGGCGATGTTCATGTTGGACATGATTTTGATGCGCGAGATGATGGCGGCCTGGTAACTCTTGGCCGGGCTGGGCCGCTCCGTCATGCTGCCGTCAATCCGATAGCGCAGGCGCAGGAGGCGTTCCATGGGCTCGATGTGAATATCGCTGGCGCGCGTCCGCAGCGCCTCCACCAAAATCATGTTCACCATGCGGATGACGGGGGCCCCGCCGGCGCTTTCCAGCATTTCCTCCAGGCTGACATCATCCTGCTTATCCTGCCCGACTTCCACCTCGTTGTCGCCCGCTTTCGACATGACCTCTTCCAGTCCGATGTTCGTTTTCGGATGGGTCAGCTTGGAGAGCAGGTCCTGGATCTCCTGCTCGCTGGCCACGAGGGGGACGATGTCCAGCCCCATCAGATCGTGCAATTCCTCCAGGGCGACAATGTCAAAAGGGTCCCCGAGCGCCAGGGTCAGCAGTTTTTCATGCTTGGCAATGGGAATCACCAGATGCTGTGCCAAGAAGTCCTTGGGCATGGATTCGATCAGGTCATTGTCCGGGGTGAATCGGGCCAGCCGGATGGGGCGCATGTTAAGGTATTCGCCCAAGGCCAGCGTCATGACGGGAGCGGAGACCAATTTCTGGTCGATCAGGAATTTTTCAAGCCGATAGCCCTTGGCGGAGGCATCTTTCTCCGCTTTTTCTAGAGCGCTCTGGGTAATGGCCTGGCGGCGTAATAAAATGTTCGTTAAACGGGATTCAGCCATGGACGCCTGTCCTTTTTATGTTGGAATTACTATAGCAGATTGCATGCCACAAAAAAGCAATTTATGATAACGGTCGTACGGTTCGATGTATTGCCGGACTTGCCCGGGGATGCTTTCGAACGTGTGGCCCGGCTTGTAGAGGCTCTCCACGCTGGAGGCAGGCGTGAGTCTTGGAGTCCCCTCGTTTTGCCGCTAAAAAACAATGGCTTGCCCTCTTCCCATATGGTATATTTATAGAAGGTACGGCCCTCGCGGATTGTGCTTGTTGAGGAAAGGAAAAGCCATGGCTTCGGAGTCTGACGATATTCTTGCCGAAACATCTTTGCTGGATTTCAAGCGGATTATGCGCGGGTTGGCTTCTTCCAAAGAGTCCGGCGAATATAAATTCGCCAAAATGGCGATCACCCGCATTTTCGGCCCCTCCAGCATTTCCCTTCTCGTTTGCCTGATGGTTCTCGGCACCCTTTTCACCCTTGTGGCGCGAAAAACCATCACCCAATCCTCCACGGTGGAAGTCACCATGATGGAAATGGAAACGGTCGAGCTCGATGACATCAAGGACCTGATAAAGGAAATCGAGATTGCGCCCATCGACCCTCCGGATGCTTCCGTGAATTTCTCCGATGTCCCCATGCTCGCGCCGCCCTCCGAGTCGCCCGTGGTCAGCGAGCAGACGGTTGAACTGTCGGCGCCCGTGCCGGTTTTGACCAAAAGCCCCCTGATCATCCGGAACTTGTACGGCAATCGCATGTCCGCCGCGGCCCGGCAGGGCGCCTTGAAGGCCGGCGGGGGCAGCAAGAATGGGGAAGACGCCGTCTTGCGGGCCCTGCGCTGGCTGAAAAAGAAACAGGATTCCGACGGCTCTTGGAAAACCGCCAGCGATGTGGACCCCACCGCCATGACCGGCTTGGCGCTTCTGACCTTCCTGGCCCACGGGGAAACGCCCCAGTCCGAGGAGTTCGGCGCCACCGTGGAAAAGGCCATCAAGCATCTGATCGATGTCCAGTCCAAAAGCCCCAATGGCAAATTCAGCCAGAACTCCTACACGCACGCCATCTGCGCCTATTCCATGTCCGAAGCCTACGCCCTGACCAAAATCATGTCCGTGCGCGATTCCATGGAAAAGGCCATCGCCTTCCTGATCGCCGGTCAGCAGCCCGAAGGCGGTTACGATTATAACTACGCCATGAGCAAGCGCTTTGACACCTCGGTGGCGGGCTGGAATTTCCAGGCCTTGAAGGCCGCCACAATGGCCGGTTCCACTCATTCGAACCTCCAGTTGGCCGTGGAGAGGGCCATCAAGAATCTTAAAACGGAAGCCTTTGCCCAGGATGGGTCTGGCTTCGTCTACTCCGGCGTGCCCGGAAAGCCGACGGCTAAGGGCGGCACGAGGAGCATGACCGCCGTGGGCACCCTTTGCCTGCAACTCCTGGGCAGACCCAAGGATGCCGAGACGCGGCAGGGGCTGACGCTGATGGAGCCCTATACCTGCGTCTGGCCAACCGGCAAGGATGCCAAGCCATCCTTGTATCTCTGGTACTATGTGACCCAGTGCAAGTTCCAGAACAGCGAAGCGTCGTTCAATGCCTGGAATGACCAGTTCAACAAGCAATTCGTCGACGCCCAGATCCGGGAACCGGACGGTTGCGGCTACTGGCCCAGGGGCGATCACGGCGGCGCCGTCTATGCCACCACGTTGGCCACGTTGACCCTGGAAGTTTACTACCGCTATCTGCCGACCTACAAAAAGACCACCGAGACGGAAACCGCCACCGCCGCCTCTTCCGACGACATCAAGGTCGAGATTCTTTAACCGCTTCCGCGCGCCAGCGTTCGACCACGGGGATGTCCGCCGCCGACCAATTCAGGCCCGGTAGCTCGGGCGGGCCGAACCATCCTGTTTCCGTGTGCTCCGTCAGGACCAAATTTCCGCCGACCCGGCGGCAGACAAGCGGAATCAATGTCAGGAGGAGCCCCGGTTCTGCAAAGTTTACCGGCTCCCATTCCGCCACGGGTTCCACGTCCAACCCCAGCTCTTCGCGCAGTTCGCGCACAATGCACGCGCGGGCCGTTTCGCCGGCCTCCAGCTTGCCGCCCGGCAGTTCCCATAAGCCCGCATGGCGCCGGCCTGTTCCCCTTTTAGCGGCGAAGAGGCGGCCGTTTTCGGCTATCAGGGCGCAGGCGACCCGGATGGAGTGGGTCATGGCAGAAAGACGCCTTTTTTCAGCTTCCGGGGCAGGTCCTCTTCCAGCACGTAGTGCAGGCCGGGCTTGGCCTGTGGATCGAGCCCCGCCTGGCGGCAGATGAGCTCCGCTGCGGCCGGCCTGATCCGCGAAAAGCGGGTCCACGGACCCGGAAGCGCCTCGCCGGACTCTTCCTTGGAGCGCAATGAAACCCGGTAGTGGAGCTGAAGGTGCGGGTTGACGATGGCGGATTGCTTCAGGTATTCGTCCACCGACAGCTTGCCCCGGACATAGGTCGCCTCCATGTCGATTGAGACGCAGGTGCCCCGCATGCCCGCATGGGTTCGCCCTCGGCAACTGGAAAGAGGGGACGCCAGTCGTTTTCCGTGTCCTTCAGGATGACGGGTGTGTTCTTCCGGGTGTCGATCTGCACTTCGATGTGGTGCGCGGCTTTGCCGTGTACGCGGGAGTCGATCCGCGTGGCGCTGCCGGTGGTGATCTGGCCGTACATGCCCGCCGCGCTGATGCCGATGCCCTGCTGGCCCCGGGACATCCGCAGGCGGTGGAATTTGGAGCCGTAGAGAAGCTTGGCGAAAATCCGCAGAATCTGGTTGCGCACAATGCCGGGGCCGTTGTCGGGTGGCCATGGTAGCCGCAGTTTCGAAGGCTGGCGTTCGGTTTCTCATCGGCGCTTCAGGAGGGTTGGCTGAGTTCGCGACTGCGCCGCGCGGCCGCGGCGATCATGGCGTGAACCGTATCGGCGAAAGCAGATTGATCCAGCACCGCCAGCCCCTCGGCGGTTGTGCCGCGGGCGGAGGTGACGTTGCGGATGAGCTGGGCGGGATCGGTCGGCCCGTCCATCATCAGGCGGGCCGTTCCGAGCATGGTCTGGCTGGCCAGCGCCAGGGCATCCGCCTCGGAAAGACCTTCCGCCTGGGCCGCCTCCACCATGTGGAGGAGAAACCGGGCGAAGAAGGCGGGTCCCGAACCGCTCAGGGCGGTGACGGCATCGAATTGGCTTTCCGGCAGTTCGCGCGCCAGGCCGCAGGCGCCCAATAGCCGGGCCGCTGTTTTGCGGTCCGCCTCCGAGGCGGAGGCCCCCGGGGTGAAGACGTTCATGCCCGCGCCCGCCAGGCAACAGACATTGGGCATCACCCGGATGGCCCGGATCCCGGGCGCGCGTTTGGCAATGTCCGCCAGGGTCCTGCCCGCGGCAATGGAGATCAGCAGGTGCCGCGCGGTCAGCTCGGGGGCCAGCTCGTCGAGCACGGCCTCGAGCTGTTGCGGTTTGACGCACAGGAAAACGATGTCGGCCTTCCGGACCGCATCGCGGTTGCCCTCCGCCGCCCCGATGCCGAGGCGGGCGGAGAGGGCGGCTGGACGAGCTGGATCCACATCGCTGGCCTGGATACCGGAGGCGCGGACGACCCCGGACCGGATCAGCGCTTCCATGAGGGCTTCGGCCATCTTGCCGGCCCCGATGAAGGCCAGTTTCATGGTCAGGCTCCCCGGCCGGATTCCTTCACCAGGGCGTTGCCGATCACATCGCGCTGGATCTGGTTGGTGCCTTCGTAAATCTGCGTGATCTTGGCGTCGCGCATCATCTTCTCGACCGGATATTCCTTCATGTAACCATAGCCGCCCAGCACCTGGACGGCGTCGGTGGTCACCTTCATCGCCGTATCCGAGGCAAAGAGCTTGGCCATGGCCGAAACCTTGCTGAACTCCTTCGCCCCGCCGTCAATGGTTTTGGCGACCATATAGACGAGGGCGCGGGCGGCTTCCGTCTGCGTGGCCATGTCGGCCAGCATGAAGGAGATGCCCTGGAACGAGCAGATCGGCTTGCCGAACTGCTTGCGTTGCTTGCTGTAGGCCACGGCCACGTCAAGCGCGCCCGCCGCGATGCCGAGGGCCTGGGCGGCCACGCCCGGGCGGGACTGGTCGAGCGTCTTCATGGCCACGACGAAGCCCATGCCCTCGCGGGCCAGGATCTGGGACTTGTGGACGCGGCAGTCCTGGAAAATGAGTTCGCGCGTGACCGAGGCCCGGATGCCCATCTTGTTTTCCTTCTTGCCGAAGGTGAAACCGGGCGTTCCTTTCTCAACGATGAAGGCGGTGGCGCCGCGGGGCCCCTTTTCCTTGTTGGTCAGGGCGATGACGGAATAGATGTCCGCTTCCCCGCCGTTCGTGATCCACTGCTTGGTGCCGTTCAGGAGGAAGTAGTCGCCGTCCCGGGTGGCCGTGGTCTTCATGCCGCCGGCATCGCTGCCGGCCTCGGGTTCGGTCAGGGCGAAGGCGGCGATGGTGCCACCCGCGATGCGGGTTAGGTACTTCTGTTTCTGCTCCTCGGTCCCGAACAGGATGATCGGGAAGGTGCCGAGGGCGGTGGCGGCCAGGCCCAGGGCGATTCCGCTGCAGTTGCGGGAGAGGGTTTCCACGGCGATGACCAGGTCCATCACGCCGCCGCCCATGCCGTTGTATTTTTCCTCGATGAACAAACCGAAAAGGCCCGTTTCCGCGAATACGGCCATGATTTCCTTGGGAAATTCGCTGGTTTCGTCGAAGTGCTCCCGGATCGGATTGATCTTCTCAATGCCGATTTGGGTGCAAATATCGCGGATGTTGGTCTGCAATTCAGTGAGCTGGTAGTCCATGTTCATCTCCATTTGTAAGTTGATAAATGTACGGGGGGAGGGCTCCAGCGGCAAGAAAAAACAGGGGGAGAGTGGAAAAACTTAAGAGGGGGAATTCCCACAAGACCCATGAGTCCCATGGCGTGCGATAGGGGTCAAGTCCCGACAAACGACAAAATGATAGACTCTTTGGCGCGATTTTAAGATTTTAGGGGCATGGCAAGACCCCTGCGAATTCAGCTTAAAGGCGGCTGGTACCCTGTTACGGCGCGACGCTGGAAAGGCGAGCGGTTGTGTTATGACAAGGCTGACCGGCTTCATTTTCTCGATCTCCTGGGCGCGATGGTTGAGCGGTACCGCGTTCGGCTGCACGCCTATGCGCTGATGGCGAACCATTTCCACCTGCTGGTGGAGACCCCGCACGGAAACTTGAGCCGGGCGATGCGGTGGTTGAACGTCAGTTACGGCATGTG
>JAWOJA010000028.1:0-4085 GCA_046484345.1 Kiritimatiellia bacterium
CCCCGTGGGGAAGAGCGAAAAAACAGCCATAATGCCAAGCCCCACCACGAGCACGGCAAGGCAAACCTCCACAAGGCTGAAGCCGCCTCTCGGGGTCCGACTGTATACATTAAAATTCATAGATGCTTCCTGAAGCCCTTGCCGGTCCCGGTAAGCCGGGCCGTAATTATTTCCTATTTCACCAATCCCAGAAGCGTATAGACCGTCAGTGTTTCTTCTTTGGTTCCAAGCTTGTCTTTCAAAGAAATCTCTATAGTCCCATCACCCGAGGATTGACCATTGGCATAGAATCGCAACAGGGCATCCTCCGCGCCGGTCACCCGGCACTCGATTCCGGGCGGGAGATACATTTTTTCCCCCACCTGGAAACCATAGCTATCGCCGGCCTCCCACCCGTTTCCGGTTTCCTTCCATTCGGTGATCCAATAGGGTTGGGTGCCTCCCACGAAGGACTTCAAAACCCCTATGCGGCCGACTGGGGGGGGAACCTCAGTGGCTTCACCCATATTGCAAACCACGGTATTCGCTTCCAGTGCCTGCGAGATATCCCAACACAGGTTGAAAGTGGAACTTCCGGTCCGAGCGTCGCCATTCTTTTCAAAAATATACAGGCAGTTAGTCCTCGCCTCTCCCACCCCCTCCCAACGAAAGACAAGGGCCGTGGTGCGGCGCTTGGTGACGGCATGCTGGCGCGCAAGCGACAGCGCCGTCTTGACCGTCATCTTGGCGGCCCGGCCCTCAGCGCCCCTGCGCGCGCCCATGTAGGATGTCACGCCGGTTGCCATCAGCAGACTAATGATGACCATTACCGTGAGAAGTTCCATCAGGGTGAATCCCCGCCGGCGCCTCTGGAAGCATAGGCTCATGTTGCCCTTCACTATTTGATTACGAAATAGACTTTGTAATTGGAATCAAACTCACTTCTTCCCTCGTTGATGGGATAGCGACCGTCCGGATTGATGCCCACGTAAAGAGGCTTTCTACTGCTTAATGTGACGTCACCGTCGCTTTCATAAAACAACTTCCCCTTGGAGTTGAGCGCGGCGATGACTTGCTGGCTGGGAAAATCGTCTTTTGTGACCTGGTCGCCGACGGGCCACATCCCGTATTCCGTATGGTACGCGAGGATGGCGCTCATAAGCTCCAAGCGATCGGCTTTCTCCTTTGTGTCCCGCGCCCGATGCTTCATCTTCATGGTCGCGGGAATCAGCAAGCCGGCCAGAATGCCGATGATGCCGATCACCGCCAATACCTCCAATAACGTCATGCCGCGCCGCTGAGAAAATATTTTCATTCCGCTTCCCGCCTTATTGCCAGCTTAAAACATCGTCGAAATCAGCGCTGCCCTCGGACTCCTCCTGGCCGTTTGCGCCCAGCGACCAGACGGCGCAAACCCTCGTCATCACGGTCCCATGAGCCGAAACCGAATTGTCGGTATCACCGCAAACCGCGAAAACATAGGGCCTCCCCCAGGGATCGACCAGACTGCCACCGATGAGATTTTTCGAACTGATCTCCAAATAGGGCACCCCTTTGTCGTTTCCTCCGCTCAACAACCCAACGACGGCTGAATTTACCGCTCCGCCACCTTTGAGGGCAGCGTGCCACACGCGAAAGTCCATGTAGTAACTGCGCAGGGCAAATTCGATCTGCCCGGCTTCGATTCGGGCGCGCTTTCGCTTGGCATGTTCTTTTGAAGCGGCCAATGCCGGCAACAACAGAGCCGTGAGCATGCCGATAATCGCAATGACAACCAGCAACTCGATCAGAGTGAAACCATTTTTTCGTTGATGCGCCATTGTACCCCCTTATTCCGACCAAGATTTGCCGATGTCATCCGAAGAATCTTTGCCATCAGGTCCCACGGAGTACAACCGGTAAGACTGATAGTCCGGACCTGGGGAACTGTACATATACTCATGCCCCCAAGGGTCGAGAATATGAATAATCGAGTTTGTCCACCGCGCATTTCCGCTTGCACCACTCGCCGTGCGCTCTACCAGTTTCTCGCCCCAAATTCCTTCCAAGTAATGGGTCCACTTTTCCGAGGATGGATCATTCGTGGGAAGCAGGTATTTGCAAAGTCCATCTCTGAACATCATTCCGCCAGCGGGGTTCACGGTCGGGGCGACGAAGAACCGTTCCCATGTCGTGCCGTCTGTTGGCGGATAACAGCCATAAACGCTGTAGTACTCCGTCAGGGCGTGCTTGACGCGTTCAATATCCCGGGCGGCCCGGGACTTGCCCGTTTTGACACCGACGTAACCGATCAGCTTCATGGTGACCATCGACATCAGGGCGATAATGACAATCACCGTCAGCAGTTCGACGAGCGTGAATCCCCGTTTCTTGGTCATAACCGCTCCTGTTGTTGAATCAGCCCGACATCTTGGTGATGATCGAGATCATGGGCATGAACATGGCGATGACGATGGTACCCACCACGACGGCCAGGAAAATGATCAGGATCGGTTCAATGATGGAGGTCATGGCGTCCACCGCCGTATCCACCTCGTCGTCATAGGTGTCGGCGATCTTCATCAGCATGTCGGGAAGCGCGCCGGTCTCCTCGCCCACCTGCACCATGCCGATCACCATGCCCGGAAACACCTTCGAGGCGTCGAGGGGGGTGACCATGGACTCGCCTTCCTTCACGGCGTCGTGCACCTGCCCAATCGCGGTGGAAATGACGAGATTACCCGCCACATCCTTCACAATGCTCAGGGCCTGGAGCATCGGCACACCGCCCGTCAGCAGCGTGCCCAGCGTGCGGGCGAACGTGGAGATGGCGCCCATGCGCGCGAGGCCCCCGAAAACCGGGGCCTTCAGTTTGAAGACGTCCAGCAGATACCGGCCCCGTTTCGTGGCCGACATGGTCCGTATGACCGCGACGATGATGCCAATGATGATCAGGGCCAGAATGCCATGATCGGTGACGGTTTTGCTGATGCCCATGACCACCTTGGTCAGGGGCGGAAGCTCATCGGCGCTGCCAAGCAGGTCCTTGAAGATTTCCGCGAACTTCGGAATGATGACCAGGAGCATGAAGGTGAGAATGCCCATAGCCATAACAAGCACCACGATGGGGTATACCATGGCGCCCTTGATCTTGTTCTTGATGCGCTGGCCCTTTTCCATGAATTCCGCCATACGCACCAGCACGGTCTCAAGCGCGCCGCCCGCCTCGCCCGCCCTCACCATGTTTACGAAAAACTTGTCGAACACCTTGTTCTGCTGGGACATGGCTTCGGCAAACGTGCTGCCCCCCTCCACGGATTCGGCCATGCCGGTGATGGCCGCCTTCAGGGTCGGATGGGCCTCCTGCCGCTGCAGGATGTGCAGCCCGCGCAGGAGGGGAAGCCCGGCGTCCAGCAGAGTCGCCAACTGCCGCGTGAAAATCGTCAGCTGTTTGGCGGAAACACGGGGAGCAAACAACGCGGAGAGAAACTTCGGCATCTTCAGTTCGGCATTCAGTCCGCCTTTTGGCTGTGCCGCCGCACCCGGTTTGGCCGGACCCGCCGCCGCCTTTTTCCCAATCTCCTCGACCTTGGTCGGGAAGAGCCCCTTCTCCCGGAGCAACCCGATCAGGCGGTTCTGGTTTTCGGCCTCCAGCACGCCCTCAGTCTCCTGGCCCTTGGCATCCATGGCAATGAATCTGAACTTTGGCACGTCGACCTCCCGAAAAGAACCGTCATTCAGCCGTAGAAATTAAACATCTTTAACACCTCATAATATAACACCTCTCCGCGCGGCGTTCAATTAAAAACAGGTCTAATCGGTCAGCTAGGGCGCATTGCAGAACTGCTGGTGTTTTATAAAGGGCGCCATGACTTGCGACATGGTTGAATGTCTGGTGGTTGGATGGGTGGGTGCGGCGTTCCGGCCGTAATCTGACGGGCGCTTTTCCGCGCTGAGGGGCTCAGGCTGGAGGCGCCGGGACCATTATTCCACGTCACCTCGCCTTCGCCCCTCATCATCGAAAAATCGCCTCGCCATATTCCGGCTGACGGAACGCCGCACCCGGTTCCACTCGCGCGCCCGCGGCTCTGCCGAGCACGCTCGGGCGGCGCGCGACTTCGGTTTCC
>JAWOJA010000034.1:0-10045 GCA_046484345.1 Kiritimatiellia bacterium
AGGCCGTTGCGTCCGTGTTCATGGCCAGCGATTCGGTTTCCTCAATCCAAACCCCGACCCGCCCCTCGGTCGGCTCAAAATCCAGCACTGTCGCGGGCCCGGCGGTGGCAACCACCGTCGCGTGGCCTCCGACCTGGATGAGGTTGGTGCTCCCCGCATCCTCGGTACCATAACCGCCCCGATAGAGGGCCACCACCTCGGCGGGGGTGATGGCGCGGTCGTAGATGCGGACGCAATCAATGTCGCCTATCATCGGGCTGCCGTAGGGATAGCCCCCAATGCACAGGCTGTATGACGCCCCTGGCGTGTAGTAGGGGCTCGCGTTAGTGTGCGCTATTTGCAGGGTCCCGTCGATGTAGACCGTGCTGACTGTCCCGGTCTGCGCGATAGTCAGCATATGCCAATCATCGTCATAGGGCATCTGCCCACCAACAAGGACGGCAAACCCGAACTGAGAGGTCCCCCCATGCGCGGTCGGGTTGGTGCGATACACTAAGAGCTCTATCTGATCGGCACCGCCGAAGATACTAAATATGCTATAGGAGCGGGTCTCCCCAAAGTTCGGCTGGTCCGTGATCCGTACCCATGCATTGACGCTCAGGCTCCCGACTAACCCCGTGAGCTCGCCATTCACATAATAATAGGGGGACTGGAATCGGAGTGCCTCGCCCACGATCCCCCCGTGAGACATTGAAGCCGCGTCAAGATCCCAATAATCACCGCCCGTGTCGTGTACAGAAAGGTTTGCCCCAACGGCTGCGATCACAGTATGTCCCGCCACGTCTGCGGCGTTGAAATTCACCTGACTGACCAGCCCGCTAGTCAGCGCGCAGTCCTGTACCCATGCGGCGGGATGCCAGGACAACTGGCCCGGCGCAAACCCTCCCCATAAATGGTTGCTCGACCTCCCCAAATTTACCCCGCTCAGGTCCTCGAAGAAGTCTCGGTAGCCATCGGCAAGCGGGACCCTCCCCAGGCTATCCGCAATCTGCATTTCCACCCAGGTCAACAAGGCATTCTGTTCCAAAAAAGTACAACGAGCTAGAATTCCTGCGATGCGGGAATCTGGAGCAATCGACACACGTGCAGTGCGTCCGGAAATGTTCGCGCCTATTCCGTTGATTTCTAAGTTTGTAAGGGATGTTCCAATTAGATTCAAAACGTCCTGCGTCGGGGTATAGCCGGCGGCCGAATGAGGCCCCCAGGCGAAGGCCTCCACCCCGCGAGCCACGCTGTTCGTCAAGCCATCGACTCTCGCGCCCAAAGCATATTCCGCCTGGCGCGCCTTATTTGTTTCCAAAACTAGCTGGCTCAGCAGGTTGCTGCCTTGTTGCCAACCGGCCACGCAATAAGCAAGGGCGGCTTCCCAGTCAACGGATGTGAAGGAACGCGGCGTGGGCCACGGCTCGCCCACCCCCACACTGCCCTGAAGCTTGATCTTGCCGAACACCCGCATCGTGGATCCGGTTGGCATCGAGGCCGCCAGGGTGAACTCGTAGTTCGTTGCCGGCAATTCGCAGGCGGGCGACCAGGTCACACACAGCCGGCTGCCGGCAACATCCACGGATCCCGTGGCCACGTAGTAGCCGTTGGTCATGCCGGCGGGCCGATAGCGCAGCACAACGGCCGTGCAGTTCGACAGATTGATCGGCTCGGCATAGCTGAGCAGCCGCGGCTCAAGCGTCACCGTCTCTCCCCGAATCAGATCCAGGGGCGTGACGGCCGGGCGCGAGAGCTCCACGTCCCAGCGCAAAGCGGCCAACTCGTCCGCGCCCGCGGCAAGCGCGCAGATTCCCAGGATCCCCACGAAGCTCATGAATTTCACGAGAGCACTCCTCCGATAATTTTGTACGTCACAATCACACTTGCCCCCACGTGCCGGCATTGGACATCCTCCAGGTTGGCATTGACCATGGTCTTAGACGTGGCTCCTTCCGTGATGGTCAGCGTGCCGGCGCGAACAACCGATCCCGGATGCGCCACGGCCCACATCTCGGCTGCCGCCACAGTGCTAAAGAGCCGGGTGACCCGGAACGTCACCGTGGTTGCCAGGTTGGCCCTCCAGAGCACGGTGCTGGCCGTTGCGCGTATCGGGAACACGGGCTGCGTTAGAATGCGGCCATTGACAGCCAGATCGGCCGGCCCGCCGCTTTTGTCTACAGCGCGGGTCGGGCCGTCGCAGAGCGTTGTGCCTCCCAGGGAGATGAGCATGATGCCTGTCCTTTACGGAGCAACCGGCGTGAGCGCCACCGAGAAGAGCGCCGCGGGAACGCCGCCGGTAACCGTGCGGTGCGCCACAAAGCCGATCTCGCCGGACCGGAGCTGATTGTTTCCCCAGGCCATCGGGCCCTCGACCAGCGCCGCCTCTTTCAGCGTCACGGTCAGCGCGTCCGGACAGGATATGACCAGGTCTTTTCCCGAGCGCATGGTGCCGCCGATCACGGCGCCGGTGTCCTGGGCGTTCAGCAATGCCAGGTGGGTGGCCTCCGTCAATCCCAGGGGGATGCATTTGGCTCGAACGGTCACGCTCTTGAGCAGAAGATCGTAAGTGCCGACGCCGTCGCACGCCTGCGGTTCGACCTCCATTTCAAAGTCCACCTGCCACCCGTCCTGGGTTGCAATAGTGACAGCCGTTTCCCCGGTTCCCAGGACCCCGGTATAGACGCCGCCCAGAATATCCGCCACATCGAACGCGCCCGCCCAGGCCTCGGCCGCCACCACAAACAGACTGTCCGCGTCCGTGCGGTCCGTGTCGTTGGCCAGCAGACAGGTGATTTCGGCCTCGCCGGAAAATGCGGGGGCGCCGGCGGAAAGCTTGAGCGACGGCATTTTGCTGAGCGCGGCCGCCGCAAACGTCACCTTCGTTCCCGCGAGCGAATGAATGACGCAGGAAACATCGGCGACGCCCAGGAGCGATGCGCCTATAACGGGCGTGCCATGGGGGAAGAGCGCGGCCAGTATCTCCGCCGTCAGCGCGCCGCACGGTCTGAAGGTGATCGCCGCGGTAATGTCCTTTCGCCGGGTGTCCACATTTCCGAAAGCCGAAACGGGGACCTCGAACGTATCCACTTTGAGAGCGGCTTTGATTCCCTCGCTGTCAAACATTTGGACTGCTCCGAGAGTGACGGATCCGGGTCCGCGGACGATAGTGCTGCGATCGATGGTATTGGGCATGTTAACGGTTCTCCTGGTTGATGCCGGGCAACTGCCCGGATGTTCTGAACTTCACGCGATACGCTAAAAATTCGGCGTCCGAAATTTCCTCAATCTCTTCGCAAATCAAGGGATGGGCATCCTTCCGGCCGGGATGGTTGACGGCATGGAGACGCCAGGCAATTTGTTCAGCCACGTCTTCCGCGGGCAACTTGGTTCCTTTGGTGCCGCGGTTAAAGCCGACTTGCTCGATCACGTCGATCACGAGATTCACGGGATCCAGCATCGGCCCGGGCGCATTCGATCCGCGCATTTTCGCGGATGGCGTCATGACCAGGGCGCAGATGCCGAACTTCGCGAGCGTCGTGGTGATCTCGTTTTTGATGTCGTTTTTTGTCCTGGCAATGAGCCGGACCGGCTGCAGGGCCGTGTCGGCCTGCAGCGCCGCGAGCGCCTGATCCCGGATGGAGAGCAGCACACCCATTAAACGCCCTCCTGCTGGCGCGAGCGGAAATGCCGGCGGCGGCGCGAGATGCAGGGTGTCTGCACGGCCTTTGCATCCGTTCCGATTTCTGTAGGGGCATCAATCGCGAATGCGCCGGCGGCGACCTGCTCCAGCCTCGCAATGGCATTTGCCTTGGCTGTGGCCCGGGCGCCCTTGGGATCGATTTGCATGCCGGCCACGCGGGCGAGAATGTCCACGGCCATGATGGCGCAGAGCGATTCGATCAGCCGCTCCGGAACCGTGCCTCGGGGCCCGAGCTTCGCCCCGGGGGCGGCCTCGATGTAGCCGCGGGCGGTTTCCATAACCTGGGCGATCTTGCCCGCCACGGGATCCGGCTGACCATCCGCCAGTGCCGCCTCGCGCACCGTGCTCAGTTCTTCGCCGCTGATTGCCTGCAGGACATCCGCTTCCGTAATCGCCCGCCACATGGTGTTTTCCCTTTCGCCTGGCTAAGGCGGCCGCCGCGCAGATCGCGGGCGGCCGCCCGCCTGTTTAAGGAGCGAGTTCGCCCACGATCACAGCCGAATGGGTGTTCGTGAAATTGTTTTCCACGAGGATCTTGTCACCCTTGAATAGCCAGACCGTGTTGGAGACGACCAGGATGTTTCCCGACGCCACCACAATGGTGCCGATGGTGTTGGTGCAATTGTCTTGCACCACCTTGACCGTATTGGTGCCGGCGACGGCTCCGGTCAGAACGTGCGTCACTTTCGTGGCGTAGTAGTCGCGGTCCATTGTGGTCGTCGACGTGCCGGCCGTCACGGTGACGGCTGTTTTGAAGGGTGTGCCGCCGAGCGCACACAGGGAGCTGGCCACGGCGCCCACGGCTCCGAGAATCATAACCCGATATTTCTTCATCTTCATCCTCTTGTTAGAGTTGAGCCGGCCGGGCCGGCTCGTTGTGGTTTGCGGTTAGGAGATCTCCAGGCGCTCGATGCACGCCGTGCCGGTGATCTTCACATCTTCGCTCCAGCCGACCTTGTAGACGTCGCTGTTCGCGGTTTCGTCCCGATAGGACATGACGTCGTCGACGCCGCTGGCGCGAGTCACGAAGGTCTTCATGGCGCTCGGATCGTAAGGCGTGGGATTCGCCTGGCGAATGAAGCAGTAGACGTTCGCTCCCACCACGTTCACCGCGGACTTGTCCTTGCCAAACTTCACCGTGTCGCGCGAGAGTACGCCAATGCGAAGGTCGATGGCCGGGTTCAGGAGCTTCGCCACGACCATCTTGGGATCGCAGGTGCTCCCGGTGATGCCGCAATCGGCCTTCACCTTGGGGTGCGAGACCAGGGCGCGATACGCGCCCAGGCCGAACGCCAGGGCGTTGGGCATCATGCCGCAACGGGTGGCGATCAACTCGATGATCGAGTTGAGCTCGGCGATCGGATCGCTGGCCGGGTCTGTCCAGCCACCGAAGCCGGCGCGGTTCGCGATCGTGGCGGCCAGCTCGAAGACCCGCGCTTCCCGGGAGAGCCCGGCGTTGATCACGAGCGTGCGGATTTTCGCCTGCTCCAGATCGGACTGGGCGGCGGAGTCGTCGACTCCGACCAGATCGCGCTCATGATCGTCGATGGGGATTTCCAGCGCCTGCGGTGTGCAGTCGAAGCTTTTGTCCGTCGCTTCGAACTTAATCCGCGTGGCGCCGCCGCCGAGGGCGCGGGCCGTGTTGTAGACCGCGAAGGCCTGCTTGTCGGAATACTCCTTATACTTTCCGGTCGCGACCCCGACCGGAACGATGGGAGCCAGAAAATCCGCAAGGGCGGAAGCCATGTCCTGCGTCAGGCCCATGGCGTAGGCGCGCAGAATAACTTCGCGCCGCGCTGTCGATCTCAAACTCATTTGTCGCTCTCTCTCTTTTTGAACGTTATGCTTCCCGCCCGCGGTTAGGCCGCGATGACGATAGGCGTGATGATGGCGGCTTCCACGAGCTCGCCTTCGACTCCATCTTCCAGGAACGTGCAACACAGAATGCGGGCGCCCGCGCCTGTGTCGTTTTTCACCGTGCCGCCGGCGACCAGTTCGCCGTGGCTCAACTTGGTGGCAGCGCCACCGAGTTTGACCAGGCACGTGCCCGAGGTCGCCCCGCAGAGCGCCACGGTGTCCTTGCCGGTTGTCGCTTCCCCGTCCAGGAGCACGCCGATGGGCTTATCCGTGGCGGCGGCGCACACGACCGGCTTACCGGCCGACCCATTGACAAAATGCCCCTCTTTTTCACTGTGATCCGCTCCCGGGGTCATGGAGATGATTCCATTCGTCTTGCTTAACACGTTGCCTCCTCCTCTTCGTCGTTGTGGCGCACACGCGCCGGTTTACGCCTGGATTACGGTTTCCTTGACCGCTGCCCATGCCTGATCGAACGGGGTTCCCGGATGCGCGGCCTGATAATCCCGCGCCGCGCGATTGAGCGCGCTGGCCGTCTTCGCCTCGTCAGCGCCGCCGGCCGGAGCCGCGCCCTGACTCGGCGGCTTGCCTTCGGACCGGCTCAGCGTGCGGCCCTTGTCGGCCGGCTTCACCAGGGCAAGCATCGCCTCGGCCGCCTGCCGGTTCGTCGTGAACAGCGTTTTAGCCGCCACGGGATCCGTCAGCCGGTCTTTGTTTTTCTCGACCCAGGCGTCCGCGTCGCGGTTCATGGCCGCTTCGTTCGCCTTTGCGAGATCCGTCTTCTGCTGATCCATCTCGGCCAGGTATTTCTCCAGGGCCGCGATGATCGCGGTTTCGTCCGCCGCGGCATCGAGGTTGAACCTCTTGCGCAGCATCTCCGCCAGTTTGTTCATGCCCGTCTCCTCTTCGTCGCCGCCGTCCCGATTGCAGATCGGCTTCAGCGGCAGTTTGGGCGCGTTCGTGAGTCCCGCGTCCGTCAACACAACGGGCCGGTACCTCCGGTCCGCAATTCGTTGAATATCCAGCGCCGGGCTGAGGCCCTTGTATCGCTTTCCCTTGATCAACGCGTCGCCCAGGTCCGTCCATTCCGGAAAGCCCCAGATGCCGTCCGCCCGGTTCTCCAACTTCATGATCCAGGCGCAGGCTTCGCTTGACTGCTGGATGTCGTGCGAAAAATGCTCCTTGTCCAGGAGCAGGCCCTTGAAGCCCGGCTTCGCGGCCTCCTCGGCGAAGGCGGACATAATCCGGTTCATGGCCTCGGCATCGCACACCTGGATGATGTCCGCCGCCGGGCCTTCGACGCCCACCAGCCGGCCGGGGAATTCCCCCAGGGGCAGCAGGTGTAGCCAGCCGTCATTGGCGACCATCAAATCCCGGTTCAAAGTGCTTTTTCTGAGTCTGTTCACCGTTCACTCCTTCTGGCCCTTAGAAACCCCATTGCATTCACGCAGAAACCCGTTGCATTTGCCTTAGACCGTCTAAGGCGGGCGATGGAGCCTCCCGGATTAGAGGGGCATCCTTGGCCCTCCCAGGGGCCGCGGGGCGCGGCCTGGTGTGATAGCCCAATCCGGCCATCTCTTCCGCCAGGCGGCGCCAGGCGGAATTGGGGTTCACCTGGTCGAGCTTTCGGCGGCGGCGATCCGTCAGGTCCACGACGCCTTGCAGGACGTAGGCCACGTACTCGGAGCAGACCGTCCGGCGCTCGGTGCGCCACATCGGGAGGCCGTAGCGCTCGGACAGCCCCATGAACAACAACTGGGGAGCCGAATAGCTCTGTTGGCCGACAGCCATCGTGGCGAGCCAGAGCGCCGGCGCAAGGCCATGCCCCGGATACCAGGCGCGAGGCAGATCAATCAGCGCGAGGCGATGTGAAGGGGTTTCCCGTTGCCATGTAATGACGCGCTCAATTGGCCAAGGCCCGGTGACCCCATCGCCCAGGAGCGCCTCGAAGTAGCACGCGCTTCCATCCGGCCAACCGAATCCCACGAACGTATGACCCCACACGCCGTCCGTGGCGCGCTGAATCTGCCGGCAGAGGAACTGGGAATCATCGGAGGTAAAGCCAACGATGACGTCGCAGGGATCCTGATCAATGCCTTCAGCGCGAGGAATTGTGAACTTCGACCAGTTGCGGTGCTTGCTGCTCATTTCATCCTCCGTTGCTGCATGCCTTCTTCCAAACCGTTTGCCAGGGCGGCCGCCATAATGTTCTCAATCACGGTCTGCGCGGCCGGAGCCTTGGTGATGTCTGCCAGCATGGCCGGCAGCTCCGTGATCAAGTCCTGCAGCGAGCTCATCATGGCCTCGTCATCCAGGGCGAGCGCCGCCTCGATGCGTTTGCGCAGCGGCTCCAGATCCTGGCCAATGGCCTTCGCCAGCTCCTCGCGGCTGTTCTCAGCCAGCGCCGTCTGCGCCTGGTCGGCCGCCTGGGTAGTCTTGCTGTCCCGATTCAGCGATCGATTCAACAAGGGCGTCGCGCCTATCGGATCAGCCACGGTCAGCTTGTACCCGGTCTTTTCGCTGGCCTGCTCCGGATCGATCGCAAGTCCGGCGGCGCGCAACAGGCTGAAGTGCGAAACCATCTCGCCCACGTCGACGCTCTCTTCGCTGGCGAGCTCGAAGTACGCCAGGCGCGGCCGGTTCGGAAACTCGGCCGCCAGCACGGCGGCGTCAAACTTCTGCTGAAAGAGCTCGGATATCCGCTTGGCCTCGGCGCGGGCCAGGCTGCGGAATGTTTCCGTGTGCGCGCCGCCCGCGAGAGTGCCCGATCCGCTTTCGGTCAGCATGGTCAACATGCCGCCCGTGCCGGCCAGCACCAGCTTGCGGCTCAAGTGATCCAGGCGCAGGCTGAACGGCTGAACGCCGCGATCGACCGGCGGCGTGGTCACGGTGGCGCCGTAGGGCAGAGCGCCTCCGCCTCCCTCTCCGGCGGCCTCGGCCTCTTCGCGATACGACTCGCGTTTTTCTTCAGGAACATTTTCGGGCATGGTGATGAACACCGCCGGGATCCCGTAGCACTCGATGTAATCGTCCCAGTCCTTTTCGGATAGGTTGGCCCGGACGAATTTGACGATGGCGATGCGATCGATCGGGCGGCGGACCGTCCGGATCATGAACGCCTCGGCATCGAGCCGGTCCCCCTCGGGGATCGATTTATAGCTGCAGTTTTTTGCCTGGGGATTCCAACCCCAGCCGCCGTCGCGGCCATCGCGAACGAAATTCCAGTGGTTCAGGCATTCCAGGTGCGCCGCACGGCCGCTGCCGTCCGTGTGGGGCTGGATGATGGAGAAGCCCCGGAAGGAGGCAAGCGCCAGGTGATCGAACGCTTCGGTCATGTTGTCGATGCGCTCATAGGCGGCGCGCAGCGCTTCCGCCTGGTCGTCCGCCATGGCGGAATCGAACTGCGCATCATCCTGGCCGCGCTGCTTGATGTCCCAGTCCAGTTCGCTGATGGCGGATAGCCGGCGTTCCACCAGGGCCAGCAGATCCGCGTCGGCCTGCTCAATGAATTCGTATGCCCACTGCAGTTCCGCATATTCACCGCGCATGCCGGCCTCGATCAGCCGGACCGCCTGGGCGATGTCCAGGCCGCGCAGCGGGTTGTACTGCTCGCGCCAGGAGCGCACGCCCTTGAGGATGGAAACTCGATTTCTCATGCCGCCAGCACCTCACGGTTGCGCCGGGCGGCGGCCACGCGGGCCCGACGGTTGTTTTTGAAAGCGATGGGAGGAGTCGACATCTTGATGTTCGTCCCCGCATGCGCGGCCAGTGCGGCCGCCCAGAATCGATCGCTGTGCCCGTTCTTGCCGCGATCCGCGGCGAAGCGCACATTGCCGGCGGCCGTCTGTTCCTTTTTGATTCCCCGGAAATCGGACTCGATCTTGCGATCCCTGGGAATGCGGATCGTGCGGTCTTCCAAATGGGCCCGGAGCGGATAGGCTAGTTCCGACTTGACGTTCGCTGTGAGGGTTAAGCCCTCGACTTTCGATGTTCCGAATTTCTCGGCAGCGCGCTCCGCGAGCTGCATGCCAAGGCCGGTTGCATCGATACAGCAGCGACGGACCTGGCGTTTCTCCAGTATCCTGTACAACGCCTCCTCCTGCAGCCGGAACGGAGTTTTCTCCATGGCCAGCAGGTGGCGCGTGTAGAACACATCGCCTAGCCGCTCCAGAACCCAAATCACGGTAAGGTCATGCTGGCGGCCGACATCGAGCCCCACGTAGAGCGGCCCCAGGCAATTGTCCATGTCAGCCAGCGCCAGCTCCCACTTCTCGCCGCCCGGGTAGCCGGCCTGCGTCATCATCTCGTAGGTGATGAAGGCGGTGGAGTCATCGGACGGCTGGCACATGTATTCCTGCATGAACGATTCTTCGTCGGTGCAGCCGGCCTTGATGAAATCGAAATAAGCCGCCTCATCCATGCCCTGCCGGCTGTCGTCCGCCGGTAGCTTCGCTTTGAGTTTGCGCAAAAATCCCTGGTCAAGCGCGTCCTGCAGCGTCACCCGGT
>JAWOJA010000061.1:0-9382 GCA_046484345.1 Kiritimatiellia bacterium
CGGCTTCACCACCCTCTCCACGCTCGTTTACGAAACCGCCCAGATGCTCAAGTCCGGCGACCCCTTCCATGCCTCCTTCTATTTCACCGGCACCCTGGGCGCCTCCGCCGCCGCTTTCCTGGCCGGACTCTTCCTCATCAAGCTACTCCAAAAAAGCGCAGGTGTATGATGGAACTCAAAGGCGAGGCCAACCTCCCCGTCAATCCGGAATAAACAGCTTCTGCCCCACCTTGATGGAATGGGGGCTCTTCAGGCTGTTGGCCTTGAGAATGGCGTCCATGCTCACCTTGTAGGCGCCGGCAATTTTGGAGAGCGAATCCCCCGGTTTGACAATGTGCTCGTATCCGCTTTTCGCCGCCCCGGCCGCCGGGGGCGGCGGCGTTATGGCGGCCTGCAGGCCCGCCAGCTTGCGGGACAGCTCGTCAACGATGAATTTCTTGTCCTGCTCCCGCGCCACTTCCAAATCCTGTAGCGACACCTTCACGGTCTGCCGAAGCTCCTGGAAGGCCATTTCGAGCTCGCGCACCTGCTTGCGCAGTTGCTCCACATCCTTAGCCTGGCTCTCCTGCTCAAGCCGGACCTCCTGGCGCCATTCCTGCAGGGCTTTCACATCGGACTTCACGCCAAAATCCGCCTCGCGAACGGACGCCGGCACCGGATCCGGCGTCAACGTCGAGCATCCCGCCAAAGTCGCCACGCCAATTCCCGCACCCAACAGGCGCGTCAAAAAAGCCTTCTTCATGATGTCTCCTCCAGTCCCTACTGTGAAACAAATGATCGCCGCTTGTCAATGCGCATGCGGAAATGTATAGTAACGATATGCGACGCTTTTGGACAGCCCGGCGCTTTAAACGCGGCCAGACGATCGCCGAATACGCCGTCGTGACCGGCGTGCTGCTCGGCATCGTGGTCCTCGCCGCCCTTTTCCTCTACACATTCAAGGAATATGGCGGCCGCATTCTCGACCTGGTGGCCTCGGAATATCCCTAAAACAATAATTGTAACACCCCGGGCGTTAGCTTAGTATAATGAATGTCGCGAGTCTCCGTAACGGAGCCGCCCCCAACAAGCGCAAGGAGTTAGCATGAAACGTCGCTCAGCCAGCAAGCGCGGCCAGACCATGACGGAATACATCATCATTGTCGTCGTTGTTGCCCTCGCCGCCATCGCCATCGTGGCGGCCTTCAGCGACACGGTGCAGGAAAAGTTCCGCGGAGCCACCGAGGAACTGGGCGGAACCGCCGGCCAAACCGTCGATTCGCAGCAGTACCTCAAGGATCTCGGCACCAGCGGCAATTAACCATCGGTTTTCATTCCAGCGCCTGCCGTCCGGTCAGCCGAGCGGCAGGCTTTTTTCTTTCATGAAAAAGAAAGCCGGCCAGACCCTGATCGAAACCTGCATCATCATGATGCTGATGTGCCTGATTTTTTTCGGCCTGCTCCAGCTTTCCCAGCTCTCCGCCTCCAAGGAAATCCTCGACTACGCGGCCTCCTGCGGCGTGCGCGCCCAAACGGTGGGGTTCAACGAGTTCATGGTCCGCAAGGTGATCCGCGTGGCCGCCATTCCCAATGCCGGCCGAATCGTGGAGCCCGTCGCGGACCCCGCGCCCGCGCCCGCGCCGCTGACGGGTTCACCCGGAACGGCGTGGGACTACGCCCTGCGCGCCCAGCCCGTCTCGCCCCAGTATGCCGTGGAAAGGGCGCGGATACCCCTCTACCTCGGCGGTGAAAACTTGGGCCGCCTGGACGGCATTCTGGATTACGAAAATTGGGACAGCATCAGCCTGCCCTCCATCGGCTACTCCGGAAACGCAGGCATTGCAATTGAGATCGATCAGGACGTGCCGCTTTGGACGCCCCTGCACCAGCTGTTCTTCGACGGGGACACCTTCCCGCTCGGCGGCGACGCCATTCTCGAAAACCACTACCCCCTCTACCTGGGCAATGACAGCAACTAGACTCAGCCCCATTTTCCGCCGGCGCGGCCAGGTGATGATTCTCCTGGTCGTCTTCATGGTCATCCTGCTGCTCATGGGCCTGTGGAACTTCGACCTGCACAAAATCGTCCGCGTCAAGCAGGTCTCCCGCAACGGGGGCGACGCCGCCGCCCTCGCCGCCGCCCGCTGGCAGGCCATGTCCCTCAACATGATCGGGGAGCTCAACATCCTGCAGGCCGCGGCGATCTCCGACGCCCTCGCCGGGGGCCCCTCCAACGGTCCGGCCGCGGCCGCCTGCGCCGACCTGCAGGCCCGCCTCTGCTTTGTGGGCCCCCTGGCCGCCGTCTCCGCCGCCCAGCTGGCGGCCAAGAACAACGGCATCTTCAACAACAGCGATTTCACCCGCCAACTGGTTGAACATGCCGCCCTGGTGCGGTCGGACTATGACGCCCGCTTTCCCACGCCCCCCTACGACAACGGGCCCGGAGCGCCCTCCTGCTGGATCGATTACGCCGACATGCTCGACATCCTCGGCAGCCAGGGCATTGCGGCCGCGCCCGACAGCTACCGATTCTACAGCGACTTCAGCGACCGCGATCACTTCCTGCTGAATCCCTCCTTCTACGAAGCGGTCGCCTCGCGGGGCTGGTGCTGGTTCTTCTTCAACGCCATGTCGCTCCTGGAAAACTACCGCAGCTGGCACGACTGGCCCGCCCTTCCGGTTTTCGACCAACCCGAGCCGATGAACGCCGAATACTTCTGCCTCTTCCTGCGCCGCCTCAACCGCCTGGACAACCTGCCGCTCGCCCCCGGCCGCAACCGCCAGCAGAGTCCGGACGAATTCATGGCCCAACTGAACGCCCTGGCCCAAGGCGCCATCGATCCCGGCTTCCTGACGGTCGATGCCAACTGGTATTGCTACCAGGAATCGGAATGGACGGATTGGACCGAGCGGATCCCCGACTCGTTCCCCTTTCTGACCGATGTGCGGGACGTCTTCAATTATGCCGGCGCGGATGCGGCCGTCCGCATCGAAACGCGCATGCAGCGCCTGACGCCCGGCTCCCCCTCCGACACCATCACCTGGTCGGCCGCCGCGAAGCCCTTCGGCACACTCGGCGACGGCGTGCGGCCCAACCGCTACGGCCTCGTACTGCCGGCCTACACGGATATCCGCCTCATTCCCGTGGACACCTCGTCCGCTCCGGCCGGCGGCAGCGCCCCGGGCTGGTCCGCCCACATCTACGATCATCTCGACCCCTACCTGCAACGCGGTCTTGACGGGTTGACGCCCGCCTGCTGGTACTGCGACCAGCTCCGCGCGTGGGAACCCCAGGCC
The DNA here is from genome assembly GCA_046484345.1 of Kiritimatiellia bacterium. Classification (GTDB taxonomy): domain Bacteria; phylum Verrucomicrobiota; class Kiritimatiellia; order CAIKKV01; family CAIKKV01; genus CAIKKV01. The sequence continues at coordinate 3,277 of JAWOJA010000061.1, forward strand.
TTCCGAACCCAGGGCGTGGACTGGCTGGAGGTCAACAGCCAGCGCTGCCAACGCCCCGGATCCGGCGGATCCGACGGCGGCGGAACCCGGAGAGGGCATTAGCCATGGCGCGAACCCCTTCATCACAAAACGCAGCCCGGGCGGGCCAGGCCATTGCCGAATTCGTGGTGGGCCTGGTGGGCCTGCTCATTCTCGTGGCCGCCATGCGCCAGATCGGCACCCTGGTGCGGGAGGATGGCCGCACCCTCCAGAAGGCCCGCTGGCAAGCAGGCCGGGCGGCCCTCAGCGACGATTATATTACCCCCGTCTTACCCGGCCCGCGCTACCTCCGGGACTGGACCACGGGGCCGGACAACGCCGCCTACACCCGGGACGACGAACCCGTCCCGGGCAATGCGGTCCTTTTCTCGCAAGGCCTTCTCGACCATGCCCGCCCCGCCACCCTGGCCGGTTTCCTGCCGAACAACCCCCTCTCACCCATGGCCGATCCGGCCGGCCTGATGCCCGGCCTGCGCTTTGTGCGCGGTGCCGCCGACAGCGGCCCCATTTGGCTCTTGCCCATCACCCGGAAATTGATTTTCGGCCGCGATACGATCACCCTGGAATCCGAGGCCTACCTGATCTGGACAAAGGGCCTGCGATGAAAAGGCCGATCCCCTTCCTCCTCTCGCTCCTGCTTCTGGCGGCCGCCGGACCCGCCGCGCACGGCCGCATCTTCGAAAACCTGGGACGCTCGGACCGCCGCTACGAGTCGTTCCCGAACTGGTCAAAGGCCTACGCCTCCACCTGGAACATCAACGGCGGCAAAACCGAGGTGGAGGTCTGGAGCGTCGCCGAACCCCTCGGCGGGGTGGTGAACCGGCTGCGCGGGGAAGCCAGCCGGCAAGGCGAGGTGGCCGTCTTTTTCCCGGGCTCCGAGCTGGGCTGGGGCCTCTCCGCCGGCGGCGGGCGGGTCACCCGCTACCTCTTCAGCGCCATGGAAAGCGGCCGGCAGACCCTCTTGTACCGGTTTTCACAATCGGCTTCCGAGTTCCTGAAGACCGGCCGGGACATCCCGCAGGCCGGCTGGCCCGCGGATATCCCGATGCCGGCGGGCGCCAAAATGGAGTTCTCCGCCTCCGGGGGAGAGGCCGGATCGGTTTTGGCGGTCTGCACGGTTGCCGCCGATCCCGGAGAGCTCCGGGAAGGCCTGATCCGATCTCTGGAACAAAAGGGCTGGACGTCCATCGTGGGACCGGGCGCGCCGGGATTCTATGTCCGGGGCTCGTCCCTCTGCCAGTTGACGGCGAAAAAGGCTGGTCAGGACGGGCTTTGTGTGGTTACTGTATGGGTAAGACAACTGAGTCAGGGTCCGGCGGACTGACATTCCCAAGACCGTTCACGGGGGCGCATCCATGAAGGAAAAGATCATTCTCCTGCTTTCGGTACTGATCGGGCTTGCCGCTTTCTGGCTGACCCACAACTACCTGTACAGCGAGCGGCAGAAACTGTTCGCCGGCGTCGAAAAGGTGAAGGTCATCGTGGCCGGCCGCGACCTGCCGCAGCAGTCCATCCTCAAAATGACCGACCTCGCCATGCGGGACGAAATCAAGAGCGCCGTGGGCGACAACTACATCAGCCCCGACGACCTTTACAAGATTCTCGACAAGCGGCTCCTCTACACCGTCAAGTTCAACGCCCCGGTCCTCTGGTCGCAGGTCGAACACGCCGATCGCGCCCGCCGCGGCCTCTCCTCCACCATGCGCGTCGGCATGCGCGCCATCGCCATCGCCGTCAGCGGCGCCGACACGGTCAGCGGCCTGGTCCAGCCCAGCGACCGGGTGGATATACTCGGCACCTTCTCGCTCCCCTCGCGCTCCGCGCCCGGCGAAATGGAAACCGTCACGCTGACCGTGCTACAGGACGTCTCGGTGCTCGCCTGCGGGTCGCAGCTGGCGCGGCCCGATTCCGCCGGCGGGGGCTCCGACTCCTTCCGCTCGGGCGGCTATAACTCCGTGACCCTGGAAGTGACGCCCCGGGAGGCGGAACTCCTGGTCTTCATCCAGCACATGCGCGGCCTGGGCCAGCTCACGCTTTCGCTGCGCCACCAGGACGACGTCAGTTACGAAAAGGACCTGCCGGAGGTCGATTTCAAACGCCTCGAATCCGCCTTGCCCGAACTGAATCTCTACCGGCAGCGCGTGATCCGCCGCAAAACCAACCTGTAGGCCTATGAAACTGCCCATAGAACTGGTGATTCAAAGACCGGGTAAACCGGACACGGTCATCACCCCCGAGGCGGGCGTCTACACGATCGGGAGCAGCGAGGACAACACCATCGTTCTGCGCGGCGAACAGATTGCCTGGCGTCATGCGGTGCTGGGCCTGTCGGCGGACACCTTTTGGCTGGAGGCCCTCCAAAGCAACACCGGAACGCAGGTGGACGGACAGCGGATCACGGGCCGTGTGTCCCTTAAACCGGGTCAGGCTGTGGGCCTTGGCGGATACCGGATCCTGATCCGCGGCCAGGCGGCGCCCCCGCCGCCGGAGCAGCCCGCCCCGAGCCCCCTCCCCTTGTTCAGCCCCGGCTACGCCCCGCCCATGGATCCGGAATCCAAGCCCGATCCGCTGGAACAGGTCAGCCGCCAGGTGCGCAAGCAGCTCCATGCGGAGCTGTTGAACCGGCTGGACATCAAGCGCCTGACCAGCAACCAGATCGGCGAACAAGCCCTCCGCGAACGCGCGCTGTCCACCATCCAGCAGATCACCCAGGATATCCGGCAACGGCTGCCCAAAGGCATCGACCCGGAAACACTGGCCAAGGAGTTATACGACGAAGCGGTCGGCCTGGGCCCTCTGGAGGACCTGCTGTCGGACCCCAACGTGACCGAAATTATGGTCAACGGCGCCGATTCGGTCTACGTGGAGCGCCGGGGCAAGCTGTACCTGACCCACCGGACGTTCCTGAACGACGACTCCGTGCTGGCCATCATCGAACGCATCGTCTCGCCCATCGGCAGGCGCATCGACGAAAGCCAGCCCTATGTGGACGCGCGCCTGCCCGACGGCTCGCGCGTCAACGCCATCATCCCGCCGCTCTCGCTGTCAGGCCCCTGCCTGACCATTCGCAAGTTTTCCAAGATCCCGCTGACGGTCCAGGATCTCGTCGGGTTCGACTCGCTGACCGCCCCCATGGCCGCGTTCCTCCAGGCCTGCGTGGTTCTGCGCAAGAACGTCGTGGTGTCGGGCGGCACGGGCTCGGGCAAGACGACCTTCCTCAACGTGCTGAGCTCCTTCCTGCCCAATGACGAGCGCATTGTCACCATCGAGGATGCCGCGGAACTTCGCCTCATGCAGCGCCACGTGATCCGTCTCGAGGCCCGGCCGCCCAACATCGAAGGCCGCGGGGCCGTCGCCATCCGCGACTTGGTCCGCAACGCCCTGCGCATGAGGCCCGACCGCATCGTGGTTGGAGAATGCCGCGGGGGCGAGGCGCTGGACATGCTCCAGGCCATGAACACCGGCCACGACGGCTCGTTGACCACGGTGCACGCGAACTCGCCGCGGGACGTCATCTCCCGGCTTGAAACCATGGTGATGATGTCCGGCATGGACCTTCCCCTGCGCGCCATCAACGAACAGGTCGCCGCGGCCCTGCATCTGATCGTGCATACGGCCCGATTTGCCGACGGATCCCGCAAGGTTTCCAAGATCACCGAGGTATGCGGCATGGAGGGCGACCAGATCACCATGCAGGACATCTTCGAATACAAGCAGACCGGGGTCGGCGAAAAAGGTCTGGTGCAGGGCCGGTTCGTCCCCACCGGCTCGGTCCCCACCTTTGTCGAACAAATGAACGCCCGGGGCATCAACCTGAACCGCCGCATCTTCGACCCCAACGCATGACACTGCTGCCCAACCAACCCGAAGCCTGGCTGATTCCCGCGCTCTTCGCGGTCTGCTTCAGCGGGCTGGCCTATGTCCTCCTGGAAGCGCTCCGGGAGGGCTCCGCCAGCTATGCGGCCTCTTACGAAGCGGAGGCCGAGCGGAACCTGGCCGATATGTTCCTTTTCATTTCACCCCGGCGCATCCTGGACATGGCGCGCATCGCCGCAACCGTCTGCTTCATCGTGCTTTTCCTGCTGACGGGCGACCTGACCTCGGGACCCGGCATCGCCGTAGGCACGGTCTGCGGCCTGATCGCCGCCGCACTCGCGCTGAACGCGCCCCGTTTCGCGCTCCGTTTTCTCAAAGACCGGCGGGTCCGGATGTTCAACGAGCAACTGGTGGAAGCCCTCACCACCATGAGCAACGCCCTCAAGGCCGGCTTCAGCATCCAGCAGGCCTTCGAAACAATCGTCAAGCAGGGGCGAAACCCCATCGCCCAGGAATTCAGCATGTTCCTTCAGCAAACCCGCGTGGGCGTCCGCTTCGAGGAGGCCATGGGCCAGCTCGCCGAACGGGTGCCCAGCGAGGACCTCGTTCTCATGATCTCCGCCATCGAAATTGCGCGCAAAACGGGCGGCAACCTGACCGAAGTGTTCGACAAGATCGCCGCCACCATCCGCGAGCGTGCCCGCATTGAGGGCCGGATCCAATCCCTCACGGCCATGGGCCGGCTACAGGGGATCGTGGTGGGCTCCATGCCCGCCCTGCTTCTGCTGGCGCTCAGCCTCATGGAGCCGGAAATGATCAAGACCTTCGTCACCTCCCTGCCGGGCATCGTGACCCTGATCGTGGTGGTGCTGCTGGAAATCGCCGGCGCCCTCGTCATCCGCAAAATCATCCGGATCAAGGTGTAGGCCATGAACAACTATCCCATCACCGACATCCTGATCGGCCTGTTGTGGGCGCTGGCGGCGGGCGGCCTGGCCTGGTATTGCATCCGGCTCTCCACGCAGATCACCTACGTGACCCTCGCGGACGGCCGCCGCCAGGAACGGCGCCTGCCTCCCCTGTTCCGGCTTCTCTTGCCGCTGACCCCCAACGTCATCCGGTTATTCGACAATCCCCGCCACGATCCGCTTCGCGCCAAGCTCGACCGCCAGATACTCTCCGCCGGCTATGAGGGCCTTCTCACGGCCCGGGAGTTCCTGGCCCTGCGGCTGCTCATTCCGGTCGTGGCGGGCGGCTTTTTGGTTGTCCTCATGAAGGCCGCCTTTTATTACATGCCCGGCCGCATCGGCTTCCTGCTGCGCGACCGCGAAATCTCCTTCTTCCTCGTGGTGGTCGGCGCGCTGGCCCTCTCGCCCGTCGCCTGGCTCCGCCAGGCCCTCAAGGAAAGGCACCGGACCATTGAAAGCGCCCTGCCTTTTGTGCTCGATCTGCTCACGCTTTCCGTCGAGGCGGGCCTCGATTTCATGTCCGCCATCCAGCGGATCATCGAAAAGCGGGCCATCGATCCCCTGACCGAAGAGTTGGTGCGGGTGTTCAGGGAAGTGCTCCTGGGCAAAACGCGCAAAGAGGCGCTGAAGTCCATGGCCGAACGCGTGGGTCAGGATGATCTGAGCGCCGTGGTGCACGCCCTTGTGCAGGCGGACGAATTGGGCGTGAGCATCGGCTCGATGCTGCGCATCCAGGCCGAACAGATGCGGACGCGCCGCTTTCAGCGAGCTGAAAAAAGAGCCAACGAGGCGCCGGTGAAGATGCTTTTCCCGCTCGTGGCGTTCATCTTCCCGGCCGTCTTCCTCGTTCTGCTGGGCCCTGTTCTGGTGCAGGTCCTGCGCGACGGGTTCTAGCCGCCCTTCAGCTTTTCGGCCAACCACACCAGGTTGTCGGCCAGATCTTCCGCCGCCGCAATGCCGGCCTCATCATACCGCACCGCGATCGGCGCGCCGTCTTTGAAAAACGGATACCGCACGGAACCCGGGACCGCCACGCCCTGGGAAGGGAACCAGTTCGTCAGCCGATGCACGGCGTGATTCGACACCGCCGATCCCTTCATCGCGAGCGAAGCGCCCGCCTTGCGGAAAAAGGGAAAGCCATTGGCGGCCGCCACCCGCCGGGACCGTTCCAGAAAGCACTTGAAGTCTTCCACGGTCGCGCGCGGCTCGACCGGCGCCCCCAGGACCAGGATGTCCGCCCGCAGCAGGGTTTCATAGACGTCCTCAAAATCGTCGCCTTCAAT
>JAWOJA010000071.1:0-4225 GCA_046484345.1 Kiritimatiellia bacterium
TATGTACCACACGCCCATGACGACGCTCCTATTGAATGGGGAGGTTGCGGACTATTGCTTCGAGCTTCTTTTGCCCGGCAATGATCTTGGCTAACGCATTGCCCAATTGTGCCACGTTTTGGTCGGCCAGGGCCACAGCCTCTCGCGCCTCGGCCAACTGGCGTTCGTAGTTGCGTTGCTTCTCCGGATTCTTCGGGTCGGCCGACATCAGATCGCGGGCCGTCTGGGCCTCGCCCTTTTCGCGCTGCGCCGCCAGCTGTTCCGGAAGCGATCGATCTTTCGCTTGCCGAATCGAATCCTCAACTCGTTTTCGCTCATCATCTATTCGTTGCCTTTCGGCTTGTAATGCCGCCTTCTCCGCATCTCTGCTATTTTTCGCTATCCTCTCTGATTCCTGATTGTCGATATTCCCAATTTCATTTTGTCGCTTGCGGGCAACTGCTTCTCTACGGGGTTCTAATATGATCCCAAGCTGTTGATCCTCACGTATAGCGACGCGATGGGCCTCTCGCGCTTCTTTATATTTCTTAGCGAGATCTTCAACTTTTTGGAGTGTTTCCTTGTACCCTGTTAGCCCTTTCATGGTTTGAGAGAGCTCTTCCTGCACAGCATTTACGCTTCCATCGACGGATTGAGGCCCTCGGCCTACAAGTGTTTTTGTGGCGTTCCAAAGACCCTCGTTTTCCTTGGATTTTGACATCAGATCATCAAACTGTTTTCGGAGGCCAGGAAGCTTTTCAAGGGAGTCTCCGCTAAAGCGTTTGAGTTCCTCTAGGGCAGCCCGATAAAGGCCGCCTGCATTGTCTGATTTTTCTTTGGCAATTTCTCTCCGTCCACTCGCCGCCGCTTCGGAATTTTCGATTTGCCCAAGCGAGGATCGAGACCGGAAATCAGCAAGCGCCCTGTCTCTTTCTGCTCCCGCCGGCATTGACATAATTTTCTGTTCTTCTAACGCGGCCCGTGCTTCGAATAAATCATTCGTGAACGAAATCTCCTCCTCCAGCGCCTCTCTCTTATCGGCAAAACTTTTTGATAACCGCTCTGACGCAGCCGCCAAATCGTTCATCCGGGTAACATGTTCATCTGACAGCGATTTGGAAATTGCTAGGCTTGCCTGTTCGGCTTCCGTCGCGACGCCCTTCAGAGCAAATTGCGCACTGATGAGTGGATCCACTAGCGACGTATATATGCCAGAGCCCACACCGTATCCAAACGTTAAAGCCCCGAGGACTGAAAATGCTGCCTGCAGCTGTCTGGCGAACTCCGGCGTCACGGCAATGCTTCTCGTCATTGCGGATATATTTCCGTTCAGCGCACTGGATAATTGCTGGCCGACGCCCTGCAGATGCTTCATGCTCTCGGTGGAATCTTTTTCCTTCTCCGTCTTATCCTGCGTGGCGTCGCCGGACGCCTTGGCCGCTTCCCCGAGCTTTTGCGTGTCGGCAGTGGTATCGGCCGTTGTCTCGCCGGCGACCTTGGCCGCCGCTTCCACAGTCCCGAGGGCCTTGGCATTGTCGCCCAGGGCAACGTTGAGCTTTTTCAGCTCAGCCAGGTCCGCCTCGATCTTGATCATCAATTCCAACGGGGTCATGGTGTCCTCGCTTTAACGTTTTTCCAGTATCCGATCGACCAACGCGTCCACCGCGCTCTGGGCGGCCGCCTCATACTCATCATTCGTGGGCATCACGGATTTGTCTTCCGCCTGCGTCACCTCGGGCACCAGGTAAAACATCTTCTTGCCCTTCAGCAGCGCCACGCCGCGGTTGCTCTGCGGATTGATCAGCTTGAACATCTTCCCGAACTCGCCCGGGGCCTTGCCTTCCGTTTCCGACGTTGCCGGGATCCACAGGTGGGAGAAATTCTTTGCCTGGATCGTTCCCCCGTAATAGCGCTGGGCCACGCCGGGCTTGTCCACCGTGATGCGCACGCCGTCCACGGCAACGGTGTGGCTGACCGAATCGGCCGCATCCTCCCAGAAATTCAGGGCCACGTGCTTGCGGTGGCGGGTTCCGGCCAGGCCGAAGAAATGATCCTTCGTTAGCTGCGCCGTCTCCCGGCCGATGGCGGTGGCCGCTTTCTTGGAGCTGAACAATTTGGACAGATCGGAAGTGAGCCGGCTCAGGCCGGCGGCGATAGTTGACTTGACGCGGACTACTAACACGCTCTATCCTTCTTTTGTCGGGCATAGCCGCCCGCGTTTCGGGCGTTAAACCTGGGGACGCGAAAGCGGGCATCAGGGGGCGGCTATCCGACACGGCCGGTTTAACTGCCGGCCTTTTTGTTGTACATCGTCGCCACCTGCATGCGCCGGCTCTTCGTGCTCCACTTGAGCCCCACGATCCAATCGCCGCTTTCCACCGTCAGGGACTTCGCTCCGGGCTTGTGGAGCTCATGCTGTTTCGGTTCTCTCAGGACGCCCTGGGAAAGGATTTCCGGAAGTTTGTAAATGTCATTCTCGGAGACAAGCTTCTGCCCGCGGGCCTTTTCCTCGGCGCCGCCATGCACCTGCAGAATATGCCGGATGTGATCGGCATCGACTCCGAAGGTCCAGCCTTCCGCTTTTGTCCCTGTGAGCTCGGCCGCCTGGGCTCGTTGCTCTGGCGTTAGGAATGAAAACGCCCCGGTGGCCTTGCTGTTTTCATTCGCCCGATACAGCAGTTCGCGCAGCACCGATTTTGGATCCGGAATCACATAGAGCGCATCGCCCTGCAGCGTGGCATTCGATCCGTAGGCCGTCTGCAGCGCCGTTGCAAACGGCTCCGCGCCCGGGGCGATTTGCATCTTCATCGGCCGGATCAGGGGATCCTTGACGGGCTCGACGCGCTGCCCCTCCTTCAGCACGCCCAGCTCCAGGGCGCGTTTGCGATTCACGTCACGTACCCGCATGCCGGACCGATAATCGAACGGCGGGTATGGGTTGCCGAAGGTGCTGATGGCGGTCCAGATCGGATCGTTCTTGAGCGCCACGAACGGCCCGTTCCGGCCGGTCGCCTCCGTGGCGCTGGTGGACGCGAGCTGGCCGCGTTTCTCGTTCCATCGGACCTGCCAGTCGCGAGGGAGAGTCCGGGCCATGGCCCGGTAGAGTTCGTCGGCCGGGTAGAGGTCGAGCACGTCCTCATCCTGGGAGGCGCGCCAGTTTCCGTATCCGCGGTTCATCTTGACCTGCGTGTCGATAATGAGGTTGACCCGCATATCGGAGGAGAGGTCTTTAAGCCCGCCGCGGTCTTCCGCCTTTGGCTGATACCCGAGCGCCGCCAGGTGTTGCTTCATGGCGGCGCGCACCTGCGCCGGAGAGGTGTGGTCGCCCGATGCCACCTCGGCCGACGGCCGCACCAAGCGCGCCACCAGGCCCTTGGTCTGGGTCAGGTAGGAGACGTAGGGGGTGCGGGCGGAGTAGAAGCTCTGGGCCCGCAGTGCGGCGGGAATGAATGTCTGGATCTCCTGGGTGCCCATGGATTCATCGAGCGCCACAACCTGGCGTTGCACGGCGATCCGCAGCGCGTCAGTCCATTTTGTGGGGCGGGTCAGCATGATTACCGTATTTTGGTCTCAACGCGCTGAGCGGAGGTTGATTTTTTAGCCGCCTCTTTAACTTCCTTTTCCTTTGCCTCACGACCGAAATACGCCTTCAAAGCCTCTTTCGTTTTCCCTTGCTCGAGCAGGCTGTCAATCTGGGATTGCGTCATGATGGCGCCAGACTTTTCGGCGGCGGCCAAGGCGCGGTCGACGGCAAACTCGGACTTATTTGGACTTGGAGTTTTAAAAGGCCCAGCCATGATGGTGGCGGCCGCCATGAATAAAGCTAAAATTGCCATTGCTCTCATAAGGCTACCTCACTTGCGGGAACACGCCGCGAAGGCGTCCGCCCTTGTTTGTGTTGCTCGATTCAAACTTCCAAAGCAAATTGGACCCTGTCCCCGGAAGGGCAACCACATCCGAGTACCAGACGCAGTGGCCCGCATTCGTTGAATAGGATATCTTGGCATCAAACGTCACCGCCGCCCAATTGGTTCCCGCCGCATCCCGGCACAAATAGGCCGTTGCGTCCGTGTTCATGGCCAGCGATTCGGTTTCCTCAATCCAAACCCCGACCCGCCCCTCGGTCGGCTCAAAATCCAGCACTGTCGCGGGCCCGGCGGTGGCAACCACCGTCGCGTGGCCTCCGACCTGGATGAGGTTGGTGCTCCCCGCATCCTCGGTACCATAACCGCCCCGATAGAGGGCC
>JAWOJA010000049.1:0-47210 GCA_046484345.1 Kiritimatiellia bacterium
CATGGGGATTGATTAAAGGGGGCACTGTAAACGGCACATTTGTACGGTACTATCAAGACACCCTGGAGCTACGTGGCGACCAGGGGCAAATTATCCCGGTTGATATAAACACCCTCTCACTGGAGTACATTCGCTACCTAATCCCCACTATTGCGCAAGATGAATTGGATCACCCGGTTCAGCAGCTTAAAGGCCTTTCGAGTTCTACTAAAGAACGAGAGTACTTACTGAAAAGGGCCAGATTTATTGATACGGGTCGAAAGAATTATGGTCGATTGCTGGCCTACAACAGAGGCGCGTATTACTTTGAATCCACTTCGGGCAAAATTTTCCGTAGAGATGAAAGCACGGTTTCCAGAATCCGTGGGCTATCGGATTATGTTCGAACTTGCATAAATCAGATTCCGGAAAATTTAAACGACGCGCGGCTGTCCGGGCTCATAGCTTCCTGGGAAAACGAACAGCGAATGGTAAATTTGGAGCATCGCGTACGGGAAGCCGAGCAAGCGGCCGGTGAGGCCCAACGGCTGCAACATAACAACACTCCCGGGAACTCGCAGATACCGCCCGGATTCCGTCCGTATAACGGAACATGGGTGTCGCCGTAGCTGAACCAATAGAAAAGTCAACGGCCAGCCGGAATTCCACGGCTGGCCGTTTGCTTTGTTTTGACACCAATTAAACCAACACGAAACAAAGGTTTAACCAACGTTTAAACTAACAGAATGGCCGTGTTGTCACATCTCCACCGGCTGACAACGCCCGATCACGTCCACATAATAGTGCATCACCACGCCCATGGTGTCACCCAGCCACTCGGCCGCCCGATCCGCGCCGGCCTTCTGGCACCAGGTGCTGCCGGCAATCTTCCGCAGCTCATGCAGCGTCTTCGGCCAGCGCTTCCGATCCCAGCCCATTGTCCGCATCCAGGTGCTCAAGCCAACAATCGCATCCTTCCTTGGCTTGCGGCCGGCCACCGGAATCAAAAACTCTCCGTTCCGCACCGCCTCAAGCTGCTCCCACACCGCCGCCGTCGCCGGGATCCGCCGGCTCTTCTTATTCTTCGGGCCCGCCCAATCAACCCGGCTCTCAACCCGAATGGCCCGCGTGTCCAGGTACCGCTCAACCCAATCCCAGGTCGCCTCCATCGCCTCGCCCCGGCGCAGCCCAAAATAATAGCACAGAATAAACACCGCCCGCTGCTCCGCCGGCAAATCCGCAACCCCCTTCAGTGTTGCCTGCACCAGCTCCTCCGGCGGCGAGCGGTACTTGTTCGGCTTCGAACTTTCAATGGCCCCGCAAAACGCCTCCAGGTTCGGCATAACCGACACTCCAGCCTCGGCATACTTCGCCCGCGTCCACCGCGCAAACAAGCTCCTGGCGCCCACCAGCGTGCTCGTGGCGCTGTCGTGCGCCCGCTTCCTCTCAATCGGGTCACGTGCCGCCTGAACCCGCTTCAGAATGAATCGCTCAACCGTCTGCGCGCCGATCACATCCTGGCCCAGGCGCAACCCCATTGCGTCCTCAACACCGTGCACCTCGGCAAGTAACCGGCCAATCTTCCACACATTTCCATTGCCCGTGGCCTGGCTGGGGGATCCCTTCACCGCAAAGCGACCAGGCACCATCGCCTGGTACGCATCGCAAACCTGTTTCAGCGTCGGGTGCTCGCTCCGCATCCGTTCCACGTTCATCCGCTGGCTGCGGATCCCCTCAACAAGCTCCCGCCGCAAATCGACAACCCACTTCTCCGCATCTGTCTGCGTGCTGTAGGGGCAACACCGGCGAATTGTCTTGCTCCCCGCCCTGAAAAGTGAATAATACACCCCGTTCCGCACGAAAAGATACCGTATCTTCTCGCCGTTCTTTCTCAGCACCTGTTCAAATTTATCGGCCTTCTCCATGGTGAATCTCCCCGGTTGTGTGATACATCATGAGATACAACGGGCGAATAGTCAAGGGGTTTGCGTAGACTTGCATGGACTCTAAAGGCAAAGAAACAAACCTTCACAAGTCCTTGCAAACAAAGCCGATAAGTCGTAAACAGTTGATTTCCAGTGTGATACGGGCCGCTAGCTCAGTTGGTAGAGCACGTGACTTTTAATCATGTGGTCGCGGGTTCGAGTCCCGCGCGGCTCACCAGGCACAACGGTAACGAGGCGAAAGCCGCAAGGCTTTCGCCTCGTCCTTTTTTTGCCTGAATGGGTCAATCAATCGTCGTTTGCAGAGGGGGCCGTTTCGGCCTTGGGTGGGAAAAGCGCCACGAGCAACTTGAGGCTCGCATAGTAAAGCGTCAGGATCACGGCCAGGGAGACGACGCAGATGGCGGTGATTTCAAGGCCGCCCCGCAGGGCCGAGGAGGCGTCGGCGCCGTCGCGGACAATAAAGCGATTGGGGGCGGCTTGCACCTCGATCTGCGGGACGCCGGTAACAGGGGTTTCTTCATTCATGGACGTCTCCAGTTGCTCAGCTCAGAAGGGAAATGATGAGGCAGCCCACCACGATGGAGCCGATTTGACCCGCCACATTCGCGCCCACGGCGGGCATGAGGATGATGTTGGTGGGGTCTTCCTGCTGGGCCATCTTCTGCACCACGCGGGCGGACATGGGGAAGGCGGACAGGCCCGCGGCCCCAATCATGGGGTTCAGCTTGCGGCGCAGGAACACGTTCAGAAACTTGGCAAAGAGCACGCCGGCGGCGGTGTCGAAAACAAAGGCCAGCAGGCCGAACGCCAGGATCAGGAAAGTTTGGGGCTGCAGGAAGGTGTCCGCCCGCATCGTGGATCCCACGGCGATGCCCAGGAAGAGCGTGACGATATTGGAGAGTTCGTTCTGGGCCGACTTGGACAACCGGTCCACGCAGCCGGAAACGCGCAGCAGGTTGCCCAGCATCAGGGGCCCCACCAGCACCATGCCCTTGGGCAGAAGCAGGCCGGTGAGCACGATGATCATCACCGGGAACAGGATCAGGACGGTCTTGGAGACCTCGGCGCTGTAATCGGCTTCCATGCGGATTTTGCGTTCGTTTGAGGAGGTCAGCAGCCGGATGATCGGGGGCTGGATGATGGGGACGAGGGACATGTAGGAATAGGCGGCGACGGCAATGGCCCCCAGCCACTCCTTGGCGAATAATTTTCCGACATAAATGGCGGTGGGGCCGTCGGCGGCGCCAATGATGCCGATGGAAGCCGCTTCGCCGAGGGAAAACGTGCCGGGCTTGAAGAAGTTTACGGATAGCGCCAGCATCATGGCGCCAAAGATGCCCAAGCAGGGCGGGCCGCCGAAGAACAGGGTTACCGGCTGTTTGAGAACGATGGCAAAATCGATCATCGCTCCGATGCCGATGAAGATGAGGACGGGGAACAGCTCCGTCTCGATGCCGGCGTTAAAAAGCAGGGTCAGGAAGCCGTGGGGGCCCACCGCGTTTGAACCCGGAAAATTCGCCATCAGGCAGCCCGCGCCGATCGGCAGCAGCAGCAGCGGTTCGTAGTCCTTCTTGATGGCGAGCCACAGGAGCAGTAGCCCGATGACCACCATGGTATATTCCCGAAACGTGCCCACCTGTACGAGATCGTTTAAAAAAGACAGGGACATATCCATCCTTGGTTTATGGCTTGCCGGTAGTAAAAACAGTGGTGGATTATAGCAGACGACGCCGGAAAGGCAAGAAACGGAATAGATTCAAGGAACGCATTCGCGGGCTCGACAGCCCGGGATGGGCCGGCTATGATCGGGCCATCGGGTAAAAGAGAGCGCCCGGCAAAGGCGGAGTCGTATGTTGTCGGAGGAATCCAGTTTGTTTCTCGCTGTCTTGGCGGAGGACACGGCGGCGGCCGTCCGGGTTTCGGCCGGGGAGCCCTCCGATTTGTGGCTTAATATCACGGGCGGGGCCTTATCCAAGCCGTATGCTTCCAGTTCTATGCCGGCTTTCGCCCTCGGCGATTTTTCGTTGTCCGTGGAATCGGGCTGTTTCCCGCTTGCCGATATCCGGCATGCCCTGATGCTGGCCGGCTCATCGCAAAACCTCGAGAAGGTCCGGGTTCCAAGCGGCAGTTGGATCCCCCGGGGGGCTGTGGCCGATCATATTGCGTTCGACGGGACTCCGTTTTTTTTCCCTGGCACCTGCAACATGATGGAGCAGGGCGGCCGTTGGGGGCATCAGCCCCCGTTCGACAATCCCGATCACTTCATTCACTTGGCCTGGTTCCTGATGAAAAACGTCTGGGACGTCGACTTTCTAACCCGCCCGCTGGCGGGGCTGTCGCTCTGGGATCGTCTGGAGCTCGCCTTTTCGGTTCCGCCGATTGATCCGGACAGCGATCTGGTGATCTGCGGCGAATCGGATCGGGGCGCCAATTGCGTGTTGATGAATGAGGTGGTTCAGACAGGCCGGCTCCTGTTCGCCTCCCTGCTTCGCATGCAGGCGGCTTTGGAGATGGAGGATTTGATGTCCTGGGGCGGGGATACCGGCAAGGCTTTTTTCTATGAGGGCGCGGCAACGTCCATCCGCGGACAGCTTGTGCCTGTTTTCGGCCTGCCAGGGGGATTGTTGAAGGCGTCGACGGGGGTCAGCGCCCAGCCGGATGTCTGGGGAACGGCTTTTGCCGTTCATCGGGGCTTGTTGCCACCCGAGCGGGAGGAGTTGGCCTGCCGCGCCCTGGCTCTGGCCTGCCAGGAGAACGAAGCCTTGTGGAGGGGGCTGGTTCGGCCCGTTCCGGTTTCCGCCGACTTCAGCCCGCTTGGCGCCTGGGAGAAAATGATTCAGCCTGTCCCCCGCTGGACCGGCCAAAACGGGGCCTATTGGGCCGCTCCGGCCGGCTGGGTCATCGACGCCGTTTCACGGGTGGCGCCGAAACAGGCGATTGGGATGGCCGAGGCGTTGATTGGGCATTTTCTGGAGGAGGACTTCCGTCTTTCCGGTCCCCCGGGGGCCCCCTGGCAATGCGGCGCGCCGCCGGACCACCGCCAAGCCGGGATTTGTCTGGCCAGCGCGGCTTGTCCGATCAGCGCCTTGCGGCGCATGGGATGGATGCGCGGTTAGCGAAGCGGTTCGGCTTGCGCCGAGTGCGGTCATCCCGTATAGTCAGCGTTTCAACTCCGGGCAATACACGGCATGAGCGACGACTCCACACCCATGATGAAACAGTATCGGCGCATTCGCGGGGAGCTCCCCGCGGGCACGATCCTGTTGTTTCGTCTTGGCGATTTTTATGAGATGTTTTTCGAGGACGCCAAGGATGCGGCGCTCATCCTTGAGATTGCCCTGACCCGGCGCCATGGCATGCCCATGTGCGGCGTGCCGTTTCATTCCGTGGACGGGTACGTTGCCAAGCTTCTGCGGGCCGGCCGCAAGGTGGCCATTTGCGAGCAGATGGAAGATCCTGCCGCGGCCAAGGGCATCGTCAAGCGCGACGTGACCCGCATTGTGACCCCGGGCACGGCCACGGAAGAGTCGGTGCTACAGGCGAAGGAGCACCATTACCTGGCGGGTCTGTGCCGCCATGGGGAAACCCTCGGGCTGGCCCTTCTCGACCTGTCGACCGGCGAATTCCAGGTTGAAGAGGCCTCTTCGCCGGCCGCGGTGCGCGCCGCGCTCCAGCGGGCCGCGCCCGCCGAATGCGTGCTGCCGGCCGACCAGGAGACCGATCCCGCCATTTGCGCCGCGCTGAGCGGCGTGGCGGTGTTGAGGAGTCCGCTGGAGGAATGGGTTTTCGATTACGATGCCGCGCGTGATCATCTGATCCGGCATTTCAAGGTCCATTCCCTTGAAGGGTTCGGGTGCGAGGGCCGGCGGGCCGCCGTCGGAGCCGCCGGGGGCGCCTTCTACTACGTGCGCGAATCCCTGCGCCGCCAGGTGGGGCACATCCGAAGCTTGCGGGTGCATCATGCCTCGGATTTCATGATTCTGGACGAGGCCACCGCGTCGAACCTCGATCTGCTGCCCAGCGGGGTCCGTCGAGTGGTCCGGGCGGATTTGTTGAACGTACTGGATGTGACCCGCACGCCCATGGGGGCCCGCCTTTTGCGCGAATGGCTGCTGCGGCCTCTGGCGCGCGAAGAGGCCATCCGCAGCCGCCATGACGCTGTGGAGGCCCTGGTGCGTGACCGCGCCCTGCTGGCCGAGGTCCGCGCCGGACTGGAGGAGATCCGGGATCTCGAGCGCCTGGTGGTGCGGCTTTCGGGGGGCTCGGGCAACGCCCGGGACCTCAAGGTGCTGGGGCTTTCCCTCGCGGCCATCCCCGCGGTGCGGGGGCTGATTGCGGACCCGCTCTCTTCCCGGCTGGCGGCGCTGGCCGGGAGTCTGACCCCGGAACCGGAACTCGCGGAGCTGATCGAGACGGCGATTGTCGATGATCCTCCGCTTCCGACCAAGGAAGGCGGCATGATCCGCCCCGGCTACAACGCCGAGCTCGACGAGTTGAGGCGGGCGGCGACGCAGGGCAAGCAGTGGCTGGCGGAGTACCAGTCCCGCGAAATCGAACGCACCGGCATCAAGACGCTCAAGGTCCGGCACAACCGGGTGTTCGGCTATTACATCGAAGTTTCGCGCGGCCAGGCGGCCAACGCGCCGGCCGATTACACGCGCAAGCAGACCCTGGTCAACGCCGAGCGATTTATCACCCCCGAACTCAAGGAATACGAGCACACGATCATGGGGGCCCAGGAGCGCTCCACGGCTCTTGAATACGAACTGTTCGCCGACATCCGCGCCCGGGTGGTGGCCCGGATGGATACCATCCAGGCGACGGCCCGGGCGCTGGCGGAGCTCGACGTGTTTGCCTCGTTTGCGGACCGCGCCCTGGCCAACCGCTATGTGCGGCCGGTCATTGGCGGCGAGAGCCGGGTTGTTATCCGCGACGGGCGCCACCCGGTTGTGGAGACGCTGGCCGAGGCCGAGCGGTTTGTGCCGAATGACACACGGCTGGACCGCGTGGAGAACCAGCTTCTGGTGATCACGGGGCCGAATATGGCCGGCAAGTCCACGTACATCCGGCAGGTGGCGCTGATTGTCATCCTGGCCCAGGCGGGCTCCTTCGTGCCCGCGGCTTCCGCGGAAATCGGCATTGTGGACCGCGTGTTCACGCGTGTGGGCGCGAGCGACGACCTGGCCCGCGGGCGCAGCACGTTCATGGTGGAGATGCAGGAAACGGCCAACATCCTCAACAACGCCACCCCGCGCAGCCTCGTGGTGCTGGATGAAATAGGCCGCGGCACCAGCACGTTTGACGGCATCAGTATTGCCTGGGCCGTGGCCGAGCATCTGCACAATATCGAAGCCGTGAAGGCCATGACCCTGTTTGCGACGCATTACCATGAGCTGACCGACCTGGCCCTGACGATGCAGGGCGTGAAGAACTACTCCTGCCTGGCGCGCGACACGAGCCAGGGCGTGGTATTTCTGCGCCGCATCGTGCCGGGCGCGGCGGACAAAAGCTACGGCATCCAGGTGGCGCGGCTGGCGGGTTTGCCGGATTCCGTGATCGATCGGGCCCGGGAGATTTTGTCCAACCTGGAAGAGGGCGAGTTCGGCGAGGCGGGCCAGCCGAAAATAGCCCGCCGTCGGCAGGCCGCCCGCAAAAACCGCGACGAGCCCGCCGATGGGCGTCAAATGGATCTATTCGGGAGTCCCTCGCCATGAAAATTGTCTGTGCCACGAACATGCCCTATGCGCTTGAAGCCTTTTCCACCCTGGGCGAAGCCGTTGTTCTGGAGGGCCGCCGGATCGGGGCGGCCGACGTGAAGGATGCCGAGATTCTCGCCCTTCGCTCCACCACAGTTGTCAACCGCGCCTTGCTGGAAGGCAGCCGGGTTCGGTTTGTCGGCACCGCCACCATTGGCACGGACCATCTGGATATTCCGTACCTGGAAAAGGCCGGCATCCGGTGGTGCTTCGCCCCGGGGTGCAATGCCAACAGCGTTTCCGAATACATCACGGCGGCGCTGTTGGTCCTGGCGGGCCGGGGCGGTTTCACGCTCTCGGGACTGACGATCGGGGTGGTCGGGGTTGGCAATGTGGGCGCCCGCGTGGTCCGGAAGGCCGAGGCGCTCGGGATGCGTGTTTTGAAATGCGATCCGCCCGTGGCGCGCCGGACCGGCGACCCCACCTACGTTTCGCTGGAAACGATTCAGAACGAGGCCGACATCGTGACTTTCCACGTGCCGCTCACGAAGACGGGTCCCGATGCCACCTGGCACATGGCCGGGGAATCTTTTTTCTCGGGCCTGCGCAAACCGATCATCTTTTTGGACGCGGCCCGCGGGCCGGTGGCGGACACCCCGGCCCTGTTCCGGGCGATGGACGGGGGGCGGGTGCGGATGGCGGTGCTGGACACGTGGGAAGGGGAGCCGGGTTTCAACCGCGAGCTGCTCGACCGCGCCGACCTGGGCACGCCGCACATTGCCGGCCATTCGTTCGAAGGCAAAGTGGCGGGAACGGTGATGGTATACGAGGACGCCTGCCGCATGCTGGGGGTCGCGCCCGCCTTCAGCCCCGAATCCCTTCTGCCGCCGCCTCTTGTGCCGGAACTGCCTGTGGAGGCGGACGGACGCGCGGACGAGGCTGTGTTGAGGGACGTGGTGAAGCCGGTTTACGATATCGAGGCGGACGACGCCCGGATGCGCGCCATGAAGGGCGCCGATTCCGAAGAGTTTGACCGCCAGCGCAAGAACTATCCCATGCGCCGGGAATTCCGCTATACGCGGGTTTGGGCGCGCGGCGCCAGCGCCTCGCTTCAGGCGAAGCTGGCGGGGCTGGGCTTTCAGCTTGGTTAGTCCGGCGCGGGTGGCCGCCTATTTTTTCGGGATGCCCAGGCCTTCGAGGTGGCGGGTGAAATGGCGATCCAGCAACGCTTCGTGCGTCTCCTCGGCGGTGTGCAGCAGGGCGAACAGCTCCGCCTTAAGCGCCGGATCCTCCAGGATGTATCCATAGGTCACATGCAGGACCTGCCGGGCGGCATTGATATCCATCAGTTTCGGCAACTCGCTGTCGGGCAGGCGCTCCGGGTCGGGGATGGCGCCCAGGTCGGGGGTGATGTGGTAGAGTTTCAGCGCGTCGGGCAGGCGTTTAAGCGCCACGGCGTGCATGCGGCGGTATAAGCCGGGGGCTTCGCAGGCGGCCAGCCGAACGGCTTCCAGCCAGCTGGTCCCGGCCGTTTTTTCGTGGAAACGACCGCCGGTTGCCTCTCCCACGATGGGGAAGATGGAAAACTTGTCCGACCCCGAATGCACCGAGATCTTGTAGTCGCCATGCGCTTGCGCAATGCGGCAGTGGGTGGTGAATTGGCGGCGGAATATCGGAATATTACCGATGTAGTCGATTCCCTTTTGAAATTCGCCGATAAAGCGGGGGGCCATGCTGACGATGGTGACCTGGCGCCGCTGCAGTTCCCGAATAAAGAACAGGTGGTGCGCGGGCAGGGTGGGCGTGGTGGTTTCGTCGATGCTGATCTCCAGGTCGAAATGGCCCGCGCCCTTTTTGGCGACGAGAAAATCGTAAACCTGTTTGGCGAAATCGAGAGCGGTCGTGTACATGACCGCGCAGCGCCGGGCTTCGGGTCCGGGGAAAACGAGTTTTTCGCCCTGCCCAAGATCGAAGGTGGCGTCGGCGTAGGAGCCGTCCACGGCCTTTTTCACCCCGGCGTCGAGGGTGGCGTATTCGGCGGCGATCTGCGCGTCGGAGAAGTCGGCGGCCTGGGGCCGCATCACCTCGGACAGGTCCAGCGTGATCATGGTCATGCCGGCGGCCAGGGCGGTTTCGATGTCGGCAATGGTCTTGAGGTGGTCGCCGTCGGCCCCGTACCCCTCGGTGTAGCCGGCCTGGTAGACCAAAAAGCAGGTGTCGTCGATCACGTTCCGATAGGTGCGGCCGGTGAGCGTGAGCTCGCGCATGGATTGCTGGGCCAGGACGGGCGCGACCCGGCAGCGGCGCAGGGCGCGAAGGTGGCCGGCCGTGGCCCGGCCCAGCCGGTCGCCGCAGCCGAAGGTGGTGCGACGGTCGGCGAGGGAGACGGGTGCGGTCCAGGGGAACAGGCGGCGCAAGGCGGCGGCGTTGGCGGCGGTCAGGGGTGCGATTTTGAAGGCGATTCCGTCAAAGGAGCCCGTTTCTCCCTCAAAAGCGGCGCCGGTCTCTCCGGAGGCGGCCACCAGCAGAAGCCGCTTTTCGGTTGCCGTGCGGGCCATGAGAACCAGCGTCCCGTTGGCCGTGAAGAGGGAATCGGCATAAACGCATCCGTCGATGAGGCGTTCCTTCTTCAAGGCGTTCAGCTGTTCCTGGCTGCTTCGGTGAAGGTGGCGGCGGATGACGGCGATGGCAATGTCGGTGAACGTCATGTGGATCTCCCGTGTTCGGATAAGCCAAATACTATAACGGGATTGCGGATTTCTTACAAGGACAAGCGTTTTGGAAAACAGGGAGTCGGGTTTTTCAACACGAAAACAAGGGTTCCGGCCAATAACCAGCCCCCGGCGGGAGCGTGTAGAATGGCGTCGCTTTTTGGAAGGGAATTAATGACTATTTCGGAACAATGTCTTCCGGTCGTCGACTACGTGAACATGGATCGGCTGGGCCACATGCTGGCCGGCAAGCGCCTGTCGCTGGACCTGGTTTCCGCATTTGCCGGGGACCGCCCCATGACGGACGCCGAACGCGACCAGTTGGGAGAGCTGATGAAGCGGCGCGGGAAAGAGTTTTTTCCCGATCTGCTTTTCGCGATCGCGCACGAGAATTTCTCAAGCCTCGTCGGCGAGGATATCTGGAACGAGATCCTGCGCCACAAGACGGAGATGTCCGGGGCGATGCGCCGGAACGTTCGCATTGCGGTGGCCGCGCTCGACTACCTGTCCAACCTGAAGGGGGCCATGACGTGTGCGACGTTGATCAACGAGAGCCAGGTGGCGGACATTGCCCACATGGCCTTTCGGGATGGACTGACCAACCTGTTCAACCACACGACCTGTTTTCAGAAGCTCGAGACGGAGTTGCGGATTTTCCGGCGATTCGGGCGGCTTTCGTCCCTGATGATGATCGACATCGACGACTTCAAGAAAATCAACGACCAGTACGGGCATCGGGCGGGAGACCGCGTACTGGCGGCCATGGGCGTGGTGGTGGCCTCTTCCACCCGGGTTTCCGACATCTGCTGCCGGTACGGCGGGGAGGAGTTTTCGGTTATCCTGCCGGGCACCCCCCTGGCGGAGGCGGGGCTGATGGCCGAACGGCTGAGAAGCGTTGCGGAAAAAAGCCGCCCGGACCGCCGGCGGGTGACGGTCAGCATCGGCGTTGCCGTAAGCGGAACAGATACGCCCACGCCGCATGCCCTGGTGGAGAAGGCGGACGGGGCGCTCTACGAGGCCAAGCGGGCCGGCAAAAATCGGGTCGTCGTACGTTTGTGAGAGCGGGGAAATGCCTGACAGTATTATCCTTCCAGAATATCAGGTTTTCCCCGATGTCGAAAGAAAGTTTTTTTCAATACTTTTTGGATGTCTGAAGCGCCATGGGGGGTCCCCGTCGCATAACCAAGGGGGCGGAGCCTGCTTCACAGGAACCGCCTGCGCAAGCGGAAGGATGAGCGGAACGAATCGATGAACACGCGAAAACCAAGCCGGCATTCGAGTTGGTCCTTTCTCCGACTGGTGCTTCGGGGAAACCGCATCTCGGTGTACAAGCATCGGGATTTCCGGGCCCTGCTGGAACGCGAACGTGCCCTGGCCGATCGGCATAACCGCTTGTTTTCGCTACTTGAGTTCGCCCACGAGGCGGCGCCGGAGGAAGCGTTTTCTGAGTTATTCGATATTTTTTCGAAGCGATTGCGAAAGACGGACGTCGCGGGCTGGTCCGGTTCGGATCGCGTTGGCGTCATTCTTCCCGACACGGACGCCACCGGGGCCGAGGTGCTCATGAAGCGCATCCGGGAGGAGCTGACGGATCGTTTTCCGAAACCGGTGTGCACGATCAGCACCTATCCTTCTGATCGGACAATGGGGGAGCCTGTCCGCGAGGTTCGCGCCAAACCGCCGGTGGCGGACCCCGTTCTGACCATTTTACTGGGGCGTCCGCCGAGGTGGAAACGGGTACTGGATGTGACGGGCGCGGGGGCTGCCCTGGTGCTGTTGTCCCCGCTGATGGCGGTGATCGCGCTGTTGATCAAAACCGTCTCGCATGGCCCGGTGTTTTTCCGCCAGGAGCGCGTGGGGTATAAGGGGCATGCCTTTGTTTGCTGGAAATTCCGGACGATGCGCCTGAACGCCGACACCGGGGTCCATCAGCGCCATTTCCATGACCTGATGCGTTCGAACGTGCCGATGACCAAGCTGGACATGAAAAATGACGGCCGGCTGATTCCCTTTGGCCGGACGTTGCGCGCCTCGGGGATGGACGAACTCCCGCAGCTGTTCAATGTGGTGCGCGGCGAGATGAGCCTGGTCGGGCCCCGCCCCTGCATCCGCTATGAATATGAGAATTACCAGCGCTGGCAGAAAAACCGGTGTGACACGCCGCCCGGACTGACGGGACTTTGGCAGGTTAGCGGCAAAAACAAGACGACCTTTGTCGATATGATGCGGATGGACCTTTCCTACACGGATCGCAGGTCCCTGCCGCTCGATTTAATGATGCTGGTCCGGACGGTTCCGGCAGTTCTGGCGGAAATACGAACTGCAGTGCGGTCGAACAGGAGATAGCAAACATGCAAGACGTGATCAAGCTCGGAGTGGTCGGTTGCGGGTACTGGGGCCCGAACTTGATCCGCAATTTCAGGACCCTTCCGGGCTGTGAGCTCAAGCTGATTTGCGACAAGAAAATTGACCGTTTGCGGCACCTGCTGGCCCTGTATCCGGGCATTGAGACCGACAGCCGTTTCGACACGCTGTTGAACGGGGCGAATCTGGATGCTATAGCCATTGCCACCCCTGTGCACCTGCACCACGGGCTGGCGAAGGCCTGCCTGCTGGCGGGCAAGCACACCTTCATTGAAAAACCGATGGCGGCTTCCTCCCGGGAATGCGAAGAGCTGGTGAAAATCGCCAAGGCCAAAAACCTGACGCTTATGGTCGGTCACACGTTCCTCTACTCGCCGGCCGTGCGCAAGATCAAGGAAATCATCAACTCGGGTGAAATTGGCGAAATCAGGTACATTTCGGCCCGGCGTCTCAATTTGGGGCTGTTCCAGAAGGACATCAACGTGGTATGGGACCTGGCGCCGCACGACATCTCGATCATTTTGGAGCTGATGGGGGAGTTGCCGTCCTCGGTGAACTGCCAGGGGCGGGCGACGGTTTCGGGGGCCGAGGATGTCTCCAGCACGACGCTGACATTTCCGCGCGGCTTTGCCTGCATTCACAACAGCTGGCTGGACCCCAAGAAAGTCCGCGAAATGACCATTGTCGGGACCAAGAAGATGATTGTGTATGACGACATGGAGCCCTTGCAGAAAATCAAGATATTCGACGAGCGGGTGGACCGTCCGCCGCACTACGACACGTTTGCCGAATTCCAGTTCTCCTATCATTACGGGGACATGCAGGCCCCCTATATCCGGCAAGAGGAACCTCTGAAGGTCGAATGCCAGCATTTCCTGGATTGCATCCGCAGCGGCGACCGTCCGATCAGCTGCGGGGAGCATGGGCTGGAGCTGGTGCGCATTTTGGAGGCCACATCGCGGTCCCTGAAGAAAAACGGGGCGCGGGTGTTGCTCTCTCCGCGCGCATCAAGAAAGGCGGTTCCGGCATGAGCGAGACAGAACGCGGGGGGATGTGCAAAATAGCGCCGGACGTGAAACTGGGGGAAGGGGTGCGGGTCTGTGATTTTTCGAACCTGTACGGGTGCGAAATCGGCGATTTCACCCGAATCGGAACATTTGTTGAAGTCCAGAAAAACGCCCGGATCGGCAAGCGCTGCAAGGTGTCCAGCCACACCTTTGTCTGTGAGGGGGTCACAATTGAGGACGACGTGTTTCTGGGCCACAACGTCACTTTTATCAACGACCGTTATCCGCGGGCCGTCAATCCGGGCGGTCGGCCTCAGACGGAGGCGGACTGGTCCTGCATCCCCACCCGGATCAAGCGGGGCGCTTCCATCGGGTCGAGCGTCACGCTGTTATGCGGTGTAACGGTGGGGGAAAACGCCATTGTGGGGGCGGGCAGCGTGGTGACGCGGGATGTTCCGGCGAATGCGATTGTGGCGGGGAATCCCGCGCGGTTTTTGAGGACGATCACAACAGGAGGCGAGTCATGAAAGTTCCGTTTCTCGATTTGCAGGCGCCGTACCGGGCGATGAAGGATGAGATTGGCCGGGCAATTGACAGCGTGCTCGATAGTTCCGCCTTCGCGGGAGGTCCTTTCGTGGCCAAGTTCGAGGGGGAATTTGCCGCCTTTTGCGGGGCCCGGCATGCGTTGGGCGTGGGGAGTGGAACGGATGCGCTGTGGCTGACGCTGCTGGCCATGGGCATCGGGCCGGGGGACGAGGTCATCACCGTCCCGAGCACCTTTATCGCCACATCGGAAGCGATCTCCTTCTGCGGGGCGCGTCCTGTTTTTGTGGACATCGATCCACGCGCCTACACGATGAACCCGGATTGTGTCGAAAAAGCGATCACACCCAGAACCAAAGCGCTGATCCCGGTGCACCTGTTCGGTCAAATGGCGGATATGGACCCCATCCTGGCCATTGCCCGACGTCACGGATTGCTGGTGGTGGAGGACGCGTGCCAGGCGCATGGCGCCGGCTATAAGAATCGAATGGCCGGAACCATGGGACATGCGGGTTGTTTCAGTTTTTATCCCGGAAAAAATCTCGGCGCCTACGGCGAAGCGGGGGCGGTGATCACCCAGGACGAGGAACTGGCGGCAAAAATCCGCATGTTGCGCGATCACGGGCAGGCTCAAAAGTATATCCATCGCCTGGTGGGGTGGAACGGGCGCATGGATGGCTTGCAGGGGGCCGTTCTCAGCGTGAAGCTGAAACACCTCTCCGCCGCCAATGAATCCCGGCGGGCCTGCGCGCGCCTGTACGGAGAGCTGCTTTCGGATGTGGAGGAGGTGGCCCTTCCCGAGGAGGCGGATTATTCGAAACACGTTTATCACATTTTTGCCGTGCGTGTCCAGAACCGGGACGAGGTGATGCGTCAGCTTGCCGAGAAGGGCATTTCCTGCGGCATCCATTATCCCGTCCCTCTGCATCTCCAGGAGGCGTATGCCTGGCTGGGGTGGAGACGAGGGGCTTTCCCTGTTGCCGAGCAATGCGCCACGGAGTTCCTGTCGCTCCCCATGTATCCCGAGTTGAAGGCGGAGCAGATTGAATATGTCTCCGAACAGTTGGCGGCTATCGTGAAAGACGCCAGCCATGAATTGGCCATGGCGGGAAACGTCGGTTGAAGGCTTTTAACGAGGGAGATGGGCGATGAAAAAGCGTGTTGATCGGACGGCTCTTCCGGGTGCGGGATGGGTTCTCGGCGTTATGATCTTCCTGGCGGCAGCCACGGGGTGCAGGACGGTTCCTCCGCCTCCCATCGGGAAAGCGGGCGATCCGGAGGAGCGCGTGGTGTTGGCGCCGGGCGACGATATCGAGGTCAAATTCTTTTACGCGCCCGAGTTGAACGAAAGACAGTTCATCCGGCGGGATGGGAAAATCACGCTCCAACTAGTGGGTGACATTCCGGCCGCCGGGTTCCTTCCATCCGGCCTGCAGCAGGATTTGGCGGGCCGCTATTCCAAACTGATCGACAAGCCCGAGGTGGCCGTTATTGTGCGCGATATGACCAATGGGTTGGTTTTCGTGGGCGGGGCTGTCACGACGCCGGGTCAGGTGGCCATGGAGCCCCGGTTCACCGCGCTGGATGCCGTCATGAAGGCGGGGGGATTCAATGCGGAAATGGCCGCCATTCGAAAGGTGGTCGTGATCCGGGTTGTGGATGGCCATTACGTGGGGTATCCCCTGGATTTTGAAAAGGTCATGAAAGGCGATCGGACGGTCCCTTTTTATCTGAAATCCCGCGACATTGTGTTTGTGCCGCGCACGCGAATTGCGGACATGAACACCTGGGTCGATCAGCACATCTCCAAGATGATTCCGCAGATTGGACTGCCTGTTTTCTTCCAGGTCAATTAGCCATGCAGGACCCCCGTGAACCCAAGAGTTGAAAACGAAAGAGACGACCCGGCGAGGCTGCTGCCAGGCCGGGCCGGTCAACCGGCCCCGGCCGAGCGCCCCCCCCTTTCGGGATCGATGCGGGACATCTTCGCTGTCCTGTTTCAGCATAAATACAAAATGCTCGTTTTCTTTTCCTCCGTCGTGCTGGCCGCCTTGGCGGTTCTTCTGGCCATGGAACGGACCTATACCTCCGAGGCGAAGATTTTGGTGCGCCGGGGCAGGGAGACCATTCTGCTGGATCCGACTGTGGCCACGGGCGAAGTGGCCCCTTTGTTCATGGAATGGGAAAACAGCATGAATTCCGAGATTGAGATTCTGACCAGTCGCGACCTGGCGGCACGCGTGGTGCAAGCCATCGGGCCGGAGCGTTTTGAGAAACTCGCCCCCGAAAAGGGATCCACGCGGAAAGACAAATGGGTTGCATGGATGGCCAACTTGAAAAAAATGATGTCCCCCTCCGAACCCGATGCGCCGGGTGACGGCACGGCGGAGGAACTCACGGTGTCCCGTCTGACGCTGGCGTTCAGCCAGGCTCTGATTGTCAGGGTGATCCCCAAGAGCAACATTATCACCATATCCTATGACGCCCTTGATCCGGTTTTGGCCAGGACCGTGGTGACCACGTTGCTGGACCTTTACCAGCAAATGCACATTCTGGCGAATCGCGCGCCCGGGGCGCACGAGTTTTTTGTCCGGCAGACGGACGGTCTGCGCACGCAACTCGAGGCGATGGAAGATTCGCTGCGCGATCTCAAAACCCAGAGCGGTATTTCCTCCCTGGATTCCCAGCGGGCCATTCTGTTGAGCCGGATCGGGACGCTGCAGAGTCAGCAGGAGCAGCTTGAGGGGGAGATGGCCGCCTCTGTCGCCAAAGTGAAAGCCGGCGAGGAGGCGGTCCGGCAGGAGTCCTCGGCGGGCAAAACAGCGCCCCTGGCGGCCAGCGGGTATTACAGGGATGTGCGCGCCGCTCTGCTGGCGGAGACCACGGCCCTGGCGGGGCTGACCGCCCAGGCCGAGACGGTAAAGAGGCAGATCGGCGAGGCGCAGAGCGAGATGAAAGGTTTGAACGAGCATGAAATCCGGATTTCCCGGATGGAGCGGGATCGCGACATGTTGCGTGACAAGTACGTCAAGTACAGTCAGAACCTCGAGCAGACCCGCATTGACCAGGCCCTCCAGGCCGATAAAATATCGAATATTAGCATTATCCAGCCCCCGACGCTGGCGGCCTATTCCAACCCCTTGAACCGTGTCATAAAGATGTTGCTGGCCGTGATGGTCGGCCTTTTCGGCGGCGTGGGCCTGGCCTTCCTGGCCGATCATCTGGACCACACCTTGAAGAAACCCGAGGACATCGAGCAGTTGCTTCAGCTGCCGACACTGGTGTCCATTCCGCGTCTACGGTACCGTTCGATCTGTCCAGCGGCCTCCTTTGTTTCCGACGGCAGCGACGAGCGGAAGTTCAGGGGCTCATTCGCCTTTTATGAAGCCCGCCACTATTTCGGGATCCTGCGCGATCGGATTCAAATGACCGCACCGAAAACCGATTTGAAAGACCCCCTGATCATCGGCATCACCAGCAGTCATTACGGGGAAGGGGTCAGTTCGGTGGCGGCCAACCTGGCCATATCGTTTGCCGAGAAGCGGCGCCAGGACCGGGTGCTTCTGGTGGATGCCAACAAGGAGCAGCCTTCGGCGCACCACCTGTTCGGCATCAAGCAAACCCCCGGGGCGGCGGAAATCATGATGGATTCCCAGGGTTGCCTGGTCATCGTGGAGCAGAACTTTTACAAGGTTCCAGGCGATAACCCGGAATCCGAGCCATCGACAAGCCTGCTGCCCCTCAACTACGACAACCTGCTCCGCCTGGTCCGGGACCGGGACTTCCGGTATGTGATTTTCGATTTGCCGCCGTTGAGCGAAGGCGGTGCGCTTCAGATCGCGGCCCTGATGGACGGCGTTGTGTTTGTGGTCAAAGCCGAAGGGGTGCGCGGCGAGATTGTTCAGCGCATGAAGAATCTCCTGGCTTCCATGAATACCCGCATCCTGGGGGCCGTGCTCAACAAGAGACGTTTTTACCTGCCCCAATGGCTGTACCAAAGGCTTTAACAAAGGTTGGAAATCATGCGATTCACCCGTTTGTTCTACAGCGTCAAGCCCCTCGTGCCGCGATCGGTTCAGATCGCGCTGCGGCGGGGCCTGGCGCGTCGGCAGCGAAAAGCCTTTGCCGCCGTCTGGCCCATCGATGCGAGGGCCGCCGCGCCCCCGGCGGACTGGGCCGGCTGGCCTTCCGGAAAAAAGTTTTCCCTGGTGCTGACGCATGACGTTGAAACGGGGAAAGGGGTCCGGGCCTGCCGCCAGGTGATGCAGCTCGAGCGGGAACTGGGTTACCGGTCCTCCTTCAATTTCGTTCCGGAACGGTATGCGGTTCCGGCGGACCTCCGCCGGGAGCTGGAGGACGAGGGGTTCGAAGTGGGCGTTCACGGCCTCAAGCACGACGGGAAGCTGTACGATTCCCGCGCCGTGTTCATGTCCCGGGCCGCGCGGATTAACGGCTATCTGCGGGATTGGAATGCCGTCGGATTCCGCTCCCCCTCCATGCAGCACAACCTGGACTGGATTCACGATCTGGCGATTCAATACGACCTGTCAACATTCGACGTCGACCCGTTCGAGCCCCAGTCCGACGGCATGGGCACCATTTTTCCCTTCTTCCGGACCGCTCCGCATCCGGCCGGCCACTCATATGTGGAAATGCCCTATACACTGCCTCAGGATTTTACCTTGTTCGTCATTCTCCAGGAGAAGACGCCCGCCATCTGGACAAACAAGACGGATTGGATCGCCGATCAGGGCGGCCAGGCGCTCGTGAATGTGCATCCCGACTATATGGCTTTCGACAAAGCAAAACAGGGCGCCGAGGAATATCCCGCTTCCTTGTATGCCGATTTTCTCCGGCACGTCACGTTGCGGCATCAAGAGTCAGTTTGGCATGTCCTGCCACGGGAGGCGGCCGCCCATGTCCGAGTTGGAAAGGAGTCCCGTCAAGATGCATAAGTACATCATCATCAGCGCTGTTCGAAATGAAGCCGCGTATATCGAAGAGACCATCAAGTCCGTTACGGCCCAGAGTGTGCCGCCGCGGAAATGGATTATCGTCAGCAACGGGTCGACGGACTCGACCGATGCCATCATCCTCCGGCACGCCGCTTCCCATCCGTTCATCAAGCTAATATCAACTAAAATGGGAACAAGCCGGAATTTTGCCTCAAAGGCGAGGGCCATCAACATGGGCTACGCCCTGGCGCGGTTTATTCCCTGTGATTTCGTGGCCGTGCTGGACGCCGATGTTTCGTTCGGGCCCGCCTATTACGAAACGATCATGAATCGGTTTGGCGACGACCCCCATCTTGGCATAGGCGGGGGTGTGCTTTATGACAATTGCGACGGGGTGTACGTTCGCCAGACCGTCAGCGTCAATTGGAGCGTGAGCGGGCCGATTCAGATGTTTCGCCGTAGCTGTTTTGAGGGAATCGGGGGATATCAGGCGCTTCCGCACGGCGGCATAGACGCGGTGGCGGAAATCACGGCGCGGATGAAGGGCTGGAATGTTCGGACCTTTACGGATCTCAAGGTCCGGCATCATCGGCGCACGGGTTCGGAAAAAGGAAGCCCGCTGAAGACCTGTTTTCGGGATGGAATCAAGGAGTACGGCTACGGATGCCATCCGGCTTTTGTGCTGGCCAAGTCGCTCTCGCGCCTCACCGACCCGCCCTATGTGCTGGGAAGCGTGCTTCGCCTGGCCGGCTACGGCGTGTCGTGGATGCGACACGAACCGCGGTCCCTTTCGGCGGAATATATCGCGTCGATACGCCGCGAACAGGTGGCCCGGTTGGCGGACATTTTTAAAAAAAACGGATTGCGCCAGAAGGAATGCGCATGAAGGTATGCATCCTTAGACACAGCAAGTTTCCTCCCGATGCGACGGTGATGAAGGAGCTGAACAGCCTCGTCGAAGCCGGTCACGAGGTGGATGTGATCTGTCTTCGCCATACGGGACAATTGGCGGTGGAGCCATACAAAAAGACAGGCCGATTTATTCGGATTCCGGTCCAGCATATTAGGGGCGGCGTGTTCCGGTACACCTGGGAATATGTGATTTCTTTCATGATCATGTCAGTGGTGGTGACGGCCCTGCACCTCCGGCGGCGGTATGACTGCATCCAGGTGAATACCATGCCGGATTTTCTGGTGTTCGCGCCTTTTCTGCCCAAGCTTTTCGGTGTGAAAGTGTTGTTGCACCTTCACGAGCCCACGCCAGAGCTGTGGATGACCAAATTCGGCTTTTCCAAAACGCATCCTCTTTTCCGCTTTCAAGCCCGGCTTGAGCAGATGGCCATCCGGTATGCGGATCGGGTGGTGACGGTTTCCGAATCTCTGCGCCGCCGCTACGGGGAGCGTGGCGCGGACCTTCAGCGGATTGACGTGTTGACGAATGTGTGCGACGAGGTCTATGACAAGCAGCCGCCTTCGCAGCCCGCGCCGGCCGGCCGGTTCCGCCTGATCACGCATGGATTAATCGATGAGCGGTACGGTCACGACCTGGTCATCCGCGCGGTCAAGCAACTGGAATCGAGCATTCCCGACATCGAGTATCAAGTTCCCGGCGAGGGGGAGTTCATCCCGGTGATAAAGGGCCTGGTCCGGGAACTCGGGCTTGAGCAGCGCATTCATTTGCGGGGCTGGATGCCGTTTCCCGACCTGATGGCGTTGATTCGCGAAAGCGATGTCGGGATTATCGCCATGCGCCGGTCGCCCTATTCCGAACTGATTGACACCTGCAAGATGTACGAATTCATGGCCATGATGAAGCCGGTCATTGTTTCGCGGCTGCCGACCGTTGAGGATAATTTTGATGACAGCTGTGTGATGTTTTTCAAGCCGGGCGACCATGAGGACCTGGCCCGTTGCATCCGGGAGCTGTATGAAAATCCCGCGAAACGGCGAACCCTTGCCGAGAACGCCATTGCGCGTTATCAGCAGATGAAATGGAGCGTGACCAAGAACCGTTATCTGGGTTTGTTGGCATCGCTTTGCCCTCCGCCAGGCGATTCGGTTGAGTTCAAAACGTCGGCTTAAGGAGAACAGCCATGCGATCCCCAATGATTTCCATCGTCACCATTTCGTATAACCAGGGCCGGTTCTTGGAAAAAGCGATCCGATCGGTGCTGGATCAGGGTTATCGGAACCTGGAATACATCGTAATCGACGGAGGGAGCACCGATGAGTCGGTGTCGATCATAAAAAAATATGAGCGGCATCTGGCCTATTGGGTCAGCGAACGCGACCGCGGGCAGAGCCACGCCTTGAACAAGGGTTTTGCGCGTTGTACAGGGCCGATCATGGGATGGCTTAATTCGGATGATTTTTTTCTTCCGGGTGCTTTCGAGAAGTTTGAAAAAGCCTGGCGTCTGAATCCGGGCGCCGGCGCCTGGGTGGGGGATGCCCATTTGGTGGATCCGACGGGAACCGTTTTGAAGACGCAGCAACCTGGACGGGTGGACCGGGTGTCGATCGCCGATTGGGAGGTGAACGGGTTTCAGCAGCCGGCTTGCCTGTTTTCCAAGACTGCCTGGGAGGCCGCCGGTCCGATCGACGAGGCGCTGTTTATCGCTATGGATTTCGATCTGTGGTTGAAAATCGCAAAAACCCATTCTTTTGTCCGGATACCCGCTGTTCTGGCGGGCGCCACCATTCATCCATCGGCCAAAACGCAGGCGTTTGACAACCTGAAGCATGTGGAAAGTTGGATGGTGCTGATGCGGCAGGGCTTCGAGGAGATGGCCAAGAAAAGGATGTTGAACAAGTTGGAGGCGGCCGAGGGGATGGAGCGGAAGGTTGAAAAGCTGACGAACCTGCCCATTTACCCGTTTATCCGCCCGCTGGTGAAGAGTTTTCTAAAATCCAATTCGAAAGTCCGCTCCGCAGCGGGATGCTAATGCCCCACCTGATTTCCACTGTTGCGATAGAGGAGGCCGAACCGGGCAAAGGTTGGGTTGTGGGCGTTTGCCTGCTGGCCGGGTTGGTTCTGGGCGCCGTGGTCGCCTCGCTCAGCGTCGCCGTGTTTTTGGCGGTTGTCGGTGCTTTACTGGGTCCCATATTTCTCGCCCGAAATCAGCGCTATGGCCCGCCGCTCGTGTTGGCGTGCACCTGTTTTATTTCCTTTTATAGCAAACTGCCCAAGATTCCGATCGGCAGCATTCACCTGCCCGACATGTTGCTCCTCTATCTCGTGGCCCTGTATGCCTGGAGTCTGTTAAAGGGGCGGTTGATATACCACAACACGCTTCTGGCCCGGACGTTCCTGCTTTTCCTTGCATTTTCGAGCTTAAGTTTCATTTATGGTGTTGTCGCCGTGGGGGCCAATGCGTTCGAGGCCATGCGGGAATTCAAGGTTGTCCTTTATTACGGGCTTTTCATCATGGTCTCTTCCTCCTGTACCAGACTGGCGGACGTGAAATGGCTGATGGTCGTCTGCTTCGGAATCGGCATGGTGTCGGCCTTGACATTAGTGATCGGTGGAATCCTGAACCCGCCGTCCCCCGATGCCCGAGCCGAGGATGTCTATTATGGCATCGCCGGGCTGGCGGGCGGAAAGGGCATTCTTCTGATCTATTGGTGTCTGTGCTGTTGCTTCGCCCTGCTGGTGGTGGATCGGACCCGGCTGATCTATCTGGCCGCCATGGGAATATACCTGCTGTTCTTCATCCTCAAGTTCCATCGGCACATGTACATGTCCATTGCCCTGGCCGCGTTGCTGACAGGCCTTTTCGCCTTCCGCCGGTATCGTCAAAAAATGGGCCGTATTCTCGGCCTGACTTTTGTGCTCCTGCTGCTGACGGCCAGCATGATCGCCTGGGGGCCCCCCGTGCTCGGGCGGTATGTCGAGCTGTCGTGGAAACGGCTTCAATCCCTGCAGGGCATTGAGTCAACGGAAACGGTGACCTATCGGTTGCTCGAGAACCAATATGCCTGGATTGCCATCAAACATTCCCCCC
Source organism: Kiritimatiellia bacterium (assembly GCA_046484345.1). Taxonomy (GTDB): domain Bacteria; phylum Verrucomicrobiota; class Kiritimatiellia; order CAIKKV01; family CAIKKV01; genus CAIKKV01. The sequence continues at coordinate 23,203 of JAWOJA010000049.1, forward strand.
TGGTTGGAATCGGTTATGCCAACGGGTACCGTCCTGCGATATATGGGCCCAAGGACAATCTGGCCACCTTCATCCATAACGGTTACTTGTGGATATTGGTGAAGTCCGGCTTCTTGGGATTCATGGCGTTTCTTGCGTTGTTTTATTTGTTTTTGAAACAGGCCATGGCATCCTGGGCAAGGATGACCGACGGCATTTTCAGGGGAATCATCCTTGGATCGGCGGTTTGTATCCTGGGCCTGCTGCTGGCGAACATGAGCGCGCCCTATTTCATGCAGGACTGGGAGGTGGCGGCCATCGGGATCCTGTTCGGGATCACGGAGGCGGCCGTGCGGATTTCCCGCCAGGCGGCGCCGGAGAGGGAGGAAATCCGATGATCGGAAGGAAAGCCATCCTGGCCTTTTCGGCGCAATTTTTTAAAAATGCCATCGGCTATGCGGCCATTTTCTTCATGGTCCGCCGGTTGAGTCCGGAGGCGTTTGGCACGTTTTGTTTTGGATTCGCCTATGTGGGCCTTTTCAGTTTCATTGCCGACATGGGCTTGGGTTTCGCGCACATCAAAAAGCTGTCGGAGGGCCGGGATTATCGGACCTGTGTCGCAACCTTCCTCCTTCTTCGTTTTCTCCTGTCGATCGCCATGGTGGCGGTTGTGTTGTGCGGTCTGCTCATTCGCCGACTGGTTTTCCAAAAGTCACTGGCAAGTCCGGAACACGAATGGGTCATCTACCTGGCCGCGGCCACGCATGTCGTGCTAAGCCTGGTTGACGTGGCCATCTACACCTTCGCCGCCCGGCAGGAAACGGCCCGGCAGGTGATACCGGACTTGATTGCGAAAACCATCGAAAGCGTTCTGAAAATTGCCGTTGTCGTGGCCGGGTTGGGGGTTGTCGTCCTGGCAGGCGCCTCCTTGGCCGGCGCGGTGGTCGCCTTTCTGCTCTACTTGCTGTTGTTCCGGGAGAACCCGGTTGGGCGGCCGACGTGGGCGATGTGCAAGGAGTACCTTCTGTTTGCCCTTCCCCTGGTCGTCATCATGTGCGCCTATGGGGTCACAAACAATCTGGACCAGATCCTCATCCAATTCTTCTGGAATTCCGAAGAGTTGGGCTTTTATGCCGGCGCGGCGAAAATCACGGGCATCCTGACGTTTGCGGGCGTGGCGGTTGGGAACCTGGTCTTCCCCGCGGTTTCGGCGTTCCATGCCGGGGGCGATTTGGAAAGCATCCGCAAAGTCACCCATCGCGCCGAGCGTTTTCTTTCCCTCATGTTGATTCCGGCGGGCGCGTTGATGCTGTTTTTCAACAAAATCGCGGTGCGCCTTCTGCTGGGTGGACAATTCGAGCGATCCCATCTGCTGGTTGTGATCCTGACGTTCAGCAGCATTGCGACCGTCTTGTCCGCGCCATACGGGGCGCAGCTGATCGGGACGAACCATTCCCGCCTGTACGGCCTGTTGGGGGTGATGTCTGTTTTGCTCAGCGTTATCTTTAATCTGATCCTGATCCCCTCGGAGATCGGGGGGTTACGCCTGCTCGGTTGGGGCGCACGCGGAGCCGCCATGGCCTCCGTCTCCACCGCGGTGATCATGGCGCTCCTGTACCGGGTCGTGGCCCGCCGGGTGACCGATACCCGCGTCAATCCCAGCGTGGTGCGGCATCTGCTCGCGGCCGCGATCATGATCGCGGGAATGTATGGTACGACCCGGCTCTTCGGCGAATCCGGAATCGGCGCCCTGGCCGTCGTCGGCGCTGTAGGCATGTTCCTGTTTTTTGTTGTTCTTCTGTTGCTGGGGGATCCTCTGAGGGACGACTTGGATTATCTGCGTCGCGCGTGTTCGCCGCTCCAAATGGGGACCTATATCGCCCGTGAGGTGCGGCCTGCCGGCATCGGGCCCGAACCATCCGCGGGGGAGCCGTGAAGCTGTTAATTGCATGTCCTGCTTTGCCGGTGCCCGTCGACAGCGGGGGCGCCGTCCGGCTTTTCAGCCTGATCCGGCAGTTGTCGCGGCACGCCGAAGTCGATCTTGTCGGTCTGGACGACGGGACCACGCCGGCCGAAGCCCTGGCAACCCTGCGGCCCTACTGCCGGCGGGTGGAGATCATTATTCCAAAGAGAAAGGCAATACTTCTGCAGCCCTTCCAAGTGGCCAGCAAGATGCTGAAGGGCGAGCCGTTTGTCACAAAGTATTGCGATGGCGCCGAGGTCCGGCGGAGTCTTCGCCAGGTGGCGAGCCGCGAACGATACGACATCATACAGCTGGAGCAAACACGCATGGCTGGTCTGGCAACCGCGTTGTCCCCGGAGCTGGGGGCGAAAACGGTGCTCTCCACGTACGATGTGGCCTCGGATCAATATCGGCGGATGTTCGAATGCGAGCGGAATCTTGCGCGGAAAATCAAGCTCCTGCTGACGTGGTTGCCGATGCGAAAATGGGAGGCGGCCAGGGCCGCGGTGTTCGACAAGGTCCTGGCGGTCTCGGAGCGGGACCGGCAGCTGTTGCGGACCCGCAACTCCTCGTTGGACGTGGCGGTCATCCCGAACGGGGTGGACACCGCACAATGCAAGCCGATTCCGCGCGGGAACCGGAAGGAAAATATCCTCATCGTCGGTTCTTTGGATTATCAGCCGAACCGCGATGCGGCGATCGATTTCCATCGGCGCGTTTTTCCGCTTGTCCGCAACGAGCTGCCAGGCTGCGCGCTGACCATCGTGGGGCGGCAGCCTCCGCCTTCGATTCGGGCTCTGCACCGCCCCCCCGATGTGACTCTTTGTGCTAATGTCCCTAAAATCGAGCCTTACCATCGCGACGCCCTGGTTTCCGTGGCGGCTCTGCGTTCGGGCGGCGGCAGCCGGATCAAGATTCTCGAATCGCTGGCCTTCGGAACGCCCGTCGTGTCCACGAGCATCGGGTGCGAAGGGCTTGATGTGCGGCACGGACGGGACATTCTGGTGGCGGATGAGCCCGCCGAGTTCGCCCGTCATATTGTCGAGCTGATGCGCGATCCGCTCCGGTGGCAGTCGCTGTCGGCCAGCGGGCGGGAGTTGGTCCGAACCCGCTATGACTGGGAACGGATTGGCGAACGGCTCCGCGATACGTATGAAAGTATTTTGTGTTCGACGCGTTCAAGAAAGGAATCCCCATGAAACGAATTATCCTGCTCGCCGCATTATCCGCTGGTCTCGTGTTGTCCGCCGGGTTGCGCCCCGCCCACGGCACGGATTTCTATGTTTCGTCCGTGCATGCCAGCCGGAACGATTCCAACCCCGGAACCAGCCCCAACGCCCCCTGGGCGACCTTCGGAAAAATCAAATCCGCCTGGGGGACCACCATCAAGGCGGGCGACACGGTTCACCTTGGCCGGGGGAGCACGTGGACGTGGTCCGCCAACGTTTATTGGCACCTTTCGCAGGGCGGCAACGCCACGGCGGGGCCCATCACCATCCGGGGCGACGATTACGGGACAGGAGCTTTGCCGATTCTAAAAAAAACGGGAACAGGTGGAGGCGACAACGGCGGCATCTGCTTCAACATCTCCGGCGCCAGTTACGTCACTCTTCGGGATTTTGTCATGGATAACGGGAGCGATAGCGGGTTTGTCGCAACCGGCATCATGATCGGGGGCTATGGCCAGACGGCGAACATCAGCAACGTCAACGTCCTGAACATGACCATTCGAAAAATCGGAAACCTGTCAACGTTTTACTCGTCGGGCATTCACGTGTCGGCCAACAACAGCCGCACAATTTCGAATTGTTTGATCGAAAACAACGATCTGTCAGAATATTCGGGACACGGTTTGAACGTTTATCCGCAAAAAGGATCGACGCCAAGCGCCAACTATCACATCAACAACACATACAGAAACAATCGCATCCACAGTCCGTCGCCCAAGTACTGGCCGGGCTGCCAGTCGGGCATCCACATTTCATTCGGAGGGTCGGGCAACATTTACGAATACAACTATGTGGAAGGGGGCGGCATCCTGGGTTGTATTTTCCTGATGAACTGCGCCAATAACGAAACGGGGTTGATCGTCCGGTACAACGTCTTGAAAAATTCTCCGGCCAGTTCGGGCATTTTATTCGGCTCCGACTCGGCGGGTCCGCGGGGAACCGTTGTCAATGGGGACTTTTATGGCAACTTGATCGTGGGGTGCAACCGGTCGGGAATTTCCTTCGAGGCCATGAACTGGTATGGCGGAAACGTCAAGATATATAACAACACGCTGTACAACAACGGGCAGTTTGTGTCTTCGTTCGGCGGCGAAGTTTTGGTTTGGGACCAGAACACAGTGAACATCGACTTCGCCAACAATATTTTGGCGCACCTGCCGAAAAGCGGGAGTTCGACGACCTGTCTGTACCTCCGGCAAGGTTATGCCGGGGCTTTTACGCACCGCAACAATGTCTACTGGCATACGTCCGGCGGCGGGGCGGTTGCGGTATACGACAAAGGGACGACCTATACCGTCTCAAACGTTAAAAATTATGAGGCCTCCGCCCAGAATGCCGATCCCCTGTTCACGGATCTCAGCCAGGTTCCGCTGGCTGTTTCCAGTACGGCGGGAACCGATCGGAATGGATATCTTCCCAAGGCGGCTTCCCTGGCGATCAACAAAGGCGACTCGTTGGGAACCATCTTTGCCAATAGTCTCAACCTGGCCGCCCGGCCCCAGGGGACGGCCTGGGACATTGGGGCCTATGAATATTCCACGGGAACGCCGACGCCCGCGATGCCGGCCGTACCCTCGGCGTTGACGGCCTCGGCGGTTTCATTCAATCAGATCCGGCTGGCCTGGCAGGACAACTCGGCCGACGAAACGGGATTTAAGATCGAACGCGGAACCAATGCGACCAGTTTTTCCCAAATTGCGACGGTGGCTTCAAACGTGATTGTCTTTGTCAACACGGGTCTGACCGCCAACATCGCCTATTATTACCGGATTCGGGCCTACAACGCGGTGGGGGACTCCGACTATTCGGGTGTCGCTTCCCTGACGCCGGGTGAAATTATTTTTGACAACTCAGCGGCCGGCTTTTCCGTTGTGTCGGGCCAGGATCCCTGGCTTTTGTATGCGAATCCGGCCGGGCAGCATTACGGCGGGTCCCATCATTACAACAATCAAGCCGGTACGGGGCTGGACGTTGCCCGGTGGACTTTCCCGGTGGCCTCGAACGGGACGTACGATGTGTATGCCTGGTGGTGGGAAAGTGCGACCCGCCCGTCAAACGTGCCGTACACGGTTTATTACAGCGGGGGCAGCAATACGGTGAGGGTTGACCAGCGCGCTGGCGGCGGGCAATGGAACCTGCTGGGTCGTTTTCCTTTTATTAGCACAGGCACGGTGAGTGTATCCGATGCGGTCCTCTCCGGAACGGACGTGGTCGCGGATGCGATCCGGCTGGTATTCCGGTCCGCGACGGTGCCGGCGGGAGTTCCGCCGCCGGCCGCTCCTTCTGTTTTGACGGCCTCCGCGAATGTGGCCAACCAGATCAGCCTGTTTTGGCAGGATAACGCCACCAACGAAACCGGCTTCAAGATCGAGCGCAGCCTGGACGCGCTCGGTTTCGCGCAGATCGCGACCGTGGGCGGCAACATCACCAGCTATGTGAATGCCGGCCTTGCCGACAATGTCGCTTACTACTATCGGGTTCGATCTTATAACGCCGCGGCGGATTCCGCTTATGCGAATGTCTCTTCAGCCAAGACGTTGGCCGCCCTGATGCCACCCGCCGCACCCTCGAATTTGACGGCCGTGGCGACGGCCAGCAACCAGATCACGGTGGCTTGGCAGGACAAATCCGGCGACGAGACCGGGTTTAAGGTCGAAAGCGGCACGGATGGTTCGGCTTACAGCCAGATTGCGCTCACCGGTCCGAATGTCACCTCGACCGTTCATATAGGACGGGCTGTCGGGGTCACCAATTATTACCGTGTGCGCGCGTCGAACGCGTCGGGCAATTCCGCCTATTCCGCCGTCGCTTCCGCTGTGATCGGGGAGATTATTGTCGATGATGCCGATCCCGGATTCAACGCCGTGGGGGTTATGGACGCCTGGGGGGTGTATCAGGGCGCGGACGGCCAGCACTATCGGGGCGCGCACCGGTACAACCATGAGGCCGGTACGGGAACCGATACGGCCACGTGGACTTTCTTCGTTCCGTTTACAGGCATGTACGATGTGTATGTGTGGTGGTGGGACGGTTCCTGGCGCGCGCCGGATGTTCCCTATGTCGTCAATTATTACGGGGGTGCCATGACGGTGAAAATGGATCAACGGACCAACGGAGGGAAATGGAATCTGCTGGGAACCTTCCCGCTCGGCGGCACCAACTCCGTCATGGTGTCGGATGCCGTCTCGTCGGGAGGCGATGTGGTGGCCGACGCCGTCCGCCTTGTCTGGCGCACCGATCTGTCGTTGACTGTGCCGATGCCGCCCACGGGTCTGCGGGTCTTGCCTTGAAACAATGGGAAAAGGGGGAACCATGAAGCTGCCCGATTGCAGCAATATGATGAGGGTCGGCCAGTTGCGCCACATTCAGTCGGTTTGTGAAAGGGCCGAATACCGCAATCCGGATAACCTGGTGAGGCACTTCCTCACCTTCGCCCAGCGGCAGCATTGTCTGATGCGGGCCGCGCTGAAAATTTCCGGGCTTCGGGCCAACCCCTTCTACAACTACATCATTGCGCGAACAAAATATTATGACGAACTGTTCATGCGGGCGGTGTTTGACAACACCCGGGTGATCGTCAATATCGGTTGCGGCAGTGATACGCGCTCCTACCGGTTCGGCCGTGTCTTGAAGCAGATGGGGGTCCGGGTGCTGGAGTGCGACCAGCCCGATGCGATTGTGAAAAAGCAGGCCGTGGCCCGGAAAAATTGGCCCGTTGACCATGTGGACTATCTTTCCGTCAATTTGGATAGGCTTTGCTGGGACGAGTTGAAACGCTGGCTGGACGGGCACGATGCCGGGTGTGTGTTTGTCTTGATGGAGGGGGTCAGCCCGTACATCGGAAAGGATGCATTCGGCCAGTTCCTGGATTTTCTGGCGGACCGGCTGCCATCCGGCAGCCGGTTGGCATACGACTACAAGTTGCAGGGTGTTGACGATGAGTTTGGAGGCGACCCGCAGGGCGCCGCGCTGTTTCGGCTTCCTGAAAACAGGGATGTGGTGGCCGGGTACCATCGGGCCCATGGGTTCCGACTCGACCGCATGGAGCTGAGTTCCGAACTCGCGATGCGGATGCTCCCCGCTTTGCCGGAACGTTCGGCTCTGCTTTTCCGGGAAGACTGCCTGCTGGATCTTGCCGCCGATAAGAAGGCTGCCGTGGGGGAATGATGCGTATTTTGAACTTGGCCTACACGTGCCCCTGGCCGCCGCATGGCGGGAACGATCAGAGGGTGTGGCATTTGTGCCGCCTACTCGGCCGGACCCACCACCAGGAATTGCTCTGCCGGGCCGTTCGCCGGGAGGATGCCGGACAGTATCCGCGGTTTCATGGGGAGCCGATCGAGGTTCACAACCTCTTTCTGCCGAGGCCCGGCCCGTTGCGCCGTCTGATCAAGGGGCTCCGCTACCTGGCGGGAACGCGGCCTCTCCTGTCGGCTGGTTTTGATTTTCACCCGTTCACGGTCCGGCTTAAGGAGCTGATCCGAGACGGCCGGTTTGACATCATCGTGATGGATGGCATCTGGCTGGGCATATACTGGCCTCTTATCCAGAGCAGCGGAGCCCTCCGGGTGCTTAACCATTTTGACCGGGAAGCCGTTTCCTTGCGGCGCCACGCCCGCCTGTTTCCTCCGGGTTGGCGCCGGGCGTTGTATTCCCTGGATGCATCCCGGATGGAGCGCCTGGAACGGCGCGTAATCGGCTCCGCCGATCTGGTGTGGGTGACCTCGGAGGTCGATCGCGATGCGATAATGCGAGACAATCCGGCGCTACCCGTGCAGGTGGCCGCGAACGGGGTCGATTGCGAAGAAATTTCCGCCCGCGACCCGGTTCCGAGCCGGGAGCTCCTTTTCGTGGGCACGCTCAGCCAGTACGCCAATTCGGACGCGGTCACGTATTTCGTCCGGGAGGTATTCCCGTTGTTGAAGGCCCGTGTGCCGGATGCCGTTTTCAGGGTGATCGGGAGAAATCCCAGCCCGGAAATCCTCGCCCTGGGGCGGGTTCCCGGCATTGAAATAACGGGACCGGTGGACGATCTTTCTCCCTGGTACCAACGGTGCGCGGCCGCCGTTGTTCCCATCCGGGCCGGCGGGGGGACGCGGTTGAAAATTCTGGAAGCCATGGCGTATGGAAGGCCGGTCGTTTCGACGGCCATTGGCTGCGAGGGGATTCAGGCGGAAACGGGCCGTCATCTCGTGGTGGCGGACCGCCCCTCCGAAATGGCCGATGCGCTTCGCGATGTGTTGACTCGGCCGCAATATGCGGCGCAATTGAGCCGGGAAGCGCGAAAGCTGGTCGAAGAAAGGTATTCCTGGCATCGGATTGCCTCGCGCATGCAGGCCGTGTATGAGGAGGCGGTGAAGGCCAAGGAGGCGGCGCGAAAGAGGCAAACCCATTCGCTTGTGGGGGGTGCCGCCAGTCCCGCGGGAAATCGCGAAAGGATCGGCGCATGAGGATCCCCCGAATGCGATGGTTGGATTTGGGCCTGGTGCTGGTGTTCGTTCTGGTTGCGGGGGCCATAACGGGTCTGTCGTACTTTGATTCCGAAGGATGTCTGTTCGAGGATTCGACCCAATATCTGAAGCTGGCCCAATCGCTGGTGGATGGGAAGGGGTGGGTCACCACGCCGTGCAATTTCGAAAGCGATGAGGGGGGCGCCTTTTTCGCCGTCTGGCCGGTGGGCTACCCGGTCATGATAGCCCTGGTATCCCTCCTGACGGGGCTGAGTGTGTTTTCGGCATCGAAGGCGGTGAGTGTGATTCTGGTCGCTCTGCTGATCCTGATTCTGCGCCGTTCGTTCGGTGCGGCGGCGGTGGTCTGCGCCTGCACGTTGATGTTCGCCCCCTTTCTCGAAATATTCAGTTTCACGATGAGCGAAGTGCCGTTCGTCTTCGGACTGGTCTGGTTTTGCGTGTCGCTCCACGCGTTTATGAAACGGCCGGGCGCGCCCCGCGCACTCATAATCGTGGCCTCCGCTTTCCTGGTTTTTTCCGTTCGCTACATTGGCATCTTCACGATAGGCGTTTGCGGCCTGCTGGCCCTTTACTATTTGGGGCGGCGGGAATACCGGGTCATGGCCCTTGTCCTGGTGGCTGTTGTGTTGGGCGTCTTTCTGATGGGAGCCTACTTGTTCAACAATTACCGGGAAACCGGGTATATCACCGGCATGCCGCGGGCTCCCAGTTTTGAGCCCTGGCAAGACAAGCTCGCCGCCTTGGCCGGAACACTTTTGTTCATGTTGAATCCCATGGTTCTGAAAACGCTTGGGGAAATCAACCGGCTGTATGCGGTTCTCTTTGCAGGCACGTTCCTCTTTCAGGTAGCTCTTGTGTTTTATTTTCGTATTCGAACACGGGCTTGGCGGCGGGCGCAAGGCCCCCCGGTCGACGAGCTCGAGTCCATTTTGTTCCTCGTGGGAGCCGTGCACTGGGCTGCCGTTATATTTCTCCATTGGACCTCCAACATTGACCTCTTCAATTACCGGCTTTTCGCTCCGGGCGCGTTGCTGTTTATGTTGGGGGGCATTCACCATCTCTACCGCAGGCAGAGTCAGGCCGTGTTCAACGTCTTTGCCCAGTGCGTGGCGGCCATGGCGATCGCGGCATATGGGCTTCATTTTCCGTTGAAAGTTCTGAAGCACAGTCTGCTGGACCAGGAGCCGTCCTACGCGCAAAACATGGACGCCCTGCAGAGCCGGTACGCCGACATTCCGGCCGGGAGTGCGGTCATGATCGCGAACAGCCATCTGAATTATTTACGGCCCGACCTGCGGATTCTTTTCCCCTATTTCGGAGCGCGCCGGATGGGGGGGCGCGTTTTGTTTTATTCGGAGACTTTTGAGGAACTGGTCAGTCGGGCGGAACGCATGCCCTACCGGCATGTATTTCTGGATGTTCGCGAGACGATTCATAATGCGGGGCGGGTGGATCCCAGCTTCCGGGTCGTGGCCGAAAACAACAGCCGCGATTCCTTTGTCCGGATCCGTTAGCCGCGCCACTCAGAATGGAGGCGGTGGGATGAGCAGCCATGTCAATATTATCCGGCCCCTGAACGATTCCCGGTGGAATTCGATGGTCGAAGCTCATCCGCAATCGGAAATTTATCATCATTCGACGTGGTTAAAAGTGATTGCCGCCACATATCGGCAAGCCGAACCGCTGGCGTTCGTGCTGGAAGAGGGCGGGGCGATTCGGGCCGCGCTGCCCGCTTGCGTGGTCAAAAGCCCCTTGACCGGAAACCGGCTGGTCTCCCTGCCGTTCACCTCGTATTGCAATCCATTGTATGAAAAATCCGAGCAGTGCGGGAGGCTGATCCATGCCGCCATGGAGTCACTGAAGGGGCACGGAGCCTCGTTTTTTGAGCTTCGGACGTTGAATGCCATTCCGGAGGAGGTGTGCGAGTTGAAACGCCATCCCTATCACATGACCCACATTCTTGACCTGGAAGGCGGCTTTGACCGCGTTCGCAAGGGGATCTCGAGCAATATCGTCATGAACAAAAAAAAGGCGGACAAGGCGGGCATTCTCGTCGAACCAGCCGCGTCCGAAAAGGATCTTCGCGATTTTTACCGGGTGCATGCCATTACCCGCAAGAAGCAGGGATTCCCCATCCAGCCCTATTCATTTTTAAGGAACATGTTTGAGCTGATGGGCCCGCCGGGGCACGTTGAGTTTCTTCTTGCCCGCCTGAACAACCAGGTGGTGGCCGGCATTGTGTTGTTCAAATTCCACCAGCGGGTGTCCTACGAAATCGGCGCTTCATTGCCGGCGTTTCTGGAGGCCCGCCCGAATCATCTTCTGCTCTGGCATGCGGTGGAGTCGGCCTGCCGGGAAGGGCGCCGCTATTTCGATTTCGGGAAGAGCCCCCCCGACAATCCGGGGCTGATCGAGTTCAAGCGGCGGTGGGGCGCGGACGCCTGCGAGTGCCCTTATTATTATTATCCCGGAATTGCCGGCATGATGGCCGTTGAACAGAACGATTTTAAAAGCCGGGCCATCCGGTATTTGTACAGCCGGACCCCCCTTGGCGTGGCCCAACTGCTTGGCAAGGGCCTTTATCGCCACCTGGGATGAGAATGGCATTCGTCGCTGTCGTGGAAAAAGAGGAGGTCGGCATGAGCTCATACAGGAACGGTTTGAAATTTCTGCTTCTTCTGCTGTGCGGTCACATTCCCTCGCATCGCCTCCGCAAATTGATCTACGTGCGTGTTTTCGGTTTGCGGGCCGACACCACAGCGGTCATTTACGGTGGTGCTGAAATCCGGAATCCGCGCGAAATCGTGATCGGACGAAATTCGATCATCGGACATGGCGCCGTTTTGGACGGGAGGAACGGGTTGACGGTGGGTGAAAACGTGAACATGAGCACCGGCGTCTGGATCTGGACCATGGAGCATGATCCGCAGGATCCTTTGTTTGCGGCAAAAGGCGGCCCCGTGGTCATTGAGGATTACGCCTGGATCAGTTGTCGGAGCATTATTCTTCCCAACCTCCGCATTGGCAAAGGGGCGGTTGTTTGCGCCGGCGCGGTTGTCACCAAGGACGTTCCGCCCTACGCGATCGTTGGCGGCGTGCCGGCCCGGGTCATCGGGCAACGCTCAAGCGATTTGCGTTACGAGTTGGGATGCTACGAGCATTTTTTTTGAAACGGACCTTAAACCGTTGTCGCTTTCTTGTAACGGAACTTTTCAATCAGCGACCGGACGGCCATGTTCTGGTAGAACATGTGGACCACCGGGTCCGAAACGACGACGTAGCTCGTCAGCCAGGTCAGCAGCTTGTGCTGCGGGTACATGCGCTGGAAGGCTTTCCGGTGAATTTCCCGCCGGACGCCCTTGAGGTATTTGTATAGCTTGACCCGGGTGGCGGCCGGCAGTTCCGGCGTTTCGAACACCGGCGTTTTGTCGCAGCAGGAGGCATTGTTCAGGTACACCTTGGGATCGATAAGGAAGTAGTTGTTCTCTTTTATCCAATCGTACAGTTCTGTTCCTGGATAGGGAATGGTGTTGTAGAAATGGACATCGTTCAGGGGATACTTTTTGGCCAGACGGACTTTGTCCTCCACGTCTTCCCAGGTTTCGTAAGGGGTTCCGACCACGAAGAGCAATTTCACATCGTATCCGAGTTCGCAGCAGTTTTTGACCGCGGCTTCGATCTGTTCGATGGTTTCCCCCTTTTTGACGATCTTCAGCATGCGGTTGTTGCCCGCGTCGGCTCCGATCGACATGTAATGGAAGCCGACTTCCTTCATGCGGATCAGCGTTTCTCGATCGATGCGGTCCGCCCGGATTCCATTGGCGCAGCGCAGGAAAAGGTTTTTCATGCCCCGCTTTTCGATCTCATCGCAGACCTCGAACACCCGGGCCCGGATGAAGTTGAAGTTGTCGTCGTCAAAATTGAACTGCCGGTCCCCCCTGTTGTACCAGTACTCCATCTCGTCGACCACGTTCTTCGCGCTGCGGGGGCGGAAGATGGGCGAGAAGAGCCGGTTGGGACAGAAGATGCATTGGTGGGGACAGCCGCGGCTGGAATAGATGGTGCGTTCGGGAATATATTTATCGAGCTCGAATTTTTCGAATTTCGGGAAAGGAAGCTTGTCCAGTTCACGGTTGGGTTTGCCGTCGCCGGTATAGGCGATCGTGCCGCCAAGGTCCGTCCGGTAGAGCACGCTGGCAATTTCGGGGATTTTCTTGTCGCCCAGGCAAAGTTCCACCAGGGGAATTTCGCCTTCGTACGTGATGCCGTAGTCGATGGCGGGACATTCCTGCAGGACCTGCTGTTTGAGAATGGTGACATGAGGGCCGCCGGTGACGATGGGGATGGACGGATATGCGTTTTTGAGCCAGGTCAGCAACTCGTAGGATTTGAGGTATTCGAATGTGATCAACGGAACCCCGATCAGCGCCGGCTTGAAAAGGGCAATTTTTTCGCGCAATTCGGACAGTTCGTGGCCCAGGTCCATGTCCAGGATATCATAATCGACACCGGCCGCTTTCAGGGATTCGGCCATGTACCCCAGTCCCACGTGGGGACGAATCCCCCGCCAGTCTGCTTCGATTTTCGGTTTGACGAACAGTACCTTGTCATAGCGCATGGGATTGCCCTCCTGTTTGCTGGGTCATTGCGATAATGGTTTCGCCGGCCTTCACGTTCTGTCCCGGACGAACGAGGATTGTCAACTTGTCCAGTTTCGGCAGGACCAAGTCCACCTGGGAGCCGAAACGGATCATGCCGATACGCTCGCCGCATTGAAGGGTGTTGCCGGGCTTGCAAAAGGGCACGATGTTTCGCACGAGGCGGGAGGCGATCTGCACGAGGCCCACCTTGAAAGAGGGGCCTTCGATGACGCTGAGCACGCGCTCGTTTTGGATCACGGCTTCGAGTCGTCGCAGCGAGAGAAAGAGGCCCGGAATGTGATTCAGCAGGGTGACGGTGCCGGCGATGGGCGACCGGTTGACATGCACGTCCAGGAAACTCATGGCGGTACCGATCAGGAATCCGCCTTCCGGAAGCGCGGAACTGTTGGAGAGCGGGCCGAGGGAGTAGGTGCGTCCTTTTTTGTTGGAAAAAGGCACTTCCCCCTTTTCGATGGGCTTGATGTAAATGATTTTTCCGTCCGCCGGCGCGAGGATAGCCCCGGGCAGATCGGGCGGCGTCCGTTCGGGATCCCTGAAAAATCGCCAGAGGAGCAGCGTCAGGGCGGCAAGAACGCACAGCGATCCGCAAGCCGCCAAGGAGACGGCCAGCGGCCAGTGCCAGAACTGGCCGAGGCGACCGGCGAGCAGGCCGCTGCTGATCCCGATCAAGCCGATGGCCGGCAGCACGCGTGAGATGCCGAGGTCCCATTTCAAGGCCAGGGGCACAAGAAGCGCGAGCGCGACGGCGAGGCCGCCGAATATCCAGGGCAAGTCTGTCATCAGAAACCTCTTTTTATCCACAAGTACGGAATCATGCACAGTTCGGCGATGAAGGGCAACGGATCATCAAGCGCGAAGACGGCGTCTTGCTTTTTGCCCCGCAGGGACGCCCTGTAGTCGCCCACCGTCATCCGGCCCCGGAGAATCTCCAGGAATACCGTGGGGATGTCGGTTGTCAGATGGAGCCATTTGACGTTGGGATCGGATTTGCGGAAAATCGGTTTTTGTCCGATCATGTCCTGGAAGAGATAATGAGGCAGGTCCACGCCGGCCGCGATTGCCAGGGCGTGCCAGCCCCAGAACCTCGGATTGACCTCGATCAGTTTGAAGCGGTTGTCCCGGTGGTCGAGCATGAACTCGACTTCCGCGATTCCATAATACCCGATCAAACCCAGAAAGCGTTCCGCCAGCGTTTTGAGTTCCGGGATATCCGCGGTTTCGGCAAAAGTGGAGGCATGGCCGAAATCCATGGGGTGCTGGCGGGAGCGCCGCGCGGTGATGGAGGCGAGGACCTTGCCGTCCTTGAAAAACGGACAGAAGGAGTAGAGCCGGGAAGGGCCGCCGGGGATCATGTCCTGCACGAGCACCTCGGAGGCCGGAATGACCGAGCAGATTTTGCGGTAGGTCTCAAGGAGTTGGGCCCGGTTGTCGATGCGATAGGCCTTTGTTTTGACCTGTCTGTAATAGTGGTCGCGAATGGAGGGTTTCAAGACAACCGGATAATCCAGTTTGAGCTCCGCGAGTTCATCGAGTCCCGCGGGGAAAAAGGTGCGCGGGATGGGGATGCCGTATTTTTCGGCGACCGTGTAAGTGTTTTTCTTGATATAGACATGCTGGATCACGTCCCAGCCCGGGGTCGGGATCCGGTAATGGCGCTGGAGCATGTTGCGATAGCGGGAGAGCACATAGACGCTTTCGTCGCTGTTGGGGAAAATCGTCCAGCCCTCGACGGGTTCCTTGTCCGCCAGGGTCATGAGAAAGTGGGCATAATCGGCGTGGCGCGAAGGAGGGGGTGACTTGATGATCCGTTTTTTACAGATGGAATAGCGGCTGATGCAATGATCGCTTTCCAGGATCAGCACAGGGATGTTTTTCCGGGCCAGGCTTCGCAGGATTCCCAGAGCCTGAAAATCGCCTCCGGTCAGGACGACCCCCGTCTTGGCCGGATCGGTGCACGCCCCTGCGGGTGGTTCAGTTGCGGCCCCCGCGGGATCCGTTTCCATTTGCTGAAACACGATGCGCCTCCTTGGTTAATAACTGTTTGATTTATAGAAGGTCGCCTGTATTTTCGCAATTGGCTGAAGGCGTAGATCGGCCTTCGACATACCTTAAAACAAAAAAAGGGCGACCCGGTTTGGGTCGCCCTTCGTGTAAAAGAAAACAACGTTTATTCAAGCGAGACGTTAAGACGGTAGTAGCACCGTTTGCGGGTGAGTTCCACATACGTCACGATTTGATTCGCGCCCGGAACGGCTTCATAACCCGGAATGGGGAGCCATGTTTCTTTGGAGAGCGAGTCGGTCCTCTCCAGGGAGTAATACCGGCGGTTTGGCGATTCCGCCTGCACGGCTTCGAACGAAACGGTGATGCGCTTGCTCTGGATCGCCAACGTCAGGGTCGGACCGCTGGCCGGATCCACGGGGTTGGTCCCGGCGACATACTCCTCCAAGTTCGAGAAGCCGTCCCCGTCAAAATCGGAGTCCGATTCGGCCCCAACCGTGTTCACCGAGCCGAAATTGGCGATTTCCCAGGAATCCGGCATGTTGTCTTGATCGGCATCGGAGATGAGGGGAAGTGAGACCGTGGCGGAAATTTCCTGGGACAACTCGCTGGGCTGATCCCAGCAATTGTAGGCCTCCACGGCAAAGTAGTAGGTTCGCCCGGCTTCCAGGCCGGTGATTACCACCCGGTTGGTGTTGCCGACGTCGACGGCATGCTGGTAGCTTCCTGCTGAGGTGCCGTAATAAACGATACTGCCCTCCAGATCGCGCAACGGCGTACCATCCGTGTTGAGAGACGGAGGATTCCAAGTCAGGGGTAAATCCGCCGCCTGCAGGGCGCCCAGGCCGGCAATGAAAAGCAGACAAGCGAAACCGATTCGTATTTTAGGCAGGGTCATTGGGGAGTTCCTTTACTGTTGTCATGGCGCTGAATGCCGCATCCAGCAGTGTAAACTAATTATACCGGATAACTAAGCAAGAGCGAAGAGAAATCTAAACTTTTTCGCAGGTGCAGCTAAGGAACTTCGAATGCATAAATAAGACCGAGAACGGACAGTAAAAAAAGAAAGGCAGGCTTTTGGCCTGCCTTCCATCAAGTCTGGCGGGAGCGACGGGATTCGAACCCGCAACAACCAGATCGACAATCTGGGACTCTAACCATTGAGCTACGCCCCCGAAAAACGAGCCAGAACTATCTCACTTTCCGGGTTTGAGTTCAAGAGGAAAAATCAAGAAATGTATTTTTCCCGCCAATAGGCCTCTCAGTGCCCCGTGTTGAGGGTTTTTTAATGGCGAAAAGAGCGGTCCATTGATGAGAGGGGACGGGGGCGGGATGATGTACCGGTTCCACAAGGGACAGGAGCCCGTCTTCCGGTTGGAACCGTTCGATGATCCATTTTGAAATCATGCCGAATGAGCCCAATTCGCCCAGGCGGCCCGGATCCGCCAACACCGCTTGCGTGGTCTCATGGCCGTCCGCTTTCAAGTCTGCGATGTCGCCTTTCAGTCGCAGGCCGAAAACCATGTACAGGTTCTGATCATGTTCTCCCTGCGCATGGCGGATGGCCAGAATGCCGGTGGGAACGGTTTCCAGCCCCGTCTCTTCCCGGACCTCGCGCCGGATGGCGTCGTCGGGGGATTCGTCCTCTTCGGCAAACCCGCCCGGCAGGGTCCACCGTCCCTTGCCCGGTTCGTGCCCCCGCTGGACCACCAGAACGGTTCCCTGGTGGAACAGAAGGCCACCGACCCCCACGGAGAAACGGCCGAAAACGATATGCCCGCATTGCGCGCAAGCTTTTCGCAAGCGCCCGCCTTCCTCCCGCAAACCCAATTCGAGGCCGCAACGGGAGCAAAACCGTTCTTCGGCATTCGCCGGTTGGTGCGCATGAAGGAGGGGGATTGATTTCATTAGCTTATTATACTTAAAACAGCAAGTGCGTTGCAATAAAGGATTGGCCTGCATGAAAAGAGTCTGTATATAGTAAATGATCTCTTCAGGTCACTCAGAAAGGAATCTGCCATGCCCAAAACTATTATCGCCACCCCGGCCGCGCCGCCGGCCATCGGTCCCTATTCCCAGGCTGTCAAAATCGGGGCCTTCCTTTTTTGTGCGGGTCAGTTGGGTTTGGTGCCGGGGGAGGGGACGCTGGCCCCCGGCGGCATTGAGGCCGAAACTCGGCAGGCCTTGGCCAATGTGGATGCCGTTTTGAAAGCCGGCGGCATGACGCGGGACGAGGTTGTCAAAACCACGGTTTTCCTGGCGGACCTGAATGATTTTCCTGTCATGAACGCCATCTATTCCGAATTTTTCAAAGATCATTTTCCGGCCCGCAGCACCGTTCAGGTCGGTTTGCCCAAGGGAGCCCGCGTTGAAATTGATATGACCGCCTGCCACGGCTGAAGTGGGGGAAAAGGCGCAAAGCCCCTGGGCACAGAGCGGGGTTGCATCAATGGCGACTGCTTTCCATTAAAGGTGATAATTATCACAACATATTGTTTTTAAGGTGTTTGTATCTTAAGTTGCCATCATAATGGTGCCTATGAAAGCATTTGTTCTTGAAATAAACTTATAATTGTACATGATAACCGCTTCATTTTAGGAGAATGTTCATGTCTTTAGCTGTGACCAAGAAAACTTTGGGTGAATTA
Source organism: Kiritimatiellia bacterium (assembly GCA_046484345.1). Lineage (GTDB taxonomy): Bacteria > Verrucomicrobiota > Kiritimatiellia > CAIKKV01 > CAIKKV01 > CAIKKV01. The sequence continues at coordinate 41,155 of JAWOJA010000049.1, forward strand.
GTGGCCTCCCGCATTCGCGATTTTATATGCGATCAGGGATTGAAAACCGGCGACCGGTTGCCGACCGAGCAACAGTTTGCCGAGATGTTCGGTGTCAGCCGTGTTGTGGTTCGGGAAGCCACCAAATCGCTGGGTTACCTGGGGATCATCCGGGCGGCTCCGCGGCGGGGTCTGACGGTGGGATCGATGGACAACGACCGCCTGGCGGAAATCGTTTCCTTCAACTGGATGCTCGGTTGCATCGAGCCTGCCGTGATTCTGCGTTCCTGGTCCATCATGACGGCGGGTGCGCTTTCCGTTTATGGAAAGTCGTTGACGGCCGCCGATTTGACGGAACTGGCGGCCTTGGCCGTCAAGGCCGATGCGGACGGCACGTTGTCGGCCGCAGAATCGGACTTCACGCGCCGGCTGCTGATGCTTTGCGGCAGCACGGGCGTGGCTTTCTTTGGAACCACCGTCATTCAGTTCCTGCGGTTGTTTCAGGAAAAAAACAAGAACAAGTTCACATCCAAATCCGGCCCCGTGTATCGACAGGCCGTCGATTTGCTCAAGAACAAGCAGGTGGCCGAAGCCTCGGAGCTGTTGCTGGGTCACATTTCCACCCTTTCCGTTTAAGTCGATTTTGACAGGGAGTTTCAACCATGGCTCGATTCAAGCGTTTGCAGGTATTGAACGGCATGATGCGCGCCGGCCTGGTGCCTGTTTTCTACAGTCCCGATCTGGAAGAGGCGAAGGCTGTGGCCGGCGCTTGCGCGGAGGGGGGCTGCCCGGTTCTGGAGTTCACCAATCGCGGCGATCACGCGTGGGAAGTGTTTTCGGCGCTTGAAAAGCATTGTGCCAAGGTCCATCCCGAACTGATGCTGGGGGTCGGCTCGGTGGTGGATCCCGGCACGGCGTCGCTCTACATCAATTGCGGCGCCTCCTTTGTGGTGGGGCCGGTGCTGAATGCCGAGGTGGCCCGCGCCTGCAACCGGCGCAAAGTGGCCTATGCGCCCGGCTGCGGCAGCGCCTCCGAAATCTCGCAGGCCGAAGAACTGGGCTGCGAGATCGTCAAGGTTTTCCCCGGCGAATCCGTCGGCGGCCCGACGTTTGTCAAGTCGGTCCTGGGCCCCTGTCCCTGGACTTGCGTGATGCCCACCGGCGGCGTCGATTCGACGCCCGAATCGCTCAAGGCCTGGTTCGGGGCGGGCGTCGTTTGCGTGGGGATGGGGTCCAACCTGATCACGAAGGAACTTTTGAAGGCACGCGATTACAAGCGAATGGCGGCCAGGATTTCCGAAACATTGGCCCTGATCCGGGGCATCCGCGGAGGCAAGTGATATGGCTCTGACAATCAAACCGAAAAGCGAATGCCGGTGGGATGCCGCCGCCCTGGGCGAAGTGATGTTGCGTCTTGATCCGGGCGATGGCCGCATCCGCACCGCGCGTGAATTCAAAGTGTGGGAAGGCGGCGGGGAATATAATGTGGTGCGCGGGTTGCGGCGCTGTTTCGGGCTCGAGGGCACCGTGGCCACCGCCATCGTCGACAACGATATCGGCCGGCTGCTCGAGGACCTGATGCTCCAGGGCGGCGTTGACCTGAGCCACGTCAAGTGGGCGCCCTTCGACGGCATCGGCCGGGCCGCCCGGGTGGGGCTCAATTTTACCGAAAAAGGGTACGGTATCCGCGCGGCCGCCGGCTGTTCCGACCGCGGCCATTCCGCGGCTTCGCAGATCAAGCCCGGCGATTTTAACTGGAAGAAACTTTTCAAGGATGAAGGCGTCCGCTGGTTCCACTGCGGCGGAATCTTTGCAGCCCTTTCCGCCACGTGCGCCGAGACGGCCATTGAGGCCATGACGGCCGCCAAGGAAAACGGCACCATCGTTTCGTTCGATCTCAATTTCCGGGCCTCCCTGTGGAAGTCGCAAGGCGGCACCGCCAAGGCCATCGAGGTGAACCGCCGTATCGCCCCGCTCGTGGATGTCATGATCGGGAACGAGGAGGATTTCACCGCCGCTCTGGGATTTGAGGTCCCGGGCATGGACGCGCACATCTCGAATATCGACCCGTCGAACTTCAAGAAGATGATCGCGGAAGCCACCCGGATGTTCCCGAACTTCAAGGCCGTGGCCACGACGCTGCGCAATGCCAAGACCGCCACGGTCAATGACTGGAGCGCCATCCTTTACATGGATGGCCAGTTCCATCACGCCGTGACGCGTGATAATCTCGAGATTTTTGACCGCGTCGGGGGTGGGGACAGTTTTGCCTCCGGTCTCATCTACGGGCTTCTCTCGGGCAAGACTCCCGAAGAGGCGGTCAATTACGGCGCCGCCCACGGGGCGCTGGCCATGACCACGCCCGGTGATACCAGCATGGCCACGGTCAAGGAAGTCGAGGCGGTCATGAAGGTGAAGGGCGCCCGCGTCATCCGCTGATCGCCATGCCAACTCCCAACGATGCTCGGGTCTCAACGACCGGAAAAGTCATCACGGAGCGTGATTTGCGCAGGGGTATGTCCCTGAGCAACATCTCGATCGTGGGTGCCATGATCTTTGCCACGGCCGGCGGCATGCCGCTGGCCATGCTCATGGAGCGACTCCATGCCAGCGGCAAGTTGGTGGGACTGCTCTCCACCGTGGCCCTGGCGGCCGGCGTGTTTCAAGTGATCAGTGCGTTGCTGACGGAACAGCTTCCCTCCCGCAAGCCGATGTGGTTTTGGAGCAACTTGAGCCACCGGTTGCTCTGGATGGCCGTGCCCCTTCTGTTGGTCCTGGCCAGCACGGTGCTGCCGGGGTTGATGCCCCATCTGCCGGTGCTGCTGATCGTGTCCCTCGGCATCAGCGCGGTTTTTGCCAGCATGGGAAGCGCTCCGTGGCTGAGCTGGATGTCCGATTTTTTGCCCGATCATCTGCGCGGCCGTTTCTGGGCCATGCGCAACGCCTTTGTCTATGGCGCGATGCTGGTGGCGGTTTTCGTGTACGGATGGATTCTTGACCTGGAATGCTTTCCCAAGGATCAGTCTTTGCTGGGCTTGACCGGATTCATCCTTGTTTTTTTGACCGCCGTGCTGGCGGGTGTGGGGGAGCTTTTCATTCATAACAAGGTTCTGGAGCCTGTGCCTCACCGCCATACCGGCCGTACGGAGCTGGGCAAGGCTCTGCTCACGCCTTTGCGCAACCGGGAATTCACCCGTGTCATGCTGTGCGTCGGCATTTGGAATTTTGCGATTTTTCTCGCCGCTCCCTTCAGCGGCATTTTTCTCAAGGAGGCCTATCACGTTACCTACAGCCATCTTTCCTATTTCGCGGCGGCGGCCGGGGGCGGAGGCATCGTGGGCGCTTTTGTGGCCCGCCTGGTGGTGGACAGGATGGGAGCCAGGCCCCTGTCCGCGATATCGGTCATTCTCTTTGGGGCCTGTCTCCTGATCTGGTTTTTCATGAATGACGCCCCGGTTCGCTTCGCCATCCCGCTCCTGGGCTCTTTTTCGTTGCCGCAGCCCATCCTGCTGCTGATTATTATAAATTTTCCCTGCGGCATGTTCCTGGCCCTGATCGGAACCTGTCAGAACACCCTGATCACTTCCCAGGCGCCCGCGGAGCACCGGACGATCTCCATTGCCCTCTTCCAGGCCGGCACAGGCATCATGGGCGCCGCCGGATCTTTTCTCGGGGGCTTCCTGGTGGATGGGTACCGCGAATTTTTCGCCTCGCATCCCATGCCGTTCACCCTTCCCATGGGCGATACCATCACCTATTTCCACGTGCTCATCGTGCTGCAACTCGTCTTTCTCTGGCTGGTGTTGGTCCCCTTCCATCTGAGCCTGAAGGAATCCCGGGGCGGGGTCTCTTTCCGGAATGCCGTGCTTGGCCTGGTGTCCGTTAATCCGATGCGCACGGTAACCAATATGTTCAATCTCCATACGTTGCAATCCTCGCCGGAACCGCTTCGCAAGGCCCGTGCCATCCGCGAGCTGGGCGATTCGCGCATGGCCATTGCCGTGGCCGACCTGATCGGGCAACTGGACGATCCCGACGCCGATGTGCGCGAGGAGGCTGCCATGGCTCTCGGCCGCATCGGCAGCCCCCAGGCGATCGAGGGGCTCTTGCTCAAGCTGGAGGGGGCCGATTCCGTGATGGCCCCGGAAATCGCCAAGGCCCTGCGCAAATCTCGCGATCCGCGCTCCGTGGCGCCCCTGATCCAGAAGCTGCGGGAGCAGGATCCCAATCTCCAGGCGGAGTCGGCCCGTACCCTCGGCCTCATCGGGGACAAACGCGCGGTGAAATCCCTGCTGGAGCTACTCTACGGGAGCCAGGATGAAAAGGTCATATCGGCCTCCAGCGAGGCCTTGGCCCGGTTGGGCGAGATGGATGCCATTTTCAAAATCCTGCCCCGTATGAGGGATGCAAAAAATGCGGTTTCGAAACGCTCCATGGCCTGCGCGGTGGGAGACCTGCTCGGCACGCCCGGGGCGTTTTACCGGGTCCTCCATGCCGAGCATCAGGCCTACGGCAAAAAGGTCGGCGAACTGTTGGCCCGGTTGAAGGAGGAGGTTCGCGAGGCCACCCATGAAACCTGGACGCCCGCCGGCCGGAACATCATCGGCCGTGTGGAACAACTGGAGTCCGTTTTCCTGCTCCGGGATTACAAGGCCTGCGTGAATCAGTCACTGGAATTGGCCATTGCCCTGTCGGCCCTGAAATACGGCATCCAGTACGGCGGTGATGCGGAAGTCTTTGTCGAGGCGCTGATTTGGCATGATCAGCGTTTCGGGGTTGGAACCTGGTATCTGGACCTGCTGCGTCAAAGCCCCGTCGCCGATGAGTTGGAGTCGCTTTTGGCGGTCTATTTTCTTTCCACCTGGACGCGACCGGCCAAGGCGCATGGCTGAAACGGATTCCCGTGTCTGGGCCTCGACGGGGCAGGGCTTCAATTACGGGTTACTTCCCTTTCCTAACGCCTTCGAGGAGCTTGAGTCCCTTGACGGGATCGGCGCCCAGCACCTGGCACAAACGGGCAAATTCGATAATGTCCAGGCGGCGGTCGCCGGTTTCGACTTTGCCGATCCAGGAGTGCGGCACCTTCAGGACGGCGGCCACATCCCGCATGGTCAGGCCCTTGCTTTCGCGGGCTTCGCGAAGCCATTGCAAAAGCTTCCGACCCTTTTCCGTCTTGTTCATTTTCATGGCATTCTCCTGTTTATAATTGACATTACTTCTTATGGTTAATTTTAGATGTAACACTTTTCCCTAAAAGGGTAAAGTATTTTTTTATATATGGGGGGGCGCCCGGGTGTAAGACAAAAATCTGACGGCCGCAAGAAAAGGCCCTCATTTTAGCAGTCTGTTGGACTTTGCCGTGACAGTCGAGCTGTTGATGCCTGAGTCTGCGCGAAGCAATGGAGGGCGGAGCGCTGCGCCGCCGCCATAGGGAGTTTCCGGCGTTTGATGGTGTTGCCGGTTGTGATGGGTTCGGCGTTCCGGCCGTAATCTGGCGGCCGCTTTTTCGCGCTGAGGGGCTCCGGCTAGAGGCGCCGGGACCACTATTCCACGTCACCTCGCCGTCGCCCCTCATCATCGAAAAATCGTCTCGCCATATTCCGGCTGACGGAACGCCGCACCCGGTAACCATCGCGCGCCCACGGCGCTGTCGCGCACTTTCGGGCGGCGCGCGAGGCGGTTTCCAGCAAAAGCCCAGGGGGTTGGCAGCAGGGGGTTGGGGTCAGCCCTTCAGGGGGTTGGGGTCAGCCCTTGACAATTGATATTTGGCTTGCCGTCTGCGGGAAACTTGGGCAGTATACGAGGCATGGCAAGGAAACTGAGGGTTCAATTTGAAGGCGCTATTTACCACGTAAGGCTTCGGGGCGTAGATCGGCGCAAGTTGTTCGATGATGACGATGAACGCGCGCGCTTTTTGAAGCGCCTGGCGGAGGCGGTTGAAGAATATGGCGTGCGACTGTATCTGTTCTGCCTCATGACGAATCATGTGCATCTGCTGGTGGAGACTCCGAAGGCGAATCTGTCGGTGTTTATGCATAAGCTCCAGACGGCTTACACGGTCTATTATAACCTGCGGC
>JAWOJA010000056.1:0-2922 GCA_046484345.1 Kiritimatiellia bacterium
TGCCACATGCCGTAACTGACGTTCAACCACCGCATCGCCCGGCTCAAGTTTCCGTGCGGGGTCTCCACCAGCCGGTGGAAATGGTTCGCCATCAGCGCATAGGCGTGCAACCGAACGCGGTACCGCTCAACCATCGCGCCCAGGAGATCGAGAAAATGAAGCCGGTCAGCCTTGTCATAATACAACCGCTCACCCTGCCAGCGTCGCGCCGTAACAGGGTACCAGCCGCCTTTAAGCTGAATTCACGAATTCACGTGATTTGGTAATCACTGGTTGACGCCCCGGTTCGGATGCTGTATGTTAATGAGCTGATTCGGACATAGTTGTTATTTATTTTTTCGGGGCGTAGCGCAGACTGGTAGCGCGTTTGGTTCGGGACCAAAAGGTCGAGGGTTCAAATCCCTCCGCCCCGACCATGACCAAATACGGTCTATCTTTAACCAAGGTAGACCTTTTTTATTGGGGCCTCATAGGGGTCGGGCCTCATAGGGGTCAAGTCCCGACTTCCGACAAAACTTTTTTCACTTGAGCGGCAATCTGCTTGAGTTCTCGGTGTTCTCTCATGCGTTTTTCCATCCGCTCAACGGCTTTGCCCGCAGCCCGGTGATCCGCCACGCCAGCCGCCTTTGCGATCTCGGGCAACGTCAGACCTGTTTGGCGCCGGGCCTGCCACAGCGCCACATCCCGGCCCCAGTCCCCCTACCGATCCCGGAAGGCCTCCCATTTCTCGCCCTTGACATCCTCCACCGCGCGCCGGACATCCTCGAACCCCGGCCGCCTCTGCCATTGCTTCAACTCCGGCTGCTCTTTCCGATTCCCTTTCGCCAGCCCCCGAAGCCGTTCGAGAAAAGCCTCGCTCCCCAGCGCCAGGCGCGTCGCCAGCTTTTCCATCCACGCCTCTTCAGCCCCCCGAAACTGACCGATTACATCATTCGGGAGGCAGTCGAGCGCGGCATTGCAGACGCCAAAGCCGGTCGAACCAACGCGGGCAAGGAAGTCCGCGCCAGATACGGTTTGCCCGAATGACTGTTTATGTCTGCTCGCTTAAGGTGCCGGTCTCGCCCGCCAGGCCGGGCAGATCGGTCAACTCCACATCGAGATTCTTCTCCCGGAAATAGCGCAAGGCCCATTCGTCAACAAACATCAGAACGGGCCTGCCCAGCAGATCCTGCACGCGGCGGCTGCCCTGCGGCAGGACCAGCTCCTCCCCGTTCGTGGGCTCCTTGCCGATCCAGCGGGCAATCGTCCAGGGCTCCGGCTCCAAGCGCGAGGTGGCACCGTATTCGCTTTCCAGCCGGTATTGCACAATCTCAAACTGCAGGGGCCCCACGGCGCCCAGCAGCGGCACCTTGCGGGTGGCAAAGGGCTGCTCGAAGGCCTGCACGACCCCCTCCTGCAGAAGCTGCGAGAGACCATCGCGGAAGCGCTTGAAATTCGAGGGCGTGGTGTTGTGCAGGCTGGCAAAACATTCGGGCGAAAACCGCGGCACCTCGCGGTAGCAAATCGCGGGATCCGTGGTGACCGTGTCGCCAATGCCAAACAAGGAGTTGCCCACAATGCCCACGATGTCGCCGGGATAACCTTCGTCCACCGTTGTGCGATCGCGTCCGAAAATCTTGCTGGAGTTTGAAAGCCGCACTTGGCGGCCCGTGCGGACATGGGTCACGGTCATATCGCGGTCGAATTTGCCCGACACAATCCGGATAAACGCCACGCAGTCGCGGTGGCGCGGATCCATGTTGGCCTGGATTTTGAAAACAAAACCCGAAAACGGTTCCGACTCGGGCGCGATGATCCGCTCGCCGCTGAGGCGGGGCGTGGGCGGCGGCGCCCACTGCAGGAATCCGTCGAGCATCAGTTGCACACCGAAATTGTTCGTGGCGCTGCCGAAGTAGACCGGCGTCAGAAGTCCGGCGCTGACGGCCTGGGAATCGAAAGCGGCTCCGGCGCCCTCGATCATGCCGACCTCCTCGCATACGCTCTGGTAGGTCAGGGGGTCCATCAGGCGCGCGATTTCGGGATCCTGCAGGCCCATGGTTTTCATGGGCGCGCGGTAGGTTCCGCCCGGGGTTCGTTCGAACAGATGCGCACTCTGGGTGGCGCGATCCCAGACGCCGCGGAACTCGGAACCCGATCCCAGCGGCCAGTTCATGGGGCACGCCTTGATGCCGAGCACGCTCTCCAGCTCATCCACCAGCTCCAGGCAGTTGCGGGCGGGGCGGTCCAGCTTGTTCATGAAAGTAAAGATGGGAATGCCGCGCCGGCGGCAGACCTCGAACAGCTTGCGGGTCTGAGCCTCGATGCCCTTGCCTGCGTCGATGACCATGACGGCCGAATCCACGGCGGTCAGCACGCGGTAGGTGTCCTCGGAAAAGTCCTTGTGGCCGGGCGTGTCGAGCAGGTTTATCCGGTAGCCTCGGTAGTCGAATTGAAGCACGGTCGAGCTGATTGAAATGCCGCGCTTGCGCTCCAGTTCCATCCAATCCGAGGTCGTGGAGCGCTGGTTCTTGCGCGCGGTCACCGAGCCCGCCAATTGCAGAGCGCCGCCATAGAGAAGAAGCTTCTCGGTCAGAGTGGTTTTGCCCGCGTCGGGGTGGGACACGATGGCAAACGTTCGGCGACGCTGGATTTCGGCGTTCATGCAAAGTCTCGTGGCTGGGGCTGGAAAAAGGTGACGATTTTAGCCGAAGCGATAAGCCAATACAATGTCTCATTTCAACGGGCGCACCGGCGGTAGCGCGGATTCATAATCGCGGCATCCAAGCGGGTTTGCAAGCCGTTACGAGCGCGAAGGCCTTTTTGGCCTGCTTGGCGGTCATGGCGTCGTAGAAACCGCGCAGCGTGGCCAGGCGTTTGTTGGGGCAACGTTGGATCCAGTGGATGGCCAGACTGAGCGTGGCCCGTCGGATCATGGCCAGGTTC
>JAWOJA010000078.1:0-11134 GCA_046484345.1 Kiritimatiellia bacterium
CATCGCACGCAAGATCAGCTTCGGCTCGCAGTCCGAAAAGGGGTTGCACACCCGCGAAATCCTGATGACGATCCTGGGAACGCTTGCCAAGCGCACCGAGCATGCGAACGAACGGAGCCCGCAGGCGGAACGGGCGATGCGCAGAGGCCGCCCGGAACGAAACAGGCCGGCGGCGGGTGAGCCCGCGCGGGGGCGCGCGGGCGAAAGGCGCTCCCGCCCCGTGGGCAGGGGCGGACAGCGCCGACCGCCAAGCCGGCCTTTTCGGTCCGGTGTCCCTCGCGGCCTCTCAGCATCCCCGTTCCCGCCGGCGGCGACGCGTCCGCCTTGGAATGGTCAGCCGCTAATCAACCCCCGATAACTGACCGATTACGGACGATGCGGGTCTGCTTGACCTTTTTTGGCAAGCCGTGTATCTTTATCGCTCGTATTTGTCAAAGCCAACATAGCTCAGCTGGTAGAGCAGCGCATTCGTAATGCGCAGGTCGTCGGTTCGATTCCGTCTGTTGGCTCCACGTCAGCCCAAATCGGCTTCCGCCTTTTCCACGAGCGCCAGCATGGCCTTCGCTTCCGCCGCATCGGGCGCCGACTCCTTCCACACGGACGCGAGCAGCTCGGGCAGGGGCAGCGCCTCCTCCCGGCGCAGCAGACGCGCCGCCGCGGCCGCGCCCAGCGCGTACCCGGTGGGCTCGATGCCCGCCTGGCGCGCCAGCCGCATCGTGCCGATCAGCCGGTCGTTCCAGTCCAGCTTGCGGCGCGGGTCGCGGATGATGCGCTCCACGGCGTCCCTCAAATGGGGATTTGCCATCCGGACCAGCAGGTCCTCCACGTAGGCCTTCCAGCCCGCGAGCGTGAACAGCGGGTCGAGCCCCGCGTATTTCTTCATCAGGGCCGGGCCGGCTTCGGTCATGAACGCCCGGCGCGCCGTCTCCAGCAGCCGCGGATCGGAGCCCGCCAGGGCCATGGTGGGGAAGCCGCGCAGCCAGCCCAGGTAGCCGATCAGGGCGTGGGTGGCGTTGTGGCCGTAAAGCTTCGCCTCTTCGAAGGGCAGCAGATCGTCCTTCTCCTCGAACACGCCGATGCCGCGCCGGAAGCCCGGCAGCGTGATACGCGTGATGAGGATGCGGTTGAAGGCCTCCACAAGAAAGGCCCGGCCGGAGTTCGAGGTGGTGGGCGCCAGCCCCTGTTCGCGGATTTGTTCGGCATCGGTCACCACACCGCTCATTTTGCCGATTACCGTGTTGAGCAGCTGGCAGCGGGCGCCCAGGCGGGCCGCCTCGGGGCCCAGCCGCCGGTCCAGGCAGGCCTGCAGGATTTCGGCCGCATGGTTGTTGTTTTCGGCGGTGTAGACCACCGCGGCCGGCTTGGCGGGATCGGCCAGCTTAAGGCGGAGCCCGTCGGCCAGCACGGCCGCCACGGAGGCCTCGCCGCCCGACTCGAAAAACTTCACGCTCGGCAGGGCGGTGGCGATCTCCGAGGCCTGTCCGATCGCCCGGATGAGGCAATCCCGGTCCTCGGGCTTGTTGGGATTGAAAATCTCCACGCCCTTCACCACGTGCCGCTCGACGCCCGAGGCGGCGGCCACATTGACGGTGTAGGAGCCGTGATCGCCCCGGACGGCCCGAACGGCGTCCTCCACCACCTCGGCGACCACGAGGCGGGTGAAGCAGCCGGCGCGGAAGGCCTCGTCCAGGAAGAGGCCGGATTGAATGGCGCCGAAACCGAAACCGACAAATACACGCTCGTTCATGGGGATTCTTTCAGGGGTTCATCCTCTTCCACGGGGAAGGAGGGCGGAATGAATACAGGGGGATGCAGGTAGATGGGCGAAAGGGGTTGCGAGGGCTGGCCCCGGCTTAACCGCTCGAAGGCGAGCCGGCCGAGCGTCTGGGCCGACGGGAAGAGCGGCCGTTCGAGAAGCCGGACGTTTTTGCCCGCCGCCGCTTCGCGCAGAGGCGCGGCCAGCGCGTCCCAGTCGGCGGTGCAGAGGGCGCCGCCCCCGGGCAGCCGGCCGGTGAGTTCCGAAATAGGGTCCAAGTGCCAGTCTTCCGCCAGCTCGAACAGCTCCCCGCGTTTTTCGAAGAGGCCCGACCAGATCCGCTGCCGACGGCCATCGCCGCAGACAAGGATGCGCGAGCGGCCGGTTTCGCGGGCCGCTTCCGCGGCCGCGGCCTCGGCGCTGGGAAGGCCGAAGAGCGGCTTATTGCCGGGAAGCGCCAGGCCCTGCGCGGCCGAAAGCGCCATGCGCAGGCCGGTGAAGGAGCCGGGGCCCAGTCCCACGGCAAAGGCGTCGACCCGGTCGGGGGTCAGGGCCTGCTCGGCCAGGAGCTGGCGCAGGGCGTCGAAAAAGAGGCGGGCATGTTCGCGCGTGGCGGCCCAGGAGGCGGAGGCCAGCACGGTGCGGTCGTCCAGAAGCGCGGCGCTTTCCAGGCCCGAAGAAGTTTCGAGTGCGAGCAGAATCATGGAAAGCAATGTGTCAGAAGACGGCGGTGGATGTCAAGAGAGCGGAGGGTCAGGCGCCGATGCGGCCCAGGTAACCGGTGGTGCTGTAGCCTTCCAGCAGGGGGCAGAATTCCACGCGTCCACCCCATTGCCGTAGCAGCTCCTCCTCGCGGCGCACCCGGTCGGGCTCGCGGGATCCGCCTTTGATGTGCAGGGGCGGTTTGAGCCGGGCCAGTAGCGTGAGGGGCTCGTCCTCCTCGAAGGCATAGACCTCGGCGACCGCCTTCATGGCCAGCAGCGCGGCCCGCCGGAAGGGAAAGGGGAAAATCGGGCGGCTCGCGCCCTTGTACCGCCGGATGGATTCGTCGCTGTTGATGAGCAGTGTAAGCGGTCCCGCCAGTTCCGAGGCGGCCGCCAGAAAGTGGTAGTGGCCCAGGTGCAACACGTCAAAGCAGCCGTTGACCGTGGCGGCGGGGCGGTCCCGCGCCGCGACGGGGGGGGGGAGGAATCCGGCGGGCAGGGCGAGCGGGGTGCGGTCGTTCCGCACGGCTTCGCCAATCTGGGCGGTGCGGAAGCCGGGTAGGAGCGGGATTTCAATCCGACGGGCGGCCAGGCGGATGGCCGCGCCCGCAACCGGCCCGTCGTCCGCGAACGGGCAACCCACCCAGGCGAAGGGGGAGAGGGCGTGGAACAGCGCATCGGCTTCGTTGGGCCGGCCGGGAAGGACGGCCGCCACAGGCTTGAGGAACTGGAGGCAGGCGAGGCGATCGGCGAGGGGGTAGACGGCGCCGCCGCGCGCGGCCTGGGAGGGGGCCGCCCCGTCGGCGTCCGCCACCACGGCCAGCTTGCCGGGCAACAGGGCGGCCTCGCGCAGGGCGGACAGGTTGCCGGGATGCAGGATTTCAAAAGTGCCCGTGACAATTGTAACCGCTTCCGGGGTGGGAGACAAGCTCCGGCGCCAGGCCGCCGCTTCGGCGGGCGTGTGCAATTGTGGGCTCAGGGAAGGAGGCATGCGGGTACTGTAGGAAATGCGGGGTCAAAAGGAAAGCGTTCTGTTTTATTGCATGATTCCCGGCGATGTGCCATATTTCAACCTTTATCAAATTGGAAAGGGTCGGCGATGAAACTCGGCGTCAGTTCGTACAGCTTCAGTCCGTTGGTCAGCAAGGGTGTCATGAGCCAGTTGGACATTATTTCCAAGACCAAGGAAATGGGTTTCGATGTCATTGAATTTTCCACCTTGTCGTTGCCCAAGGGCGAGACGCCGCTGGGCTTCGCCCCGCAGATCCGGGAGGCGTGCGACAAGGTCGGCCTGCCGATCGCCAATTATACCATTGGCGCCGACTTCCTGAACGGCAGCAACGGCGACTGGAAAGCCGAAGTGGAGCGGCTGAAGGACGAGGTGCGGGTGGCCAAGATTCTCGGCGCCCCGGGCATGCGCCATGACGCCACGCGCGGGTATACGCCGGCGTACAAGGGGTCCCGTGGATTCGACGACGCCCTGCCCACGCTGATCAAGGGCTGCCGCGCGGTAACCGAATTTGCGGCGGACCTGGGCATCAAGACGATGGTGGAAAACCACGGCTTTTTCTGCCAGGACAGCGACCGCGTGGAGAAGCTCGCGAACGGGGTCAATCACGCCAACTTCGGGCTACTGGTCGACATGGGCAACTTCCTGTGCGCCGATGACGAGCCCGCCAAGGCCTTGGGCCGCGTGATGCCCCTCGCCGTCCACGTGCATGCTAAGGATTTCCATGTGAAGCCGGGCAACGGGGCGAATCCGGGCTCGGGCTGGTTCCGCTCCCGCGCCGGTAATTTCCTGCGCGGCGCGATCATCGGCCATGGCGATGTTCCCATTGCGCAGTGTGTGGGCATCATGAAGCGCGCCGGCTACGACGGGGTGCTCTCCATTGAATTCGAGGGCATGGAAGACCCGCTCAAGGGCCTCGCCGTGGGCCTGGAAAATCTCCGGCGGTACGTGGCTGAAGCGGGCTGAGGTGCCGGCGGTTCCTCCTTGATAGGGCCCCGATTAAGAGTCTCCCCGCCCGCCTGATGGCGAGCGGGGAGGATCGGGTTGGATTCTCTTAGAGTTTAGCCGACTTTGATTTCGATCCGTTTGGGCTTTTCCGCTTCTGTGCGGGGCAGGGTGATTTTCAGGATGCCGTTTTTGAAAGCGGCTGTCACTTTCCCGATATCCACTTTGAACGGCAACTTGATGGTCCGCATGAATTCTCCAGCCGGCCGTTCCTGCCGGTGCCAGGTCTGGTTTTCCTGAGGCATCGAGATATCCCGCTTGGCCTTCAAGGTCACCACATCCTCTACAACCGTGATCTCGGCATCATTGGGTTCCACACCCGGCAGCTCTACCTCCAGGACAATCTCATCCGATGTGCCATAAGCGTTCAGTAGAGGCGTGTATGCCCCTTCTGTCACCGATTGCCCGTTCCCGGAACGCCCTGTAAACAGGGAGTCCAACGCCGTGTGCATGTCCACCAGATCGTCCATCATGTTCCACATCCCTTGCGGCCTCGTGTATCGTGTGAGTGTCATTGATTACCTCCTTTTTTCTCACGAAAAATATAAAGCAATGAGCATGCCAAAAATCAAATTATTTATAAGTTACTGCTTGGCAACTATTTAAGATTAATGCAGAGTTATTAATAGGGACAAATTGGCACGATATGTATTTTCTTAACAATCAAAAAAGAGACACTTAGTCTCGTTTTCCAACGCCTTTCTGTGTTTGCTATAAGGGTTGTAATCAGGCACGGGGAAATGGTAAGGGATATTTGTTTATTTCGGCCCGATAATGCAATAAGATCACGTGATTGCTTTGTGGCATAAAGGAGTTCATATGGACGGCAAGGTCATTCGGGTTGGCATTGCGGGGCAGGGACGCAACGGGTTTGACATTCATGCGCGCTGGTTGCGCACGGTGCCAGCCCAGTACCAGATTGTGGCGGTGGCCGATTTGCCGCCCGAGTTGCCGGCCAAGTTGGCCGCGCTCAAGAAGCGGGCATGAACCGCATCCTGATCGACCCCGCGGAGATGGGGGCGGACGGCACGGTTTTTTTGAAGGACCGCCGGGCGCTCCACATCCGGACGGTTTTGAAAGCCGCGCCGGGCGACGCGCTTCGCGCGGGGTTGATTGAAGGGCCGTGGGGAACCGGCGTGGTGCGTACTGTTTCCGCCGCCGGGGTCGAGCTCGCCTGTACCTTTGAAACGGATACCCCCCCGGAGCCGCCGCCGCTGGACCTGCTGCTCGCGCTTCCCCGCCCCAAGGTGATGAAACGGCTCTGGCCGGCTCTGGCCTCCTTTGCGGTCCGCCGGGTGGGCCTGGTGAACGCCGAAAAGGTCGAGCGTCCCTATTTTGATTCCCATGTGCTGGAGCCCGCCTTTATCCGCGAGCGGTTGCTGGAAGGTTGCGAGCAGGCGGGCTGGACGCGGTTGCCGCACGTCGCCGTTCACCGGCGCTTCCGGCCTTTTATAGAAGATGAGCTGGAGGCCTGGTCGCCCGGCTCCATCCGGCTGGCGGCCCATCCGGGCGCCGCCGCGCGGGTGCGGGATGTTGTTGGCGGCCGGAAAGGCGCCGTGCTGATCGCCATTGGCCCCGAAGGCGGGTGGAACGAGTACGAGCGGGGCTGGCTGGCCCAAAAGGGATTTCAAGAGGCGGGGCTGGCTGGCGGCGCCCTGCGCTCGGATGTGGCCTGCATCGCCCTGATGGCCTTGGTACGGGACGCGCAGGGTCAGGAGCCGCGCTCGTAGGGGGGCGGGCTGATCTTCACCTGGCCGCCCAGATCCCTGGCGCGGGGCGCGGGGGCGAAGGGATTGCCGCCCCGCATCCAGGCGTTCATTTTCTGCATGCTCTCCTGGAGCTCCTGCCGCAGGACGTAGTCGAATTCCTGGCCGGCCGCCCGGAACAGGAAGACGGCGATGATGAGCAGCGACCACCAGTTGTTGCGGAAGCCCACGATCCCCATGATGATGGCGAAGACCCGGCCCAGGCGCGAGGCGACGAACGTGGCGGGCAGGAATCCGATTTTGCGGCTGATCAATGCCCGGAAAACACGGCCGCCATCCATGGGGAAGGCGGGCAGCAGGTTGAAGAGTGCCAGGGTGAGATTGATCTGGCCCGTGAACTGGAGCAGGTTGATGGGCTGGTCGGTCCACAGGGAAGGCAGGAAGGCCCTCAGCGGAAGGTAGGCGCCGCCCGTCAGGGCCAGGGCGCCCAGCAGGATGCTGAAGAGCGGGCCGGCGAGGGCGACCGCGATCTCATCGGCGGGCTTGCGGGGGATATCCTCCATCTGCGCCGCGCCGCCCACGAACATGAGGGTGATTTCCCGGACCCGGCACCCTTTGCGTATGGCCACGAGCGAGTGGGCCAGCTCGTGCAGCGCGATGCTGGTGAAGACGATGCCCAGCAGCGCGAGGTTGAAGAGAATGGAGGCGCCGCTCTCCTGCATGGACCAGCCCAGCGCGGCCACGATACCCAGCAGGGCAATGAGGGAGAGGTGAATCCGTATGGGGATCCCGAATGCCGAAAAAAGTTTGCAGGACGTCATCATGAACTTCCTATTATCCCACACCCGGCCCCGCATGCCAAGCAAACACCTGTCGTTGTTTGGGTTGTGCGGCTGGGGCGATTTGATATACTCGGCGGAATGATTTCAGGAGCATGCGCATGAACGATACCGCCGTTCCCGTCCGACTCTCGGTCGTGCTTCCCGTTTACAACGAGGAAGCCTGCATCGAGGGGGTGATACGCGAACTGCACGGCCGGCTTTCCGGCATGGGCGGGTCGTTCGAAATTCTCGCCGTCAACGACGGCTCGACCGACCGCACCCCCGCCGTTCTAATCGATCTGGCGCGAGGTTTGCCGGGGTTGAGGGTGCTCACGCTGGCGCCCAACGCCGGGCAGAGCGCGGCCATGGGCGCGGGTTTCCGCCACGCCCGGGGCGATCGCGTGGTGGCCATGGATGCGGACGGGCAGAACGATCCGGCGGACATTCCGGCGCTGGTGGCCGCCCTGGACGGCTGCGACGTCTGCTGCGGGTACCGGATGAACCGGCAGGACACCTGGTCCAAGCGGTACGGCAGCCGGGTGGCCAATGCCGTGCGGCGGACCTTTTTGAAGGACGGCATTCGCGATACGGGCTGCTCGCTCAAGGCGTTCAAGGCCTGGGTGGTCCGGGATTTGCCGCTGGAGCTCAAGGGGTTGCACCGGTTTCTGCCGGCGCTGGCCCTGATGAAGGGCGCGGTATTGAGCGAGTTGCCCGTGCATCACCGCGCGCGCGCGGCGGGCCTCAGCAAGTACACCAACCTGGGCCGGCTATCGCGCACCGTGGCCGACCTGTTTGCCGTGAGCTGGATGCGGAGCCGCTACAAGCGGTACGAGGTGAAAATCGAATGCGGCTGAAGATGACATCCCGTGCCGGCGGCCTGGCGGCCTTTGTGGCCGTTGCCGTGGCCCTGGTGGCGGCGGCGCACATTCCCGCCGTGCGGGAGCATCTGACGGTGGCGGAAATAACCGGGTGGGTGGAGCGCCTGGGTTTTTGGGCCCCCCTGGCCATTGTCGGCATTTCGGCCGTTCTGCCCTTCATGTTTCTGCCCCGCTGGCCGGTGGTCTTCGTGGCGGGCGCGTTGTATGGCGTTTTGTGGGGATCGATTTTGGGATCGATTGCGGGAACGATCGGGGCCCTGGCGCACTTCCTGCTGTCCAAGCCGCTTTTTCATTCCGTGGGGGACCGCGTCCGCAAGCGGTTCAATCTCCCCGACCACATGGACGACCACCAGACCTGGATCCTGCTCTTCACCCTGCGGGTTTTCCCGCTGTCGAACAACAGTCTGACCAACCTGTTGGCGGGCGCGCTGGGCATGCGTGTGACCCCCTTTATCGGGGCCACTTTTATCGGCACGATCCCCTCCACGCTGATGTATGCGGCCTGGGGCAAGCTGCTTCAAAAGCCCTCATCCGCCTATTACGCGCTCGCCGTGGCCCTGGTGGCGGTGCTGGCGCTGGGTTCCTGGTGGATCGGGAAGAAGCTGCTGCCCGCCCGAAATGAAAGGAGCGACTCGGATGAGGTCGATCTGGCTGGCGGATAAAGATTGCACCGCCGACATCCTGCCGCGTCTGGAGCGGGCGGCCGCGGCCCGCCCGCCTTCGCTTGCCGAAGAGGCGGCCCGGCAGGCGCCTGTGGCGGACCTGCGCACCGCGCCCGACGAGGCCGCGCAGTGGGACCGCTGGCTGGCGGTTCTGCGCGCCCACGGCGCCGTGCGCCTGACGGAGGTCGAAATTCCGGGCCGGTCCGGTTTTGCCGGCCGGCTCATGCAACGGATCAAAACGACCCTCTGGCGCCTGTTGCGCTACCAGCACGAACAGGTCGCCGTGCGCCAGAACGCCGTCAACTTGCAGATCCTGGCCGCCCTCGAAGCCGAACGGCGCGAGCACGAGGGCGAGCTGCGGAAGCTGCGCGAGCGGATCGCCGCCCTGGAGGCGCGCCGCGATCCGGCCGCCGGGGAGATGCCATGAGTCGCCGGGCGGACCAGCTGCTGGCGGGTTTTGCGGAGGGCGACGCCATTTCCCGCGACGCCCTGCTCCTGCGCGAGACGTTCCGGGGGCTGGGGCTGGAGTCGGATATTTTTGTACCCATAAAAGATACAGATCCTTCCGCGGCGGAGCAGGTGCGGCCGTTGGAGGCTTACGGCGGGAAACCCGGGGACATCGCCCTGTTGCACGACGTGCTTGCGCCGGAGGCGGTGGGGGCGTTCCTGGCCGCCCCCGTGCGGCGGGTGCTGCGGTACCACAACATCACGCCGGCGGCTTATTTCGACGCGTTTGACGGGGCCCTGGCCGCCCGGTTGCGCGCAGCCCGAACGGCGCTGCGGGCGGTGGCGGAGTCGTCCGATGCGGTCTGGTCGGCCTCGGCCTTCAACGCGGCCGAGCTGGCGGACTGGAACGTGCGCCATAACCGGGTGCTGCCCCTGCTGTACCGGGAGGAACGGGGGCGGATCGCGCCCGATCCGGAGGTGCTGGCCCGGATGGCGGGTCCGCTGAAGACGGTTCTATTTGTGGGACGACTGGCGCCCAACAAGCGGGTGGAGGATCTGATCCTGGCTTTCCACGCCTATCATCGCGGCATCCGGCCGCAAAGCCGGCTGGTGATCGCCGGCTCGGAGCGAAGCTGTCCGCGCTATGCCGCCCTGCTGCGGCTGCTCGCCCACGCGTTGAGGCTCCCCAATGTCTGTTTCGAGGGGTTCTCTTCGCCCGCCGGGCTGGCGGCCCTCTACGCGCGGGCGGATCTGTTTGTCAGCGCCAGCGAGCATGAAGGTTATTGCCTGCCGCTGGTGGAGGCCATGGCGAACGGTGTGCCTGTATTGGCGCGGAAAACCGGCGGCATGCCCGAAGCGCTGGGCGGGGCGGGGCTGCTCTACGACGATCTTTCCCCGGCCCTGCTGGGCGAGTTGATGGACGAGGCGATTCACCGGCCCGATGTGCGCGGGGCTATGCTGGAATCCCAGGCGAAGCGGATGGCCGCCATTCGCGCCCGCAACCCGGCGGATGAAGTCAAGGCCTTGCTGGCGGCGCTATAAGAGCGTAATCGTCAATTGCGTTCGGCGGTGCCCAGCCAACGGCGGAAGGCGTTGTAGCCGACAAGGTGGTCGGTCAGGAACGTGATCATATATTGGAGAGGCAGGCCGCCCACGGTTTTGCGGCAGAGCCGGTCGCACTTGCGGCACAGGGCCAGCGTGTTGATGTTCGCGCCGTAGGCGCGGCGCAAGGCCCGGTAGGGTTCGCCGTTCCAGACTTCGCGGATGGACTGGGCGGCCAGATTGCCCAGTTCCAGCTTGCCCCAGAAATCCTGCGGGCAGGGCGTAACCTTGCCGTTCCACAGCACCACCATGGCATACCAGGGGAAGGTGCATTTGGACATCTGGCGGCGGGTGGCGGCGGCTTCCGGCAGCCGTTCTTCGGCCCATTCGTACTCGGCCTTTTCAACCACTTCGTCCGCCCCGGCTTTCTGGAAGCGGCGGGTCAGCTCCGCAATGCGCGCGCGCGACTCCGGCGATTCTTTCTGGTTGTTGAAGACGATTTTCTCGATCACGACGTAGGGCTTTTTCAGCCCCCGGGCCCGGCGCATGGCGAGGAAGCGGAAGACATTTTCCAAGGTCTTTTCGAAGGTGGCGCCCACGCGGACCTTTTCGTAGGGCTCTTTTTCGAAGCCGTCGATGGAGAAGGAGATCAGGCTGGGGCCGGCGTCGAGCAGCTTTTCGGCCTTGTCGGCGTCGAGCAGCGCGCCGTTGGAGTGGAAGCGCGAGGGCACGCCCTTGCCGTTGGCGTAGCGGATCATCTCGAAGAGCGCGGGATTGAGAAGCGGCTCGCCGCGGTGGTGGAGGTAGATGTCGTGGACGAACGGGGCGGCCTCGTCGAGGATCTTTTTGAAAAGCTCCAGCGACATGTTGCCCTTGAGGGTGCCGTCCATCTCCTTGTTGGGGCACATGGTGCAACGCAGGTTGCAGCGCGCGCAGGATTCGATCCACATCCGGATGGGCGGTGTGGCGGCGACCTCGCGGCCCCTGCGGTAATCGAGCAGGATTTTGACCAGATGCCAGGATTTGCTGAAAAGGTTCATAAGCCGACTATTTTACCGTATTCTGTCGGTTCAGCCAACCGCAAATCTTTACAATCCACGGCATC
>JAWOJA010000021.1:0-15313 GCA_046484345.1 Kiritimatiellia bacterium
CGGCCAGCATCCCGATGATGGCAATCACCACAAGTAATTCAACCAACGTGAAGCCCTGTTTTGTTTTTCTCATATCCGGAAAAGCTTTGCCATGCGGAATGTCATTTTAATTTTAGAAGAATAGACCGAAAGCGCCTGTCATGCAAAGAAATTAATCGATCTGTTTGGACAATAAACCATCCTCTCCAAGCGTTTGTTTTAAAATGATTCGATCTTCTCTATGGCTTTTTCCAGGCAGCGCGTTTATCTTATTGGCCTGACAACCCCTCCGGCAGAGCTTTATGTGGTCCCGTCTATTATTTTTCCTCTTAACCGCCATCTGCTTCACCGACACCACCGGAGCGGTCACCCCGCAATGGCACTACGATGACTACCCCTGCCGCATTCTCTTCACCTGCGCCGACAGCACCAACGGCTGCGCCCTGCTGAGCTTCTACCACGCGGACACCGGGTTCGAAACCGATGCCGTCCGGATCGCCGCCCCCGCCAACAGCAACCTCCCCTGGCGCCTGCTGGATAAAACGGCCGACCGGACGCTCATTCTGGTGAAACTGGACAAAGCCACCCCCCGCCCGGTGCAAGTGCTGGCCTACGCTGCGCCGGCCGGTGTGCCCCGGGCCGATCACGCCCCCTCCCTGGAGGCCGAATACCCCATCGCGGTCTCTTCCTTCGCCCGCGGCAAACGCCTGCCCACCGCCCTGCCCCACCTGCTGTACATGCTGCAAAACAATCCGCGCCAGGGGCGCACACAGCCGCTGGCCAGTTTCCCCACTTCCCTGACCCGCGACGACAAGTCCGCCGTCATGCAATTTCGCACCTTCGTCTCCTGCCCCCGCGCCGGTCTCTACCGCTTCCAGGCCACGGGCCCCGATCACGCCTTTCTCTTCCTCGACGGCGCCGTCGGCTCCGAGGTCCAGGGGCCCGCCGTGACCGCCATCCGGCTCCTGACCACCGCCGGGCCGGGGCAAGCACCCCTCACTCTTGAATGGCAACCCCCCGGTGAAACCGCCTTCCAGCCCATCCCCCGGTCCGCCTTCACCGCCCCCAGCCTGGCCGGCATCCAAAAGGTCGAACGCCGGGACAGGACGCTACAACCGCAGTTCGATGCCGAACCGCTCGTGCCTTATGCTTTCCGGAGTTTGTCGCCCATTTTTTACCCCGTGCGCCTAACCGATCGCAGCGAAAACTGGCTCCCCCATCCCCTCTCACCCCTCTGGCTTTTCCCAAACGGCGAAACCAACGCGAACCCCAAAGTCCTCCAAACCTTCACCAACAACGGACCCCACACGGTGACCCTCTCCGTGCACGACGAGCTGGGCTTCATCAATTCCGTGAGCCATGTGGTCGCCTGGGACAATCTCATCCCCAAACAGTACCGCCTGGCAGCCCTTCCCTTCCCCATGCCCGCCGCCTGGTTCCGCTCCGACACGCTCGAACCCGCCCTGATGACCCAGGGCGACTGGCCCGCCGAATACAACCTCCAACTGACCGCCCGCCTGCGCCGGCTCAACGGCGATGAGGAGATCCGCACCCTGGCGATTGCACCCACCCACACGCCCGTCAGCCATGGCCTGGCGGCCTGCCCCGCCGGCGAGTTCGATCGGCTCGACTGGTCGATCTCCCACCTCGGCGTCACGTTGACAAACGGATCCTTCACCGTTCTTCACCCGCCCTACCCGACGAATGGGATTCGCCTGGCCATCGACCGGCTGACGGACGAAACCGGCCGCCAGGTCGTCTATGTCGCCCCGCGTCTTCCCGCCCCTCCCCAGCCGCCAGCCGCCACGTCGAACAGCCCCGTCCTGCTCATCGACGATTTCATCACCGCCCGCGCCGCGCCCGATCCTTCAGGCCGACCCGAAGCCTTTGCCCAGTTCCTCGGCGAAGCCAGCGGAGAGCCCGTCCGCATCCTGCCCCTCTCCGATTGGCGCGACCCGGCCGATGCCTGGCGGCCTCTTCTAAAACTGGTCGAAGTGCCCCAGCTGGCGGGCCCGAAGCCCGCCCGGCTACTCCTCGCCCTGGGAGGACAGGATTGCGCCGCCGGCCTGGCGGCCGAATCGTTCGAACGCCAGGCGGCGGTGCTGTCCGATCGCTTGCAACAAGCGGGTCACGCCGTCATCTGGGTGACGTCGCCGCCCTTTCCGGAACGTCCCGAAAAGAGCCGTCTGTATGCCGGGGCCATCCGCCGGGTGGCCGAATCCCGCGGCCTGCCCGTCGTTGATCTCTACAGCCTCTTCGCCGGGGCCACTCCGGGCGGCCGAATCCTGTTCGATCCGACCCAACCCGACTGCCTCTCCACGCAGGGCCGCAAACTGGCGGCAGAACGCATCGCCGAGGTGCTGCCCCTCCAAACGCAAGGAGCACCCCCTGAACCCTGATCCTCTAGCCCTGGCCCACCAGCGGCCGGAACTCAGCGCGGTAAAGCCTTTCTGGCGGAGCCAATTGATGGCCCTTGCCGGGAGCGTCCTCCTTTTCCTGCTGCTCGGTTTGTGGCAGCCTCTTATCGCCGGCCGGCTCTGCGTGGGCATTGTCACGCTCTTCTACATTCTCATCACCTCCTATAAGCTGATCCTGATTTTCTGCTCCGTCCGATACCAGTCGCAGATCCGGATTACGCCCGAAAAACTGGCCGCCCTGGATGAGTCGTCCCTTCCGGTATTCACCATCCTCGTCCCGCTCTATCACGAATCGGAATCGATCGCCTCGCTAATCCGTTCGCTCTGCCAACTGGATTACCCGCGCGACAAGCTGGACATCCAGCTGCTGCTCGAAGAGGACGACAGCGTGACGCGCGAGGCCGTGGCAGCCATCACGCTGCCCCCCGAGTTCCGTTGCACCGTCGTGCCGGTCTCCCTCCCCCGCACCAAGCCCAAGGCTTGCAACATCGGGCTCGCCTTCGCGCGGGGCGAGTTCCTCGTCATCTACGACGCCGAGGACCGGCCCGATGCCGACCAGCTCAAAAAGGCCGTGGCCGCTTTCCGCGAATGCGGGCCTAAAGTCGTCTGCCTGCAATCCAAGCTGAACTTCTACAATCCCCGTCAAAACGTGCTCACCCGCTTCTTCAGCGCGGAATACTCGGCCTGGTTCGATCTTTCCCTGCCCGGCCTCTCCAGCCTGGGGGCCGTGATTCCCCTGGGCGGCACGTCGAATCATTTCCGAACCGCGCCATTGCGCGAGTTGCTGGGCTGGGATGCCTACAACGTGGCCGAGGATTGCGATCTCGGCATCCGCATCTGCCGGTTCGGCTGGGAAACGAGGATGCTGGACACGACCACGTGGGAGGAGGCCTGCGGCGAACCCGGCTTCTGGATCCGGCAGCGGACCCGCTGGTTCAAGGGCTACATGCAGGCCTGGTTCGTGCATACCCGCCGCCCGGCCGCGCTGGTGCGCGAACTGGGGTGGCGCAACGCGGGCCATTTCCTCATGCTGGTCGGCGGCATGCTCTTCTGCCTGCTGGCCAACCCCATCTTCTGGACCTTCGCGGCCTTCTGGTTCATCCGCCGGCTCGAGGCGCTCGACGCGCTCTTCCCGCCGCCCGTCTTCCTGATGGGCGCCTTCTGCCTCTTTCTCGGCAATTTCGCCTTCGTCTATGCCGGCGCCCTGGGCTGCTACCGCCGCCGCTATTTCGACCTCGTCAAATTCGCGCTGCTCATGCCGCCCTACTGGTTTTTCATGAGCATCGCCGCCTGGCGCGCGCTCGGCCAGCTCATCACAAACCCCTTCAAATGGGAGAAGACCCGCCATGGGCTCACGGGCAAAACTTCTTAGCCTCGTCCTTCTCGGGGCCGCCGCGCTGGCCGGCCTGGCCATCGCCTGCCTGGTGGCGGCCGACTCCCTGGCGCTGTCCCCCGATTCGGTCATCCGCGAGGCCCTCTGCCGCCGGCTCCTCCAGGGCGCCACCGAAGGCCGCCAGGGGCTCGTCAGCTCCCTCTGGTTCGCCCCGCTGCCCACCATCGCCCGGCTGCCGCTGGTCGGCCTGTTGCCCGACTCGCTGCCCGGCCTGCCCTCGCGGCTCGTGAGCCTGCTCTTCGGCCTCGCCGCCCTCGCGGTCCTGGGCCGCACCGCTTTCCGCTGGGTCGGCGCGCTGCCCGCCGCGCTCCTCGTGCTCGGGCTGGCCCTGCACCCCGCGTTCATCACGGCCGGCCTGGACGGGGGCGATGCCACCGCCGTGGCCTGCTTCACGCTCCTCTACGCCTCTTCCTGGTGCCGCTGGGTGCTGGAGGATCGCCTCACCCATCTCAGCGTGATGAGCCTGTCGGCCGCCCTGCTCTGTCTCACCCGGTTCGAAATGCTGGGCTGGACCGCCGCGGGCGCCCTCTTTGTCTGCGTCCATGAAGCCACCGCCCCGCGCCTGCCGGGCCAGCGCCAGGCCATCGTGATTCTCGGCCTGCTGCCCTGGGTCTACGGGGTCGGCCTCTGGGTCCTGGGCAACTGGCTGATCATGGGCGATGCCTTTTACTTCCTGCGCGGCCTGGGCCAGTTGAACGCCTTGGCCGCACAGCCCTTCCCCTCGCCCGCGCTGCCCGCCGCCGACCCCGCCTGGCTGTTGCAGCTGCTCTTCCCCGCCCTGCTCCTGGCGGCCGCCCTGGTGAAACGGGAATTCGCGGGCCTCTCCCTCGCCCTGATGGCCTTCGCCGCGGCCGGGGTGGCGGCCGGACTCGACGCCCTGGGCTGCCTGTGGGACGCCCCCGTGATCCTGCTGCCCTTGACTGTTCTCTGCCTGGCGGCGCTGGCCCGTCTTGCGTCCCTCATAACGGAACGACGATCGGCGCTCCGCGCCTGCCTCGCCGCTGGCGGCATCGCCATTCCGCTGCTGTTGCTGATCCTGCAGCCGCCGGGGTGGGAGCCCGCCCGGGGACCCGGCCCGGCGCCCCTTCAGGAAGAGAACCGGCGGATGCTGGCGGAAATCCGCGACACGGTGGACGCCCAAACCCCCTTCCCCACCGTCTATATCTGCGGCTACGAATCCTTCCCGATCCTGGACGGCAATGACGATCCGGTCTTTATCCGGGAGCTGGATTTCGACTTCGCGCGGGCCGCGAAGGAATACGCGGGCCGCTCGCTCTATCTTCTCGTGCCGCGCCCCGACGGGCGCGGGGCCACGGAAAGCATTCACCGGAAATTCCGCGACATCTACGCCGCGGGTTTCGCCAACACGCTTCACACGGCCGATTTCGGCCCGTGGCGCCTGTTCGAACTGGTGGAAAATCCCCGGCAGGAGGAACCATGATCCGCAGGAAGATTGGAACTGGCATTGCTTTGCTCGCGCTCGCCGCCGCGTTGGCCTTCTCGCTGGCCGCTTGGCGCCATCGCGCCGCCGCCGCCAAGGAAACGGCGCTCTTGAAAATCGAATGCGCCGAACTGGGTTCGCTGCTCGCCGAATCCCGCGCCGAACTGGATGCCCTCCGCAAGCACGCCGGACTGTTCGAGGCGAGACTGGCCGAAGCCGGCCAGAAGGGCGCCCGGGAAGCGGTGAAGGACCGCGACCGGCTCATTGGACAAAATGAAAAACTACGGCTCGAAATCACGCGGCTCTCCGAGAAAACCGTGCGGCAGGAGACCCAGTCGGAAACGCTCCGCACCCAGCTCCAGGCGGGCCGCGATGCGCGGGAAAAGCTCCAAGGGGAACACCGGACCCTGCAGGCCGCCCATACCGCGGCCACCAACGAGGCGGCGCGCCTGCGGGCCTCGGATGCCGACAAAGCCGCCCGCCTGGGCGCCCGCGAACAGGAATTGGCCGCCAAAACCACGGAGCTTGCCGCCGCCGCGAAAAACTTGCTGGATGCGGGAGCGAAAAAACCGTGATCGCGTGATCGTGTCCACCAAGGGCGCGCACTACGACATGGCGACCAAGGCCTCGCGCGTGACGCGAGCCGATATCGAGTTCGATCTGGGCGAGAGCCTGAAAAACCTTCAGACCGATCTCATCGACCTCTACTGGCTGCATCGGGACGACGCCACCCGGCCGGTCGGGGAGATCCTGCAAACGCTGGCCGACCAGGTGCGGGCCGGAAAAATCCGCTATTTCGGCTGCTCCAACTGGACGCTTGACCGGATCCGGGAGGCCCAGGCCTTCGCCCTGCAGCATGCGCTACCCGGCTTCGTAGGCAACCAGATGAGATGGAGCCTCGCCGTTCCCGGTCCGAAAGCCGGGGGCGATCCCACCATGGTGGCCATGGACAAGGGGCTCCGGCGGTTTCACGGAGAGAGCCGCCTGGCGGCCGTTCCCTATTCCTCCCAGGCTGGCGGCTGGTTCCAAAAAAGGGCCAAAGCCGGCGCGCCCATCCCTGGCGCCTTTGCGACCGGAGCCAACGAACGGCGATTCCGCGGGGTCGTGAAACTCTCGGCCGAAACCGGCTTTACGATCACGCAAATCGTCCTGGGCAATTTGCTGTCCCACCCGTTCCCGGTCATCCCCATCGTGGGCTGCCATACCCGGGAGCAGCTTGTGGATACCCTGGCAGCGGCCGATATCCGGCTAAATGACGATCAAATGGCCGCCTTGCAATAGGCCTGGATTATTCCGCCAGCCGCGCCTTGAAGGCCATGTCCCGCACAAAGGGCGGGAAGGCGAGCGTCAGAACGCCGTTCGAGACGGCCACCGCGGCGCGCGCGGCGGGCTCGCCTTTGAGCGTATCCCAATATTCCACGGTGAACGCCCCGTTGGTCAACCCGGTGAGAACGGCCGTCAGGTTGGTCACGCCGGGCGGTGCGCTCAAATCCGCCTGTTCGAAACCGCGTGACCGACAGACCCACCCGATCGCCTGGCGCGGGCTGCGCATGCAGGCCCACGCCAATTCGCCCGCAGGAGTGGTACCCGAAAAGGCGGGGTCGATGGAAAGCAGTTCCGGGTCGCGGCGATCCACGTCCTTCATGAAACGGGAAACGGCTCCGAAAACGGGATACCAGTTCTGTTCGTCGATGGCCATCCACCACCATAACATTGGCGTACCGCCCAAAGGCACGCCCGTGGAACCCCATAGGCCCGCGTGGAGAGTTGCCCGCAAGTGCGGCAGGCTGGCGGCCGAGGACGACCCGCCGAACTCGGTTATCAAGACGGGCTTGTTGAGCGGGTTATTGTGGCGCGCGGTGGCCTTCATCAATTCCACAATGGCCACCGGATCCGAGTTGCCGTGATAAGCATCCACCGGGCAATGATCCAGCTCGGGCAGGGCAATAATGCCCGCATCCTGCCGCGAATAGTCGCCGGAGACATGGGTGCCCACCAGATGCCGGTTGGGATCGATCGACTTGATGTAGGCTCCCATGGTCCGATGCCACTCGCGGCTGGCGGACTTGTGATAAAACCCCTTCACGGCGCCCACCAGGTCCAGCTCGCTAAAAAGCTCCCAGGCGAACACCTGCCGACTATAGCCCCAGCGTGCCACCACGTACCGCATCAGCTTGCGGTAATCTTCCATCGCGCGCGGATCGGTGAAGAAGTCATCGGGCGAAAGCAGGTATCCCCCATTATCGGCATTGTACGGGTTGTCCTGGAACTCGGCATCCGAAAACAGACTGAACTTGCCGTGGTTGTTGATCACCAGGTTAAGGTGGATATCGTGCCGGGCCGCTTCGTCCACCACGCGGTCGAGCTCCCAGGCATGGCGCATGTTGTACCGCCCCACCCCGTGATAGCCCTGCCACCGCTCGTTCCACTCCAGGCCCAGTGACCAAGACGCAAACCAGACCTCCGCCCACTGTTCGCCGTTGGCCGCCATGGCCTGAAAATAGTCCGCGTATTTGGCGCTCCCCGTCTCGAACCGCTGTTCCCACGGAAAAGCGGTGTCGTGCCGTGTGTCAAAGGGGGACCGGATGTTGTGCCCGATCGGAAAATAGGGGCGCCCGTCGGTGAATTCAAAAAATCGCGGATCTTTTTCCGAGACCCGGATAAACCCGCCCGTCCCGGTGGGCAGGGCCGTGAACGTCCCCGGCCCCCAGGCCGTTTCGCCGCCTTCGTCCCGGACCTTCAATGTGTAGGCGTAAACGCCCTCCTGGCGCGGGGCGTAACGGACGCGCCACAACGGGCCGCCCTGAGGCGTGATCCGTTCGCCCGCCGGCGTCACGTCCCGGTAAAAATCGCTGGTATAAAAACCTTCCACTTCAACCGCTTGGCCGTCGGGCGCCGTGAAAAGGCCCGCCACCCGCACCACGTTCGTATCGAAGGGATCGAGATGGCGATCCGTAATCCGGAACGAAACCTCGAATTTTCCATCCCGCGCCACGGCGACGGCCGCCGGTCGGACATCCCGGATGGCCGGGGGCGTGTTGACCGGGGGCCGAATCCGCACCTCGGGAGCAATCACGGAAACGGTTCCCGTCCACGCGGAATTCTTGCAGAAGATCCGGATGCCGATCTTGCGCGGTTCGGCAAGGGTCCGGAAATTCCAGCGCCAATCGTGCCCCACCGGCGTCCAGGCTTCGGATTCGGGATTCAGCGCCACCACCACCGAATTGCTCGCGCCCGGAACGAGGCAACCCGGTGCCAGGTGCTGATACCAGAGCCAGTCCCAGTCCTTGACGTAAACCAGCGTCTCGCAGTTGGTGGGCGCGCCGACCGGGAGGGTGACGGTGAACCGAAGGGCGTCGGCCCGGTACCAGGGCTCCGGATTCCACAGCTCCACTTCCTTCTCGCCCGGAAACACCGCATTCAATTCCACCGATGACGCCCGGCGCCACGCCAGGGCGGCCGCGCCCTTTTCATAGAGCGCTTTCATCGCCGCGTCATCCGGCGCTCCGACGGCGACCTCAACACCGCCCAAGGCGCCGCGGCTGCGAAGGCGCATGCCGGAACCGCTTCCGATGCCCAGCGCGGCGTTCCCGTTTTGTAAACCCGGAAACGCGTTCGAAGAAGCTTCGACCGTCGCCGGAAGCACTTCCCCGTCGCGGTACAGGATCACGCGCGGCGCCGGCCCGGCGTTCGCCACGACGGCGGCATAATGATGCCAGGCTTCTTCATCGGCGCCGAGGGGCCGGCTGAACACCGACCACTTCGCCTTGCCGTTGCCCGCGCCCAGCGTGAAGCCCAGGCGGTCCTGGCGGTCGAAGGCAAACAGCCACTCGTTGCCCTTGTCCGCCATCGTGAACCAGGTGGCGTCTTTCATATACACCCAGGCGGAAACCGTGAACGGCCGGGCATTCGTGCCGCTGGAATCCGGAACGGGCCGGAGGGCCGCCGTGACACGCGCCGTGCAGGTGGTCAGCAGGAGAGAGCCCTGCTCCACGCCGACCGAGACCCAGCGTGTGCCGGCGGGCCCCAGAAAACTGGCGGGCAGTTCCGCCACTAACCCCACGGGCGACCAGTTGGTGTCCGGGCCGGCGGCCTGGAAAGCGATCCGATCGCGGCCGGCCGCGGGAAATTCCAGCGGCAAGCGAAAGAGCGGCGGCGTCTCCTGGGCGGCCGAGGAGAGCGCGCACACGCCCGCGGCCAGGGCGGAAAGAATCAGCCCGCGCACGGCTTGGACTCCTTGCAGTTGCCGAACTTGCAGGGGGGGCCGAAATGTTTGGCCAGCTCGGGGATGCCCTCCCCGACGGCCTGGGCCATGGCGCTCACGATCTTGCGAATTTCCCACTCGGCCCTTTTGCACATGCGCTTGTGGGTCATGTTGACGAGCGACTCGAACGTGGGGGCCAGGTTGATGGCGGTCATCAGCGCCTGGGGCAGCACCATGCGGGCGGTTTCGTTGACCTGCTCGCCCGTCAGGCCGCGAGCTTCCAGGTTGCGCCGCAGGTCCTCGTAGGCCTTGCGGGCCTGATCAATATAGGCCTGGTAGCGGGCGGCCGCCTCGGGGTCCTGGAACACCAGCTCCGGCACCACGTAATCGGCGCCGGTCATGTCCACATAGCGGCTCGACTGCTGGTTGACCGGGGCGAACCGTTCGTGACGCACAAGCTGGTGGGTGGCGGAGCGCGATACGCCAATGGCGTTGAACTCGAAATGAAGGTGGCGGCAGCCGGAGAAATGGCCGGTCTTGAGGCAGCCCAGCGCGATCTTGCGGAAGACGGGAGCCGACTGCTCCGCCGGCTGGGCCAGCAGGTCGCGATAGTCGGGCGTCGTGCGATAGCAAAGGGCGGTGAAGCGGCCCCACCGCACCAGGAACCCCCGCACGGGATCGGTCAATTCGTCCCGGTTCAGCCAAAGAATGTCCATGCCGACTCCTCGTGCCCCCGCGGGCTTCTTGTGAAGCGTTCATTCTATCGGGTATCGCCCGCCCATGTCCATGAAAAGCATCGACTTGCCTTCATGGAGCGCCATGCTATAGTTTGCTTTTTCCACCCCAAGGAAACAGGCATGAAGAAGACAAAGGTCGGCATCATTGGCTGTGGCAATATTTCCAGCATCTATTGCAAGACTCTTAAGAAAATGGCCAATACGGACCTGGCGGTCGTGGCCGACCTGCTACCCGAACGGGCGGAAGGCCGCGCCAAGGAATTCGAAATCGCCCGCGCCTGCACGGTGGAACAGCTCCTGGCCGACCCCGAGATCAAGATCGTCGTCAACCTGACCATTCCCAAGGCCCATGCCGAGGTGGCCCTGCAGGTGATCAAGGCCGGCAAGAGCGTCTACAACGAAAAACCGCTGGCCGAGACCCGCGAACAGGCCAAGGCCATGCTCAAGCTGGCGGCCCAGAAAAAGGTCCGCATCGGCTGCGCGCCCGACACCTTCCTTGGCGCCGGCATCCAGACCTGCCGCAAGCTCATCGAGGATGGCTGGATCGGCACGCCCGTGGCCTCCACCGCCTTCATGATGTGCCGCGGCCACGAGAGCTGGCACCCGGATCCCGACTTCTATTACCAGACCGGCGGCGGCCCCATGTTCGACATGGGTCCCTACTATCTCACCGCCCTCATCAACCTGATGGGGCCCATCCGCCGCATCAGCGGCTCGGCGCGCGTCACGTTCCCGCAACGCCTCATCACCAGCCAGCCCAAGAGCGGCACGCTCATCAAGGTCAACACCCCCACCCACATCGCGGGCGTGATGGACTTCAAGAACGGCGCCGTCGGCACCATCATCACGAGCTTTGATGTGTGCGCCCACTCGCACTCCTGCATCGAAGTCTACGGCACCACCGGCTCCATCATCGTGCCCGATCCCAACGGCTTCGGCGGGGAAGTCAAGGTGCGTCGACAAGGCGCGAAGGAATGGCAGAGCGTGCCGCACACGCACGGCTATCCCGAAAACAGCCGCGGCCTCGGCGTGGCCGACATGGCCGCCGCCCTCCAGTCGGGCCGCGCCCACCGCGCGAGCGGCGAACTGGCCGCCCATGTGCTCGACGCCATGCAGGCCTTCCTCGACGCCTCCGACACCGGCAAGGCCGTCACCCTCGGCACAACCTGCGCCCAGCCCGCCCCCATGCCTATGAACCTGCGCGACGGGGAAGTGGAAGCCTGAGCGGAGACTGCATGAGCGCGACTGGCGGCGGACAGCCGGGCCAATCGGGCCCGCATCAATTCTACGAATGGCGCGGCGCGGCTTATGAAGTCGGGTTTCAGCACGGACAGGCCCTGCGCGCCGAAATCGTGGCCGAAACCGCCGGGGTGATTGAATCGTTTGCGCGCGATCGGTGCGAATCGGAAAGCGCGGCGCTCGAGGGGGCGCGTCTGGCCTGGGAACCCCTGTTCCGGGAACATGTGCCGCGCGTCCTGGAGGAAATCCGGGGGCTGGCGGACGGCGGCGGATTCGCCTACGACTGGATGTTCTTCGCGGCGTTGCATGGCGGCACCAAGGCCGGCCCGGCCCTGGCCCGGAACGCCTGCACCGCCTTCGCCTGCGGGCCAACGGCCACCCGCGACGGCGCCGCCCTGATGGGGCAGACGAAGGACACCTCCGCGCCGCTGTCGCGTTACCGCATCATACGCCTCTTGACCAGCGACGGCCCCGCCCGCGTGATGCTGAACTATCCCGGTTGGATCACACACCTAGGCTTGTCGGAGCACGGGCTGTTCAACACCTGCAACTCGCTTCATGCCCCTCTGCCCGGCTCCGACGCGGCGCCCCTTTCCCTCCTTCGGGCGATGGTCAGTGAAAAGCGGTCCGTGGACGAGGTTCTGCGCGCGATCCGGGGGGCTCTCCTTCGACAACGGCTGCACGATGATCGGCGATCGATCGGGGCATTTGGTGTGCATCGAGACCGCGGCCGGCCGTGTGGACGTGCGCGATGTCTCGGGGGCGCCGTTCGCCCACGCCAATTCGATTTTGAGCCCGGCTTTACAACCGTTCGAGAGTCGGCCACTCCCGTGGCCAAGCTCCGACCGGCACCAGGCCAACCCGCAACGGCTTCAGGATGGTGAACGGGGCCGGATCACCGTGGACACGCTCAAGAGGTTCGCAGCCGACCACACGGATGGCCCGTTGGCGATCTGCCGCCACGGCCCGGACAAAGAGCCCATCTGGACTACGGCCGCCGTTGTGGCCGAGCTCGCCGAGGGACGGTTGCATGTTGCCATCGGGGCCCCCTGCGCGGCGCCCTTCAAGGCGTACGGTGTCCGGGGCTGAACTTCACAACCAGCCTTTGCGGCGGAAATAGACGACCATGACGCCGGCAAGGAGTGCGGGCACTACCCGGCTGATGCGGGACTGGGGCTGGAGAACGGGTTTACCCCGGCCTTGAGCAGAGTGGTCTGTCTGGAGGGCGCGAACGAGGTCTGCTATCAGAAGGCAGAAACGCATTTGCAGGAGACCGCCGGGATCACGGTGGATTCCCGCCAGATTCAGCGGATGGTGCAACGATTCGGGCCGGCGGCGCAACGCTGGCAAGAACGCGCGGCGGTGCCGGGCACGGAACGGGCGCCGATCCTGTATGTCAGCGCCGACGGGACGGGAGTGCCCATGCGCAAGAGCGAGTTGGTTGGGCGCAAAGGCAAGCAACCCGATGGCACCGCCAAAACTCGCCAGGCTTACCTTGGCTGTGTCTTTACCCAGCACGGTCGGGATAAAGAGGGGCATCCGGTGCGGGACTACAACCCGACAAGCTATCTGTCGTTTCTCGGGCCGATATCGGATTTCGCCCCCAGCCTGCGGCGAGAGGCTATCCGACGGGGCATGGGAAACGCCCAGAAGCTTGTCCTGCTTGTCGATGGCGCTGAATGCCTGGAGCGCCTGGGATGGGACTATTTCCCGGGATGCATACAGATCGTGGATTTCTTTCACGCCATGGAACATGCCAGCCAGACGCTTGTGGCACTGCTCGACAGCAAGGAGCATCCCGATTACAAGACGCGCCTGCGCCAATGGGCAAAACGCTTGTTGAAAAACGGGGTGGCAAAACTGATTGCTGAAACCCGACAGGAAGGGGCCGGCCTGCGACGGGCCGCAACCGTGGAACAGGAATTGGGATATTTTGTCGGCAACATCGCGCGCATGCAGTATGGAACTTTTCGTAAGGCGGGCTTCTTTATCGGTTCCGGAGTGGTCGAAGCCGGATGCAAAACCGTGATTGGTGCCCGATGCAAGCAGTCCGGCATGCACTGGGGTGCCCCGGGAGCACAGAACATCTTGGCTTTTCGCTGCATTCATGCCAGCCACCGCTTGTCTGACTTTTGGAAATATTGGCTCGATGCTCGGGCCGCCTGCAACAATCCCCTGCGCACGGCGGCTTAAATGGGCCCGCTCCCGCCAGTCCCGGAATGGAAACGCGACTCGCTCCGCGGGCTTTTGCCATCACAACCGGCAACACCATCAAACGCCGGAAACTCCCTATGGCGGCGGCGCAGCGCTCCGCCCTCCATTGCTTCGCGCAGACTCAGGCATCAACAGCTCGACTGTCACGGCAAAGTCCAACAGACTGCTAAAATGAGGGCCTTTTCTTGCGTCCGTCAGATTTTTGTCTTACACCCGGCGCAGATACTCCTGCACCTGCCCCGCGGGCGCCCGAAGCACCGTCAGCGCGCAGAGCTCTTGGAGGCGCGGTGAAGCGGACCGGATAAGACCAGGCATCGCAGCGGCCGCAAAACCCGTAGGCCCGTTAAAAGGAACCTCGCCCGGCAGTACCAGGTCTGCGGCCGCCCGGGGTGCCGATGCGCCGATCCCGACCATCCCGTTCGACATGGCCCTTACGGCAAGCTCTCTTCCGTTTACAGGGGCAAACCCGTCTGTCGGTTCGTTCGTGCGGCGTGTGTCGAAGAGCTTTCCAAACAACTCTCCGCGTACAAGCGCTTCCGACGGCGGACCGATCAATGGGTGAAATTATCGATTCAAAGAGGGCGGCAGCTTTTTTTGATTCCACGCCCAAAAATCCAACCGGCGGCCGGGCAAAGAAACGTAGCGTTCGCCCCCCGGCCCCGGTAAGGATGGGCTATCGTTTAAAATCACCTACAGTTCTGCAATACGCCCCATTCTCATTTCGTTCGGACGAAGGAGTCATAAACCGATCTAATTTATAAGCCCGGTTTACGATGTCAATTTGATCTGTATCTGCTTGTCGTTTGTCTTGTCGGGACTTGACCCCAATCGCCTCCAAACTCTTTGCGACATCTCAATATTTTTTTAGCTTATAGAACCCACCTTTGATCCTCTCGGCTAATGTCGCTGAATCAGGGGGAGACCAATCACTCCCAAGTTGGCCAATGTCCTGGGCAACATCGGCTGGCACGAATCCAAGCTTGATTACCTCTACGATCTTACTCCAGTACGTTTCTCCATGCCCAGTACAATGGAATCCTGTTTTACCACCAATTACATTCGCGCCAAATCTGTCAATGCGTTCAATTTTCAACGGTAATGGCGGTTGGAACCCAAGATGAACAAACCAAATTTCTTTTTCTTGTGAGATCATAATCGCCTCTCTCAGTAGCCAAGAATCACATTATCAATAACACCCCGCTCAAGCAGGCGAGGAAGTTCCACTTCATTGTAAAACGACTCCTTTCCGATCTCCCTCATAAATATATCCCATTTGATGGGATCGGTCTTTAGCAGAATATCATCACCGCGGCCTATGGCATCGTCGAGCCACTGCCGATTAATCGCCTTACGAGTCTCGATCGGCAAGCTTCGATCCATCTTAAGGACGTTGAACCCCGGCTTGTTTGCGTAGGACGCGACGTCAGCACCGGAACCTAGCACAGTGGTTGTTTTCTTCGCCATCGCCTCCACAATCTCATCGGCATTCCTTGCCAGCGCCTTGCCAACCGCCTCGGCCACTTCTTTGGCTCCGGTTTTGATCGCTGTCGACGCTACTGTCTTACCGGGTATAAAGTTAAACACCGCATCAGCCGTCAATGAAACCACACCGATCGCCCCAACCGCGCCTTCCGCCCATCCCCAGCCCGTGCCGTAGTCGGCATCGGACACCAAGGCCCATGCGTCTTG
>JAWOJA010000031.1:0-8343 GCA_046484345.1 Kiritimatiellia bacterium
AGGAGCTCGGGATGCCCAGAGGCCGCCCGTGACGGGACTGGCCGGCGGCGGGTGAGCCCGCGCGGGGGCGCGCGGGCGAAAGGCGCTCCCGCCCCGAGGGCAGGGGCGGATAGCGCCGACCGCCAAGACGGACGGTCCCGGCACGGTGTCCGCCGCGGCCTCTCCGCATCACGGACTCTCGCCTGCGGAAGACTGAAATACGTACACTTATACCGCCGACCCATTTAAAGCCGCTTATCAACCCCCGATAACTGACCGATTACTGCACGTGGGATATTGTTGTTGATGTGCCAGCGCAAAATAGGTTATTACTTCAGCTGTTGTTTGAGCATTCTATCGGTGAACGGAAAAACGGAAGTCCGTGAAAATCGGATGCGGTCGCGCCGCTGTAACCGGCTACCGGTCCTCGTCAGTCCACTGTCCGCGGGTGCGGATGGGAAGGAGAGGGTCGGGTTTGAAGCCGGAAGCCAGAAGACGTTTTCGTTCACAATCCACGCCCGGCCCCTGCGGGTCTCTTTCGCGAATGAAGAGTCGGATGAACTTTCGAATCCTATTTATATTGCTTTTGCTGGCTGTCGGCGGCTGCCGCCGTTCGGCTCCTGCTGAGAATCCTTCCTCCGGCCCCCGGATTGTCTCCCTCGCCCCCAATCTGACCGAAATGGTGTGCGCCGTGGGCGCGGGCGCTTCCCTGGTCGGCCGCACGTCCGCGTGCGATTTTCCTGCCGAAGCCGCTTCCGTCCCGGAAGTGGGCGGCTACGGGGACCCCTCTTTTGAGCTTCTTCTCTCCCTGCAGCCGACCCACATCCTCTATGTTGACATGCTGAACAAGGACATTCCCGTCCGCCTGGCCGAGCGCGGTCTGCGGGCGTGTCACATACCGTGCCTTCATTTGAACGACATTCCCGCGGCGCTAGAGGCGATTGGAAATCTGACGGACCGGCGCGAGCAGGGGGCCGCCCTCGCCCGCCAACTGCGCGCCGACATTGAAGAGGCCCGCGTGGCGGTTTCAAAAAACACGGGACCGAAAGTCTTCGTTGCGTTGTGGGCGGATCCGCTCTACACGGTTGGCCGTGGCTCGTTCGTCTCCGAACTGGTGGCCCTGGCGGGCGGCCGCAATATCGGGGACGAGATCGAGAGCGCCTATTTCCAGGCTTCGCCCGAATGGGTCATCGGGCAGAATCCCGACATCATCCTGTGCCTTTTTTCCGGCGAGGCCGTCCAGACGGCCGGTCGGTTTTACGGTCTTCCCGCATTCGCCTCGCTTTCCGCCATTCGCCACCGGCGCGTTTATGGGGGCTTTGATTTGGATGAGCTTCTTCGGCCGGGGCCGCGTGTGATGCGGAGCGTGAAGGCCCTGCGGCGGTGTTTTACAAACCAACCTCTGGAGAAGTCCGATGCGCCTTGATATTCCCTCACTGGACGAAGCCGCCATGGCCGAGGCCCGCGCCCGGCAAAATCAATTGACCAAGCCGCCGGGGAGTCTCGGCCGGCTGGAGGAATTGGGCGTCCAGTTGTGCGGCATGGCGGGCTGTTGTCCGCCGCCCGTGCCGCTGCGAAAAGCCGTACTCGTGTTCGCCGGCGATCATGGCGTGGCCGCGCACGGCATCAGCATTGCGCCCTCCGAGGTTACCCGCCAGATGGTGCTTAATTTCCTTTCCGGCGGCGCCGGCATCAACGTTATGGCGCGCCAGGCCGGCGCGCGGGTCACGGTGGTGGACGCGGGCGTGAAGTCCGTCCTTCCTCCTCTGCGGGGCCTGGTTATCGGAAAGGTGGCCCCGGGAACGGGTGACATCTCCCAGGGGCCCGCCATGACGCGCGAGCAGGCGCAATCGGCGATGGAACTCGGCATGCGCTGCGTGGAGGCCGAATCGGCCAAGGGGCTGGACCTGCTGGCCTGCGGCGAAATGGGGATCGGCAACACCACGCCCGCCACGGCGATTGTGAGCGTGTTGACCGGGCGAGAGCCCCGGGGCCTCACCGGCCCTGGCACGGGAATCAAGGGCGAGGCCCTGGCCCGCAAAGCCGCCCTGATCGAAATGGCATTGGCGGTCAACAAGCCCGATCCGGCGGATGCGCTTGATCTGCTCGCCAAAGTGGGCGGCTTTGAAATTGCCGCCATGGCGGGGGCGATGCTGAAGGCCGCTTCATTGCGCGTGCCGGTCATGGTGGACGGGTTCATCGCCACCGCCTCGGCCATGGTCGCCGCCGTGCTGAATCCGGCCGTCAAGGGATACCTGATCGCCGGGCACCGTTCGGCCGAACCGGCGCACGATACCGCGCTGGCTTGGCTGGGGCTCAAACCGCTTCTGGATCTGGGCATGAGGCTGGGCGAAGGCACGGGTGCGGTGCTGGCCATGCCGGTGGTGGAGACCGCCGCGGCCGTGCTGCGCGACATGGCCACCTTTGCCGAAGCCGGCGTGCGCGTGGAGACCTGATGTGAATCCATCGTTATTAAACGGGACAAATAGATTACCCGCCGCCGGCGCGGAGGGGTGGCGCCGGTGTCGGCAGGCCATGTGCCTGCTGACCCGGCTGCCCGTCCCGGTGGCCTGGGAGCCTGATTTAAAATGGGGACAGCTGGCCGGCTGGTATCCCGCGGTTGGGGGCCTTATTGGGATTGCGCTGGTGCTGCTGGCCTGGCTCTGGGGGCAGGCTTCGGATTTCACCATGATGGGCGGCGTGCTGGTACTCGCGGCGTGGGTCGCCTTGACCGGCGCGCTGCATCTGGACGGATGGGGCGACTGCATGGACGCCTTTTTCACCCCCGTCTCGCGCGGGCGGCGGCTCGAAATCATGGCCGATCCGCGGATGGGGTCCTTCGGCACGATCGGGCTGATCCTGCTGCTGATGGCGAAGGGGGCCGGCCTCGTTTACGTGCTGAGCTCCGCCATGGGAAGGTTGCAGTTCCGCGGGCAAATGGAGGAGTTGTGGCCCCTCGTTGTCGCGTGCGTTTCGGCCCGCGCGGTCCTGGCGCTCGTGCTGGCGGACCCGAACCTGCCGCTGGCCAAGGCGGGCGGCATGGGGGCGAAGGCCCGGGACGGCCTGGCGGGGAAGGGCGTGATCCAAGCGGCGGCGACGGCGCTGGTGGTGTCGGTGCTGGGCGGCTGGCGCGGCATGGAGATGGCGGGGGTGGCGTTGTTCGCGGGTTTCGGCTTCGCCTACCTGGCGCGTCAGCGGATCGGCGGCTTGACGGGCGACGTGCTGGGCGGCGTCGTGGAATCGGCGGAAACGGCGGCGTTAATCGCGGTGACGTTTAACGGATAGGAAGCCATGTATCGGATTGGAACCACATCCTATATCATTCCGGCGGAGATTCTGCCCAACGTGGATTATCTGGCGGGCCGGGTTTCCGATATTCAGCTGGTTCTTTTTGAGACCGACACCCATGGCAGCAACCTGCCGGATGCGGCCCTGTGCCGGGCACTGCGCGACCGGGCCGAGCGGTTTGGCCTGACCTATACCGTCCACCTGCCGCTCGACCTGCGGCTGGCCGACGGTGGCATCGCGACGCACGAGTCGCTGATCAAAGCCCGCAAGGTCATCGAGGCGACCCGCGAGCTGGATCCGGCGGCGTATACCGTACACCTGGACGGCGGCCGGCTGCCGCCGCCCTGGGGCGCCTGCCGGGAGAATCCGCTGCCCCTTTCGATCTGGCAGGACCAGGCCGTGCAAGCGTTGGAAACCGTGAGCCGATGGGTTACGGATCCCGGCCTGCTTTGCGTGGAGAACCTTGAGAAATGGAATCCCGACGCCTTTGAGGCTGTGTTGGATCGGGTGCCGGTCAGCCGCACGGCGGACATCGGCCATCTATGGCTGGAGCAGCGCGACCCGGTTCCGTTGCTGGAGCGTTGGTGTTCCCGCATCCGGGTGGTGCATCTGCATGGCATTGGTACGCGGGATCACCAATCCCTGGCTCTTATGGATGAGGCTCGCCGCGCGCCGGTGGTACGCTGGCTGAAAGAACGGTTTAACGGCATTTTAACGGTTGAAGTATTCAACGAGCAGGACCTGGCGGAATCGCTGGCCTTTGTCCGTCCGGTCGGGGAGGGCGCATGAGCGGAATCGGCGAGAGGGCGGGGGCGGGATCCAACCGCGGTAAATGGGTGCTGCTTTTGGGCGGTTCGCGCAGCGGCAAAAGCGCCATGGGAGAGCGGGTGGCCCGCGAAAAAGGCGGACGCGATGTCCTGTTTGTCGCCACCGGCCAGGCGCGTGACGCCGAGATGCGCGAGCGGATTCAACGGCATCAGGCCGACCGGGCGAAGTACGGCTGGCGGACGCTCGAGGCGCCCGATCAAATTGGCGCGAAGGTGCTGGCGGCTTTGACGGGCGACGAAAAGGTGGTGCTGTTCGACTGCCTGACGCTGCTGGTCAGCAATGCGATTTGCGCGCTGGGCGAAGAGGCGTCCTCTTCCGAAGCCGAAGCGAAGGCGGCGGCTGAGTTGGACGCGCTGCTGGCCGTCATGCGGCAGTGTCCGGCCGATTTTGTGGTGGTCAGCAACGAGGTGGGATTGGGCCTGGTGTCGCCCTACAAATTGGGCCGCTTGTTCAGCG
Organism: Kiritimatiellia bacterium; assembly: GCA_046484345.1. Taxonomy (GTDB): domain Bacteria; phylum Verrucomicrobiota; class Kiritimatiellia; order CAIKKV01; family CAIKKV01; genus CAIKKV01. Next base: position 4,552 of record JAWOJA010000031.1, read on the forward strand.
ACGCCATGGGGCGGGCGAACCAGCGGATGGCGGCGGCGGCGGACGAGGTGTTTTTCATGGCGGCGGGTCTTTCCATTAAGCTTAAATAAAAAAAGGAACAGCAGAATGAACAAACGGGTATGGATGGGGATCGTGCTTCTGGGTGCGGCAACGGCCGGCGCGCAAGAGGCGGCGAAAACGAACGAAAGCGAAATTGTGGTTACGGCGACCCGCGAATGGACTGAAGCGTCGTGGACGCCGGCCAGCATCACGGTGGTGACGAGCGACGAGATCGAGAGGAAGGGCGCGAACAATCTGTCCGATGTGCTCCGCGACGTGCCCGGGGTGCAGGTCCGCAGCCTGAGCGGCGGTCCGGTTGCGGAAGTGGCGATGCGCGGCGGCGGCGAAAACAGCCAGGGCCGCGTGCTCGTGCTGATGGACGGCCGCCGGTTGAACAACCCCGACATGGCCGCCATGAATTGGCTGCAGATCCCGCTCAACCAGGTGGAGCGCGTCGAGGTGTTGCGAGGGGCCCAGACCTCCCTTTACGGCGACTACGCCTCCCAGGGGGTGATCAACATCATCACCAAGAAAGGGGCCGCCGAGCCCCGGCGGGATTTCTCGGTTATCGCCGGCAGTTACAACACGTTTGTCGCCCGCGCGGGCGCGGCGGGCTCGGCCGGGACGATGCCCCTGACGGGCGCCGCGAACGCGGAATGGCAGTCCTCCGACGGCTTCCGCGACCGCAGCGGCTATGAGTCCTACGGCGCGGGCGGCCGCGCGGGCTACGACTGGTCCGAGGATTCGGGCCTGTCGATCGCCGGTTCGTGGTACCGCAGCGATTACGAGTTGCCCGGCGACCTGACCCTGCGGGAAATGAAGGACAACCGCCGGCAGAGCCACAACCCCGACGACAAGACCGACAATTTGTACCTTAATATGGGGCTTGATTATTTCGCGCGGCCGGTACAGGGCGTGCAGTTTGAGACCGTCGCGGGGTGGTCCGGCCGGGAATCGGAAAGCGACGTGGCCAGCTGGTTCATGTTCAGCGACAACACGATGAACAGTTATTCGGTTCAGCCCAAGACCGTTGTGGAAGGCGAATGGGGCGGGTTGAGCCAGCGCACCACGCTGGGCGTGGACCTGTACAAGGACCTGCTCGAGGTGGATCGCTTTACCGATGCGGAGCGGAGTTCCAAGACCATCGCCGCAGACCTGGACAAGGATACGGTCGGGGCCTACGTGCGGCACCAGGTGGATCTGACCCCGCAGTGGATTGTGCATGCCGGCGGCCGCGTGGAGCAGGCCCGGTTGTCGGCCGAGGCCGACTCCTTTGGCATGCGCGTGGTGGACGACGACAAGACGCAGCACGGGTCCACCTGGGAGGGTGGGGTGACCTATGCGTTTGAGTCGCGCTCCAAGCTGTTCGCCCGGGCCGGAAGCGTGTACCGGTATCCTTTTGTGGACGAGCAGATCAGCTATTACGGGTTTGGGACGGATGGATTTTTCCGCGATCTGGACGCGGAGAAGGGGCTAAACCTGGAAACGGGCGTCGAGTTGGGGTGGAATCGCACGTGGCGTGCGGCGGCGACCCTGTTCCGGCTTGACATGCGCGACGAAGTGGCATGGGATCCGATCGCCAACAGCAACGCCAACCTGGATGAAACCCGGCGCCAGGGCGCCGAGCTGTCCGGCTCCTGGAAGCCGGTCGACCGCCTGGAGCTGCTGGCCAGCTACACGTGGACCGATGCGGAATTCACCTCCGGTTTGAACGACGGCAAGAATATCCCGCTGGTGCCGGAGCATCTCGCTTCGCTCACGTTGCGGCTGGGGCTGCCGTTGGACCTGACCCTGGACACGACCGGACACTACACGGGATCCAGTCCGCTCGGCGGCGATATTTCGAACGCCGGGGACAAATTGGACGCTTATTCCACGCTGGACATGATGGTGCGGTACGCGCCGGCGGGAAAAAGTTTTTCGGCTTTTGTGGGGGTCGAGAACCTGACGGACGAGACGTATGCCGCGGTGGCATACAAGGGATACCTGGAGGACGGCTATTATCCGTCTCCCGGCCAGAACTGGCGCGTGGGGCTGAGCACCACTTTCTGAAGGGAGCGTTATGATCGAAATCATGGAACGAGGCGGGCCGGTGATGTGGCCTCTGTTGCTGTGTTCGCTGGTCGCCCTGACGGCCGTCTTCGAACGGGTATACTTCTGGATTCGCGAGGCCGTGACCCGCGACCAGGGCATGCTGGAGCGGATGATCGAGCTGACCCAGAAAGGCGAGTTTGAAGCGGCCATCGGGGCGGCGAAAGGGGCTTGTTGCGCGCCGACGCGGGTGCTGAGGGCGGGGCTCATCCATCGCGACCACGGACTGCATGAGGCCATGGAGGTGGCGGCCAGCGAGGAGATTGCGCGGATGAAGAGCGCCATGGCGATCCTGGACACGATCATCACCATGGCGCCGCTGCTCGGCATCCTGGGCACGGTGACGGGGATCATCCAGTCGTTCGATCTGCTCGGCCAGCTTCAGATCGAGGATCCGCGCGGGGTGGCGGACGGCATTGCCGAGGCGCTGATCACGACGGCCACGGGCCTGATCATCGCGCTGACCGCGCTGCTGCCGTTCAATTACTTCATCTCCCGGATTCAGCGTGAAACGCGCCGCCTGGAGCAGGTGACGACGCAGTTTGAGGTGGTTTACCGGAAGGGCCTGGAGCATGCGGCTCGATAGTGGATATGAAGAGCGGCGGGCGCGCATCGAGATGGTTCCCCTGATCGATTGCATGTTCCTGCTTCTAGTTTTTTTCATGTACGCCATGGTCTCCATGACGGTGCATCGGGGCATCCGGGTGACCCTGCCGCAGGGGGAGGCGCGGGTGCAGCAGAAAGCGCCCATGATTGTGTCCCTGACCGCCGACAACCGGCTCATGATTGGAGACCGAACACTGGAACTGGACGAGACGGTTCGGGAAGTGATAACGCAGGTCCGGGGGACGGACGTGCCTGTCATGATCAATGGGGACCGGGCATCCGACCTGGGTTTGGCGCTGGAGTTGCTTTCGCGCCTCCGGGCTGAGGGGGTGGAGTCCGTCTCCTTCCTGATTGAGAAGAAAACGCCATGAATCCCACCGCGCGCCGCTGGATGACTGCCTTTATGCTGGCGCTGGCCGCGCACGCCATGGCGTTTCATCTGGGGTTTCGCTGGGGAAAAGGAGGCCCGCCCGGGCCAGCCCGCCCGGCCCTTGACGGGCCGATAGCCGTGATGCTGGTCCAGGTTGCCCCCGCGGCGCCTTCGGCTCCGCCTGAAACGCCGCCGGAGCCGACGCCCGTCCCGGAAGTGGCGCCGGTACCGGAACCGAAACCGGTGCTGACCGAGCCGGCTCCCGACGTGCCGGCCGTACCGCCGGAGGCTCTGCCGGAGCCTGCGCCGGTTCCTCAAGCCGAGCCGGAGCCGGAGCCGGCCCCGGCGCCGGAAGCACCTGCGGCCTCGACGGTGGCGCCCTCGGCCGTTTCGGAAGGGCCCGTCGGGCCGGAGTCGGTTGACGGCACCGCGTCGGTTTCGCCCGGGTTGTCGCCGGCCGAGGGGCCGCCTTCCGGCGGGTCGGGCGGCGCGGCGCCGCTGTCTTCCATTCACCCGCGCTACCCCATGGGATCGCGCATCCGGGGCGAGGAAGGCCCCGTGCGGTTGCGGGTAAAAATTGATGGGCGCGGGCGGCCGATCCAGACGGAGGTCGTCCGGTCGAGCGGATTCTTTGCGCTGGACGCGGCCGCGGTAAAGGCGGTAAAAGGAGCGCGCTTTGTGTCACC
>JAWOJA010000008.1:0-5545 GCA_046484345.1 Kiritimatiellia bacterium
TGCCCGGCGCCGCAAAGCGTCCGCGGGCCGATTGAAAAGAAACAGTTATTTTATGGAAAAGGAGGAGGCAAGTCAATCCATGCGCGGCCATGGGATGATAGGGATGATAGGGGTCAAGTCCCGACAAACGACAAAAATGATTGACGCGAAGGTGCGATTCTGAGAGTTTAGGGACATGGCAAGCCCCCTGCGAATTCAGCTAAAAGGCGGCTGGTACCCTGTTACGGCGCGACGCTGGAAGGGCGAGCGGTTGTATTGTGACAAGGCGGACCGGCTTCATTTTCTCGATCTCCTGGGCGCGATGGTTGAAAGGAAAGCGGGCCGGTGGTTCAGGGGCGGTATCACGCGGGGCAAACGCATGAAAAACCGAGTGCCAGCCGGGATGGCTTTTGAGGAGCGCCTGAGCCGGGGAACCGGCCGGAAGCGGAGAGCCCGCGGCAAAAAGATGCTTGACGGGGTTCCGGCGGGGCGTAGCCGCGTCGAAAACGCCCGTCTTGGCGGTACGCCGCTAATGCGCCCCTGCCCTCGGGGCGCGAGCGGCTTTCCGGCGCGCGCCCCCGCGCGCCATCTCCCGCCGCCGGGCGTATTCGCCTCGGGCGGGCTCTACGCTTCCGTCCGGTTCCCCGGCTCCCGCGGACCGTCCAGGAACACGGAAAGCCCCGGCAGGCGCAACAGATAGGCATGAGCCCAGCCTGCGTTCTTCTGTTTGCCTTTGATGCCGCGTTTTTTGGTGGTTTCCCGTTTCAACAGGTTGAGCGCCAGGCGGCGCAAGGCCGCAAGGTTTTCTGCAGAGCCTGGACCGAGAGAAGGGCGGGTCGGCCGGGACGCGTAGGAGGCCCCCGGGTGACCCGCCCGATCAAGAACCATGCCAGTTTTTGGCCGGTTGAACGGTTTTTTGATGCGTTTGCCCTGGGCATGCCGTAACTTGGGATTGATCGTACCCCCCCGATGCGCTATTGTTAAAGATTGAATTGTGGAAGGAGCTTGAGTTGATCCCCAGCGAACGCGAGAGCATGATTCGGGAACTGGCGGCCGCCTTTTCGAAATTGGGCGACTTCGGAGTGGCGGAGGATTTTATCCGGGCCATCCTGACGCCGCGCGAGTTGGACAAGATCGCGCTGCGCTGGCGGCTGATCAAGCTGCTCCGGGAAGGCCATTCCCAGCGGCGGATCGCGGAAGAGCTCCGGGTGAGCCTCTGCAAGATCACGCGCGGTTCGCGCGAGTTGAAACATGGATCCGCCGGTTTCCGCAAGGCCGTCGACGATGCGTTCGGGAGAAGATGACGATGTTCAAAGCCCCCTCAAGAAAAATGGATTTTCCGGCCCTCGAAATCGAGACGCTCGAGTTCTGGAAGTCCCACGGCACTTTCGCCCGTTCGATGGAACAGCGGCGCGGCGGACGCGAGTTCGTTTTTTACGACGGCCCGCCCTTTGCCACCGGCCTGCCGCACTATGGCCACCTGCTCGCCGGCACCATCAAGGATGTGGTGCCGCGCTATCAGGCCATGCGCGGGGCCTACGTGGAGCGCCGGTTCGGGTGGGACTGCCACGGCCTGCCCGTGGAGTACGAGGTCGAGCAGGCCCTTAAGGTCAGCGGCAAGCGGGACATCGAAAAGCTGGGCGTGGGCGTGTTCAACGAGAAATGCCGCAGCATCGTCCTGCGCTACACCCGCGAATGGCGCGAGATTGTCACCCGCATGGGCCGCTGGGTCGATTTCGACCACGACTACAAAACCATGGACCCCGCCTTCATGGAGTCCATCTGGTGGGTGTTCAAGTCGCTGTGGGACAAGGGGCTGGTCTACGAGGGCAGCAAGGTGCTGCCCTACTGTCCGCGCTGTTCGACGCCGCTTTCCAATTTCGAGACGAACCAGGGCTACCAGGACGTCCAGGATCCCGCCATCACGATCCGGTTCAAGGTTGAAGGCCGGCCGAACCTCCACCTGCTCGCCTGGACCACCACGCCCTGGACGCTGCCCTCGAACATGGCGCTGGCGGTGGGGCCCGAGATCGCCTACTTGCGGGTGAAGGACGGGGCCGACGAGTACATCCTCGCGAAAGAGCGGCTGACGGCGTATTACAAGAAAGGGGGGACCTTCGAAATCCTCGAGGAGCTCGCGGGCTCGCAGCTGGCCGGGCTGCGCTACGAGCCGCTGTTCCCCTATTTTGCCGACAAACGGGCCGAAGGCGCCTTCCGCGTGGTGCCGGCGGATTTCGTCTCCACCACCGACGGAACGGGGCTGGTCCATATGGCCCCGGGCTTCGGCGAGGACGACTATCGCGCGGCGCGCAAAGAGGGCGTCCCGGCCGTCTGCCCGATGGACGAGGAGGGCCGCTTCACGGCCGAAATCACGGATTACGCCGGCCAGGAGGTCAAGAAGGCCGACCCGGCCATCATCAAGCGCCTGAAGACCGAGGGCAAGCTGGTTCACCAGAGCACCATCCAGCACAGCTATCCCCACTGCTGGCGATGCGACACCCCGCTGCTGTACCGCAGCATTTCCACCTGGTTCGTGCGCGTGGAGCGGCTCCGCGACCGCATGATGGCCAACAACCGCCAGGTGGCCTGGGTCCCGGACCACCTGCGCGACGGCCGGTTCGGGCGGTGGCTCGAACAGGCGCGCGACTGGGCTATTTCCCGAAACAGGTACTGGGGCACGCCCCTCCCGGTCTGGCAGAGCGAGGACGGCTCCGAGCGCGTCTGCGTGGGCTCCATCGCCGAGCTCGAAAAGCTGACCGGCCAGAAAGTGACCGACCTGCACAAGCATTTCATCGACCTTCTCGAGATTCCGGCGCCCTCCGGCAACGGAACCCTGAAGCGGATTCCCGAGGTGCTGGACTGCTGGTTCGAAAGCGGCTCCATGCCCTACGCCCAGGCCCACTATCCGTTCGAGAACAAGGAACGGTTCGAGAGCCATTTCCCGGCCGATTTCATCGCCGAGGGGCTGGACCAGACCCGCGGCTGGTTCTACACGCTCATGGTGCTTTCCACGGCCTTGTTTGACCGGCCCGCTTTCCGCAGCGTGGTCGTCAACGGCCTGGTGCTGGCGGAAGACGGCCGCAAGATGAGCAAGCGGCTGAAGAACTATCCCGATCCCCTGGGGCTGGTCAACACCTACGGCGCCGATGCCCTCCGGCTCTACCTGCTGGGCTCGCCCGTGGTGCGCGGCGAGGATCTGCGGTTCTCCGAAGAGGGGGTCAAGCAGGTCATGCGGGACATCCTCATTCCGCTTTGGAACGCCTACAGCTTCTTTGCCACTTATGCGGAAATTGACCGCTGGGAACCGGACGGGGCCGACGCCGCCGACAGTCCTCACCTGCTCGACCGCTGGATTTTGAGTTCACTTAACACCCTGATCCGGCTGGTCACGGAGGCCATGGACGCCTGCGAGCTTCAGAAGGCGGTGCGGCCGTTCGTCCAGTTCATCGAGGATTTGACCAACTGGTACATCCGCCGAAGCCGGCGCCGGTTCTGGAAGAGCCAGGACGATGCCGACAAGATCCAGGCCTACCGGACGCTCTATCACGTCCTCCTGCAGCTCACCCAGGTTGCCGCGCCATTCATTCCTTTCCTCAGCGAGACCCTGTACCGGGCGCTGCGGACGGCCAACATGCCGGAATCCGTGCATTTGTGCGATTTTCCAACAGCGGACGAGGCCGGCCGCGACGGGGCCCTCGAGGAAAAGATGGGCTGGGCCATGGCCGTTGTCAAAATGGGACGCCAGCTCCGCGCGGAGCACGACCTGAAGGTGCGCCAGCCGCTGGCCCGGCTGCACGTGGTCTGCCGCCGAAAGGCCGTTGTGGAGTCTCTGGCCACCCTTAAGGATTTGCTGGCCGATGAATTGAACGTGAAGGAAGTGGTCTTGTCGGATCGCGAGAGCGCTTTGGCCGCCCTTTCCTGCAAGCCGCAGTTCAGTCGCCTCGGTCCCCGGCTCGGACCCAAGGTGAAGAAGGCCATGCCCGCGCTTCAGCAGTTATCCCCAGAAGCCGTCGAAAGCCTGGCGGCCGGCGGAAAAGCCACCGTGCTGATTGACGGCGAGCCCTTTGAAATCGGGCCCGAGGACGTGGTCATCGAGCACAAGCCCCTGGCGGGACTGGTTGTGGCCTCGGGTGACGGGATTGTGGTGGGTTTGGAGACCCAGCTGGACGAGGCGCTGCTGCTCGAGGGGTTGGCCCGGGAGCTGGTCAACAAGGTTCAAACCCTGCGCAAGGCGGCGGATCTGGCCGTGACCACGCGCATCCGGCTACGCTGCGCGGCCACGCCGCGCGTGCGGCAGGCCTATGAGGTTCACGGTGACTATGTCCGGCAGGAGACCCTGACCGAATCGTGCGAATTTGTCTCCGACCTTTCGGCTTCCGAAGGCGGCGACTGCGATCTGAACGGGCAGGCCTGCCGGATCGAGTTGCGCCCGGTTTCGGGGTAAAGTCAGCCTTCCGAGGCGATGGCCACGCCCGCGCTGGTGCCAATGCGGTTGGCGCCCGCCTGGAGCATGGCCAGCGCCTGGGCGAGGGTGCGGATTCCGCCGCTGGCCTTGACGCCCGCGGCGGGGCCCGCCGTTTCGCGCATCAGGCGCACGGCTTCGGTTGTGGCGCCCCCGAAGAAGCCGGTTGAGGTTTTGACAAAGGCCGCCCCCGCGTCGAGCGACAGGCTCACGGCGTCCGCAATCTCCGCCGGCGTCAGCAGGCTGGTCTCCAGGATCACCTTGACCCCTGTTTCCGGGCCAGCGGCTTTCACCACGCCCCGGATATCGGCTTCCACAGCCGGGTAATCCCGGTCTTTAAGACATCCCACGGCCATGACCATGTCGATTTCCCTGGCTCCGTGCTGGACGCAGAGGGCCGCCTCGGCCGCCTTGGAGGAGGGGAAATGGGCGCCGAAGGGAAAGCCGGCCACGGTGCAGGGCTTGACGGGGGAACCGGCCAGCGCGCGCACGACGGCGGTGAGCCGTCCCGGCAACACGCAGACGGTGGCGAAGCCGTAAAACCGGGCTTCCGCACAGTGCTGTTCGATCTGGACGAGGGTGGCATCCGGACGCAACAGAGTGTGGTCGATGAGCGGCACGATGGAGCGGGCGGAATCGGAAATGGGCTTGTACATGGATAGTTCCTGATCGTTTTGGGGGCACTATGGCAGGATTGCATGCCCAAGTCTTGTTTTTTTTTGTGGTAATGGGTCAGTTATCGGGGGTTTGATAAGCGGCTTTAAATGGGTCCGCGGCATAAGGGTGCGTATTTGAGGCTTCCGCAGGCGAGAGTCCGCCGCGGCCTCTCAGCATCCCCGTTCCCGCCTGCGGCGACGATCCTTATTGCGTGAATCGGTCAGCCGCTAATCAACCCCCCGATAACTGCCGATTACCCATGGTCTTTTCTTTTACCGGTTGAATAAGGCCATTTTTACAGGCGGAACACTTTTTTATAGACAATTTCCTCCGAATTTGCTTTTCTATATTGGATGAAAAGAAAAGACAAACAGACAGAGAGGCGCTTGGAGCCCGGATCTCTGAGCGGCAAACCGGTGGAAATTGTTGTGGTTGGAGCCCCCGGGA
>JAWOJA010000024.1:0-57344 GCA_046484345.1 Kiritimatiellia bacterium
CTTTAATACCCCCGAAAGGAAGGCGGGGATCAGATTTTACAAGTGAATTAACAAAACAATTACCCGCTTTTAATCCCTTTGCGGCAACTTCTCCCGAAGGCCTCCTCCCCGCGCAGGCGCCGGACCAGCTCCGTGCCGGCCGTGATGTTGCCCCACTGGTCGGATCCGCCGATCTGGATGCGCACGCCGAGGGCGTCGCGAAGGTGCAGGAAATCATAGGCCTGGATCAGCTGGTAGCTGAATTCCGTGTAGCTGATGCCGGTGTCGCTTTCCATCCGCTTTTTCACCGACTCGCGGGCCATCATGTTGTTGACCCGGAAATGCTTGCCAACCTCGCGCAGGAAATCGATGTAGGAGAACTTCGAGATCCAGTCGTGGTTGTTGACGATGACGGCCGCCGCCGTGGGATGGTCGAAATCAAGAAAGCGGGAGAGATTCTCCCGGATGCCGACCAGGTTCTTTTCCACCTGCTCGGGGCCCAGCAGATTGCGCTCCGCGGACTTGCCGCTCGGATCGCCGATCATGCCCGTCGCACCGCCCACGAGCGCCACCGGCTTATGGCCGCAGCGCTGGAAATGGGCCAGGCCCATGATGGTCACAAAATTGCCGATCTGCAGGCTGTCGTTGGTCGGATCGAAACCGGCATACACCGCCGCGGGCTTCCCGCAAAACGCCGGCAGCTCCGGGCTGGTCATGTCGTCGAACAAGCCGCGGCTGCGCAACACATCCACCACGTTGGCCATAGCGAGGGTCCTCCTAGAAAAGCCCAAGGCGTCCGGCGGACCGGACGCCTTGGGCGGGTAACTCAACTAACCAGGGGAAAGGCTTACTCGCCCTTCTTCCCCGGCTTCCATTCATCACCGAGGTTGAAGGCCTCGTCGAAGGCTCCGGCCAGTCCGCCCAGATCCTCCGCCGCCTTCAGGCCCTGCAGCATGTCCTCGCTGACCTTGAAGTCCTCGTCGGCCAGGACGGCCGCCTTGATGCTCAGGCCGATCTTGCGGTCCACGGCGTCGATCCGCACGATGCGGGCTTCGACTTCCTGTCCGGCGCGCAGGACGTCCTTGACCTTCTCCACGCGCTGGTCGCTGATCTGCGAGATGTGCACGAGGCCGTCGATGCCTTCCTCGATCTGCACGAACGCGCCGAAGGAGGCCAGCTTGGTGACGACACCCTTGATCTTCTGCCCGACCTTGTAACGGGTCGAGATGGACGACCACGGATCCTCGGCGGCCTGCTTGAAGCCCAGGCTGATGCGCTGCTGGTCGGGATTGACCTCGAGCACCACGGCGTCGACCTCGTCGCCCTTCTTGAAGATTTCCGAAGGGTGGTTGATCTTGCGCGTCCACGACATGTCGGAGACGTGGATCATGCCGTCGATGCCGTCCGTCAGCTCCACGAAGGCGCCGTAAGACGTGAAGTTGCGGATCTTGCCGTGCACCCGGCTGCCGATGGGGTAACGCTCGCGGACGCCGTCCCAGGGGTTCTCCTCGGTCTGGCGAATGCCCAGCGCAATCTTCTTGTCGTCGGAATTGACGCTGAGCACCACCACGTCCACTTCCTGCCCGTTGGCCAGGAGGTCGGAGGCGCGGGTGACGCGCTTGGTCCAGGACATTTCGGAAACGTGCACCAGGCCTTCGACGCCCGGCTCGAGTTCCACGAACGCGCCGTAGGGGGCCACATTGACCACCTTGCCGCGCAGGCGGCTGCCCACGGGGAACTTCTTCTCGATTTCGGTCCAGGGGTTCTGCGTCTTCTGCTTGAGACCCAGCGAGACGTGGCCCTTCTCGTGGTTGATATCGAGGATAACGACCTCGATCTCCTGGCCCACGGAGACCATTTCGCGCGGATTGTTGATGCGGCCCCAGCTCATGTCGGTGATGTGGAGCAGGCCGTCCAGCCCATCCAGATCCACGAACGCGCCGAACTCCGTGATGTTCTTGACCACGCCGTGGCGCAGCTGGCCCACCATGATCTCGGAGAGCAGCTCGCGCTTCTTCTCGTTGCGGCGCTCTTCGAGGAGCTCGCGGCGGGACAGCACGATGTTGCGGCGGTCGGAGTTGATCTTCAGAATCTTGAACTCGAGCTTCTGCCCGAGGTAAATATCCAGGTCATGCACGGGCGTGAGGTCCGCCTGCGAACCGGGCAGGAAGGCGTCCACGCCGTCCACGTCCACGATCAGGCCGCCCTTGACGCGGCTGACCACGGCGCCCATGATCGTTCCGCCTTCTTTGCAGGTCTGAAGGACGTTGTCCCAGCGCAGCTTCTGCACGGCCTTCTCGCGGCTGAGAATGACCATGCCCTCTTCGTTTTCGATGCCTTCGAGCAGGACATCGAGCTCGTCGCCGGCCTTGATGTCGTCGGATTTCTTGAACTCGGCTGCCGGAATAATTCCCTCGGACTTGTATCCGATATCCACCAGAACTTCATTCGGACGGACTTCGAGAATCTTGCCCCGGACAATCGACCCTTCGACGAAATTCTTCATCGTTTCGTCGTACATGGCCGACAAGGTGGCCCTTTCGTCCCCGGCAACTTCGGCAGGTTTCTTGGTTACGGTCTTCTGCTTCGCCATATCTTCACTGTGCCTGACTGTTTACCCGTTCACGCCACCCGGCGGAACGGCTCTATCCGGTTCTTCGGCACCGGAAATGCCGGCGTCCCTTCCTATAAGGGCACACAAACGATTAATATGACCAAAACACCCCCCCAATAACAAGGAAAAAACAAACAATTCGAAAAGGGCCTTTCCCGTCGAATCACAGCCCATTAACCGTTCTTGACTTCCCCGCCTTAATCCCGCTACGCTTTTCGCTGTTATGACGTCTACCCAACACGTGCGAGAGGCCGCAAGCAACCGGGACATCGAGCCGTGCCTCACGGTGGTGATGCCGGTTTACAACGAAGCCTCCAGCATTGCGGCCGTTATCGGCATGGTGCTGGCGCAACGGCCCGTGCAGGAACTCGTTATCGTGGATGACTGCTCGACCGACGGCACCTGGCCTGTCCTTCAAATGTTGGCCCGCGACAACCCCGTGATCAAATTGTTCCAGCATGGCCGCAATCAGGGAAAAGGAGCGGCGCTTCGAACAGGCTTTGAGCAAGCAACCGCGCCGATTGTTCTGATCCAGGATGCCGACTTGGAATACGATCCCGAGGAATACTTTCTGCTGTTAAAGCCGATCCTCCTGGGACGGGCGGATGTGGTTTATGGGTCGCGGTTCCTGGGCTCGGGCTCGCATCGAATCCTTTACTACTGGCACTCCCTCGGCAACAAGTTGCTGACAACCCTTTCCAATATGTTCACCAATCTCAACATCTCCGACATGGAGACCTGCTATAAGGCCTTTCGCCGCGAGATCATTCAAGCCATTCACCTTGAGGAAAACCGGTTTGGATTTGAGCCCGAGATCACGGCCAAGGTCAGCCGGTTGAATGTCCGCATTTATGAGGTGGCCATCTCTTACTACGGCCGGACTTATGCGGAGGGGAAGAAAATCGGATGGCGCGACGGAATCAGCGCCATCCGTTGCATCCTCAAATACAACCTCCTACGGGGCGCGCGGTAATGGAAAAGACCCGGGAAGGTTCGCATACGGAAGATTTCGAGTTCGCCGCGCTGAGCTCGGCGCGAAACTACCGCGCGGCCCTGGTGGCCGAATTCCGGCCTTTTCTGAAAGGAAACGTCGCCGAAATCGGGGCCGGAATCGGCCAGTTCTCCGAATCCATCCGGGCGCTTGAACCGGTCCGGAACCTTGTCTCGGTCGAGCCGGAGGGGCGTCTCTGCCAAAAATTCCGGGACTTGCACCCTTTATTCACCTTGGTTGAGGGCGTGATCGACGATCTGCCGGCAGAATCGGATTGGGATGCGATTCTCAGCGTTAACGTTCTCGAACATATCCGCGAGGACGAAGTCGAATTGGCCAAGTATCGCGAACGCCTTTCCAAAACCGGCGGCCATCTCTGCCTTTTTGTGCCGGCCCGGCAGGAGCTGTTTGCGCCGATCGACCGCGACTTCGGGCATTTTCGTCGGTACTCGAAGTCCAACCTGGACCGGGCGCTTCACCAAGCGGGATTCGAAATTGAGAGGCTAAGCTATTTTAATTTTGCCGGGTACTTCGCGTGGTGGCTCAATTTTTGTGTTCTCAAAAAACGACACTTTGACCCGAGTTCGGTCCGTTTTTTTGACCGGGTTATTTTTCCCGTGACCCATGGCGTCGAGGCCCGAGTGTGCCGTCCGCCCCTGGGGCAAAGCCTGATTGCCGTAGCCCGGGCTTGCCGATGAAAGGAAAAGCCCTACTTTGGTTCTGCTTACTTGAAGCGCTGGCCTGCCTCTTTGTCTTCCGTGAGGCGTTGTGGGGAAAAGCCCTGCTGGCACCCCTGGATATAGCCCCGGCCCTGCTTTCAAAATACCGCTTCGTGGACCCACACACAACGGGCGTGCCGGCGAATCACTACATTATCGACCAGCTCTTTTACGACCTTCCCATTCAAAAGACCATCTATGAATCGCTGAAACAAGGCGAAATCCCCTGGTGGGACCCCTACACCTATGGCGGGCGCCCGCTTCTGGCCGATGCGCACATCAACGGGACAGATCCGGTTCGGCTTGCTCTCTATGGCGCCCTGCCCTTTGAATGGGCCTACAACTGGACCAGGATCCTCCATTTCATCCTGACCGGAGCCGGAATGGCCTGGCTTCTGACCCGATTGGGCTTCCGCTTTTGGACCTGTGTGTTCTTCGCCGTCACCTACCAGTTTGCCGGATGCTTCAGCCTGTTTTTCGGACATCCCTGGATACAAGGGTCGTTCCTTTATTTTCCTTTTCTTTGGACGACCTGGGATGCGGGCATGCGATCCCACGCCCGCTGGAGCCTGCCGACGGGAGGGCTGCTGGTGGCGGCTATTTTTTATTCGGGCAATCTCCAGTCCCACACCTACCTGATCCTCTTTTCGTGCGCCTTTGCCGCCGGCTACGCCGGGACCAGTTGGGCCTTGTGGAAACGCGCGATCCTCCTCATGGGCGGCTCGGGTTTGATCGGGGCCCTTCTGGCCATGCCGGTGCTGTCCGGACAGCTTGAACTTTTCCTGCTGGGCTCAAGACCCCTGAATCCGCATTTCGGCCGGTTCGGGTGGGTGACCGGACTTGCATCGGCCAGTTCCGTTTTCCCCTGGGGACTTGGCACGTTTCGAACGTTTGATTTGAGCAAGTTTTTCGGGCAGACAGCCATCGGCTTTACGCCGTGGATCGGATGCGTCGGAATATTACTCTCCGGCTGGGGCTTTTTCCGGGGGGATCGGCGGCCGGGCACGCTCCCTCACCTTCGGACTGCGCGCATCCTGGCGGTGGGCTATTTGGTCCTTATATCAACACCGATCATCAACCTGGTCTACCTCCGGGTCGCCCCATTGGCGGTGATGGGCCTGATCCTTTTGGCCGCAGCGGGCTTCGAGGACTTATGTGACAGCCGCGAGAGGCGGATACGTTGTGGCCTTGGACTTCTTTTAGGTACAGCGATGCTCGTCGTAACCGTCAACGCCGTCTCTTTTGCGGTCTTACCCCGGTGGCTGCCGGAAATCGCGCGCTTCGTTGAAAGCAGGAAAAGCGCCTCATCCATCGACGACGCGCCCCGTTTGCGGGAGTTTCAGGTCCGAAATCTTCCGAACGAAGCTTCGTTCCGAAACCCCGAAGTTGTTTTCGGCTGCCTCAGCGTGTGCCTGCTTGCTCTGCTTCTCTGGAAGCCGGGCCGAGTGAATCTAATGGGCGGGGCGGCCTATTGGCTGCTGGGAATAAACCTTGTTCCGCTTTTGATTTTTGCTGAGCGTTTTATTCCCCACGCCCCGATGGAACAGTGGAACCGGCTCCGGGCCGGAGGCCCCGAACAGCAGATGGTGCGGCGCGTTTTGAATGAGCAGTCCTATCGGCTTTTCGAAATTGCACCGGGGCCGCATGACCAGCTGTTCCCCTTCGCCATGGGACATTTGTCCCGTGTCCATGTGGTGCACGGCTATTCCGCCTTGCGGCCGAAGAGCCTAGCGCTGATGAGCGACGCCGAGAAAGAGAACCAGCACGGCAGGCTGGCCGATTGGGTTTATGAATCCCGGGAGCGGCTGCAGGACCATGGTAATCTCACCCGACGGGATATCCCCGGGCTGGCGCGATTTCAAATAACCGGTCCCGGACAAAACCGGGTGCGGGTCGCGCGGGAGTCGCTTAACCGAATCGAATTGGATTTCCAACCCGGCGAAGCCGGCAGCCTGCTACGGACGGACTCCTACTTCCCGGGCTGGCGGGCGGAACTCGATGGCCGTCGCGTGCCAATTGAAAAGGCGGCCCCCTGTTTCAGCCGGATCGAAATTCCGGCCAACGCGAAGCGTCTCGTCCTAGCCTACCGCCCTCGTTTTCTTGGAGCGGGAATCGCCGCCGCCATAACCGGCCTGGCGCTTCTTTTGCTCAGCACGGCCACCGGGAAGTTCCCTGCGCGGCGGTGAGCCGGATACGGTTGGGCAGGCTGGCGGGCGTGAAAATTTCGTAGTCAATCGGGAATCGTTGGCGATGGGCGCCGCTCAGCATTTTCTCGATCCGGCGTGCCCCGTCCCACCCGATGCGGAAATGCCGGATCCACCAGGGCGCTTCGGCCCGCGCCGCCAGCATTTCGGCGCGCGCGGAGGGCGTGTTGCCCAGATTGGTGTCGCCCAGCGTAAAGGCGGCCAAGTAACGGGTAAGATGAAGGCCGCGGTAGCCCGCGCGCAACATCCTCACCACGAAATCGGCGTCGCCCTGGATGCGCCACCGCATGTCGAAGGCAATCCCCCCGTCAAATACCCGGCGACGCCAGAACAGCGCACAACTGGGAACATAGAGATGGGCCGCCGCGACATAGGGCCACCGCAAGGGATAGGATTTCCGGAAAGCGAGCAACCGCCCATCGGGCCCCACCAGCAGCATGTCGCCATAAAGAAGGTCAACATCGGGGTTCGCCTCAAACGCAGCGGCCACAGCCGCAAGCGTTCCAGGAAAATACTGCTCATCGCAATTGAGATAGCCAAAAAGCTCGCCCCGGGCAAGGGCCATCCCCTTGTTGAGCGCGTCGTACATGCCCGCATCCCGTTCGCTGATCCAGCGCAGGCCCGCCTGGGACTCCAACCACGCCCGGGTCCCATCCGTTGAGCCGCCATCCGCCACAATGTGCTCGACCGGGACTCCGGCCTGGTCCGCCACGGAAGCGGCCGCCAACGGCAGGTACCGGCCGGAATTGAAGCTGGGTGTGATTATTGAAAACTTCATGCGGGGAGCCCTTGGGGCTGGCGGTTGTGCGTCAAACGGTCTTGAGGGGCGCTGCGGGCGAAGAGCCCGAAGCGGCGTCTGCCCGGGCCAATTGCATCAACATAATCGTCCAGAAAAACAAAGTGAGCATCGTCATGACATTTCCGCCGACAACCAGGTACACGACAACCTGCGCCGCAAAACCTGCCAGCATGACCCGATGGAAATGGCACAACATCGGACTGTTCCAGTTCGCCGACAGCAGCCGGTAATGTTTTTTATAGACTACGGCCACGAACCCGAGGGCGAAGAGTATTCCCGGAAGGCCCAGATCGACGAGTATGTGAACCAGTCCGTTGTGATAATTATGCACGCTCAAAACGTAGCTGTAATCGTTCATGGTCCAATTTACATAACTGAACATTTCGTCCCGGGAAAAGGCGAATCCCTTCCCGATCAGGAGGTATTGCGGAAGTTCCTCGAAGGCTCTTTTCCACACCATAATTCGCCATTGCGAGGTGACGGCTGCATCAATCTGGGCGTTGGCAGACACATCCACAAAAGGAAGCCACGAGAGGCTCCGCTGGTACATCACCGGCAACTGGGATGAAACCATCACCAAGACGGAAAGCGTCAGCGTCAGCAGCGCCGTGTATCCGTTCACCAGGCGGGAAAACAGCGAGGCTCGCACATTGAGCAGGATGAAGGCCGTGCTCAGGACAACGCCATAAAGCAAGGAAATCCGGTGGCCCGAAATACCCGTCAGCAGGAGTCCGGCGACGCCGACCCCCCCCATCAGCAAGCGACCCCGCAAACCTTTTAGATATACCAACAGCCACATGAGAAGAAACATGTACGTGGCACCGACATTCGCAATCTGCAGCCGGTAACGGGGATCGACTTCCCCCGCCAAGCCGGGGGCGGATTTTAAAAGCTCGTCCGACTGTATCACAAACCGGGTTAACAGATCGAATCCGCCATACCGGATCGCAATCGCCGCCACGGAGGGAAACAATCCGGCCAGGCAAAACCCGTATAGCATGCGCTTGCACTGCAACCCCGTCAACTTAACAGCCAAAGATTGAAACAGCACGGCGATGGCGAAAAGAAGAAGAACATAGGGACGCCCGCCCCACTTGTAGCTCCCCAGCAATCTCAACCCGGACCCGCGTATTCCCGCAGTAACAATCAACACGAGGGCAAAGCCCAAGGCCCAAAAAATGATTTTTTTCTCGTCGCCACTGACTGGTTGCCCCCGGGTCAGGATTTTTTCTGCAACAGCCGAACAGCAAAAAACCGCGCCAATCATCACATACAGACCCGTCTGGTACGGCAAGAAATCCAGTCTGAACTCGCTCGCCAGCAGAATGACCGTTGCCATTAGAAGAAAATTGGGCCGGGCAACCATCACCGCCAGAACGGTGCCTCCGACCAGCACGTAAAGAGCCTTGAAAATCGCCCCCGATGCCCCCCCGTAGACAACGGCCCCCCAAATGAGCAAAACCCCGATCCAAGGCAATATTCTATTTAAATTCATGCGCATGATTCCTCACTCTTGATCAACGCCGCCAGGCGAGTACTCGACAATAAAACTCCCGGGTTTGCGCCGCCGTGGACGCCCAGGAAAAAAGAGCCGCTCGTTTCAAACCGGCCCGCTTCCACCCGGCCCGCCATTCCCCTTCCGTGACCATTCGCACCATGGCCGTCGACCACGCGCCGGGATCGCCCGGTGGCAGCCTCACCCCCGCGTCGCCGACGACTTCCGGCAGGCTGCTGCAATCCGCCGTCAGCGTCGGACATCCCACCGTCATCGCCTCCAATGGCGGAAGCCCAAACCCCTCATATCGCGATGGATACGCAAGCGCGATCGCGCCCTCGTAGACGCCGCGCAGGCGGGTGTCATCCCCCGAGACATATCGAATGCGGCCGCCCAACGCACACCGGGTCCATTTCCGCATCTCCTCCGCGGTGAACGCCCCGCCACCAAAGCAAACAATATCCGTGCCCGCCAAGGCGGGCGTCCCCGCGAGCGCCTCGACCAGAACCCCGAAGTCCTTGTACCCCGCGCGGGATCCGACAAACAGCCAGTAGGGACGCCCCCCCGGAAACGGCACGGCCTCAACATCCCCCATCCGTGTGGCCAGGGGGACAACAACGGTCCTCTCCGCCGGCACCCCAGTCAACTCCAGCAGATCCCGGCGCGTGGCCTCCGAAATGCAGATGATGCCATCAGCCGAAGCCATGCGCCGGCCTTTCCTCGCCGCGGTGGTGTCCCGGTTCGAAAAATACTCCGGAAACCGTTCATGCGTCATGTCAAAGACCGTGACCACCGTCCGCCGCGAACGGGGCGGCGGCCACAGCGTATTGTAATACGTGGGATGGTAGATATCCCATAACCGGCCGGCCGTGAACGGGACAAAGCAAAACCGATTGGCCAATGAGAGCGCGGGACTCGGTCCCCATGCGGCGGGCAATTGAAGGCCGCGGGCCACTCCGCTCCATTGCCGGCGGGCTTGCTGAAGATGCCGGTTAATCGCAAACGGAGCAATCAAATCGGCCTTCAGATCCTCCTGACCGCGCCACTGCTGCATCAGTTCGACAAAATATCGGGACACCCCGCCAGTTCGCTGGGCGTTGAAAGCTTGATAATCGTACAGGACTTTCATCCGCCACAACCTTTTCCGGCACCTGGATTCGAACGCTCCGACGCTGCGGCAAGCCGCGCCACAAGCGCTTTCACACAGGCCTCGGCCTTCAGAAGCGGCGTCCAGTGTTGCGCGATGGCTTCAGGATTGCGCCGACCGGCTTCCCACGCCCGGATTTCCGCCGACAAGGCATCGGCCAGATCCCCGCTTTGCCGGGTGGCGGAAAGCGATCCGGACTGGGCCGAGGTAAACCAGTGAAACGATGCCAGGCAGGCGGGACCCACCACAGAAGCCCCGCAACAAAGGGCCTCGGCCGCGGCAATGTGGAAGCTTTCGTAGCGCGAGGAGGCCACCAGGATCCGGGCGTCCTGCAACGCCTCGGGCAGCGCCTCGTGCGGACGCCGGCCGCATACCTGAATCCGCGAGCGAAGGGCTGCGGGCCACCCCCGCATGCTCCGCGTCAACACGTCGCCACCGGGCCCAATCAATGTTGCGGTCCATTCGGCATGGCGGAGCAGCGCAATTCGTAATGTTGCCTTCAGCAAACCCGGATCTTTTTGGGGGGAATCCCAGCGCCCAATCGCGATGATTTTCGGGCGCTTGGCCCCGCCTCGATACTGAAAACGGTTGTCCACCGGATGCGGGCTGACCACAACACGCTCCTCAAGCTCCGCCCGGCCCATCCGGCGAAGAAAGCCCTTCACCCGGCGCGCCGCCAAAAGCGATTCCAACGCAATCCAATCGGCCTGCTCCAAATGATTCACCATGGGCCGGTCGTAAGCATGGGGGTTGACCCAATGCCAGATCAGGTTGAGGCTGGCGGTGAGGGACGGGAACAGCCTGAATCGGTTCTTGAAACCGCGCTCCCGATAGGTCCAGTAAATGGTGTAAAAATAGCGCCAGGCGTCCACCCGCGGACTGATGATCCCGTCGGAATCAAACTGGACCTGCAGGCGGATTCCCGCGGAGCGGATGGCTTTGGCAACCGGGGCATAGCGCGGCATCCCCCAGGCGTACAAAACAACCATGTCGGGAGCGCGGGAGCGCCACCAGTCCGGGTCCGCCATTTCCGCCGGCGTCCCCGTGACAAGGGGCTTGCCCTCTTCTTCGACAGTAGCACCCGTCAACAACACCAGGGCGGTGCGCAGCCCCTGGCGCCTTCCTTCCAGCGCCAGCAGGCCCCCGTCGCGTTCCCAAAATCCTCCGCACCGCCGATACGGCAGGAGGAGCGAAAATTCAATTGAGGGAATTTTGCTCACTCGGCATTCTCCGGGCGGTTCTTGCTCCGGACCACGAGCCGGCGCAAGGCATCCTCCGCGCGACGGACCTTGGCGCGCGACGTCCGGTAAAGCGCATACGCCCGGCCCGCCAGATAATCAGCCGGATGCCGGTCCCAGCCTTCACTACACCGCCACTGGCGGCGATCGCCGTCTTCCGCGTAACGCAGGATACCCTCGCGCTGCCTATCGAGCACTTCCGCGCGGCGCCCTTCAAGCGTCTGGTCAATGGCGGCCCGAAGCAACGCCACTCCCGTTTCCGAGGCCGCCAAGTCGTGGATTCGCGCACGCCCCCGTTCGCCCATCGGCACCCGGGCGGCGCCATCGCGGGCCAGATCCGCGATCCGGCGACCCATCTCGGAAACGCTCATGCAAACCCATCCCGTCACCCCGTTTTCCACCAATTCGACTTGGGCGTTGTCTCCGTAAGGCGTGCTACGAACAACCACCGGAAGGCCGGCGACCATCCCCTCGGCAATGGAATATCCGAAACTTTCACCGAAAAACGAGGCATGCAGCATCATGTCCGCACTCTGGTAAAAACGGGCCAGCCAGTCAAAATCGTCCGTCATCGCCAAAGCCTTGATGCCCGGCCCATACCATCCCCGGGCCAAGCGCCGTTTGATCCAATCCGGGGGCTCTATCAGGACCAGCCTCAACTCCGGCGCCACGTGACGGGCGGCTTGGAAAGCGCGGCATTCCCAATCGGCCCATTTCCGCAAATCCGGCCGCCCTGTCCGCACAACAAGCCGATGCCCGTCATCCAGCCCCAGCTCGCGGCGAAATTCCTGCCGTTCCAAATCCGTTAAGGGCGCCCGCCGTTCGATGGGATTGTAAAGCACCCCCTGGGAGGCCAGACTCGCGCTTGTCAGCTCCCGGCCCGCCAGGCGATTGGCGCCGATCAGGCTCGTCGTCGATTTGAAAAACCGAAAATTCACCCAGCGCTCGCTCTGCGCATCGTCCAAACGGCCAAACACGTTGCTCTCGATAACGCGGAACGCGTGGCACCTTCTCACCTCGTCATAGGCTTTATACTGAAAGCTATTGGCGTCATACCCCGAAACATGCTGGTGGATCACATGGGGGCGGACGGCCCCGAGAGCCTTGGCGAGCGCCTCGGCCTTGGACGGTATCACGCGGACCCGGACGCCGTTCTGCAGACAATGCTGCGTCCAGGGGCCCTCGCCCGTGGAAATGAAATCAACCTCCATGCCCGCCCGGGCCAGGCCGACCGCGTACCGGGCCGCCGCTTTTTGCATGCCGCCAATCGACCCGTCCGCCAGGATGGCCAATCGCACCGGCTCGTTTACTGTAACCCCCGCAGGCGACCTCATCATAAGGGGATGCGACCCGTGATCCGGTTGGAACCCTTGGCTCGCAAGCAGCCGGCGCAAACCGCTTCGCAGGTGCCGGTAGGAAGCATAAATACGGGACAGAGGGGAGCGCCAACGCCTCGGCCCCTCGCTCGCCCGCCATTCCCGGGCCGGAAAATCCCTGGCAAACTCCAGAAGGTCGCGCCGCTGGGCCGCCAAAAGGGGGTGGGTCGATCCTGTCAAGGCCTCCTGGAATACGGCTTCAAGAACATCCAGCCCGCGATCCAGATCGGCCAACCCGGCAATGCGCCCGCGTCCCGCATCGCCCATAGCCGCGCGTTGAATCGGATTGCCCGCCAAGTCGAGCCAGCGGCGGGACATCTCCCCGACCGATATGCACACCCACCCGGTCACTCCGTTTTCAACCAGTTCCACTTGTGCATTATCGCCATAGGGTGTGGTTAGGGTGATGACGGACAGGCCAAGCGCCATGGCCTCGGCTATCGTGTAGCCGAAACTCTCGCCGAACAACGAGGAATGGACCATCCAATCAGCGCTGCCATAAACGGCGTTCAGCCGGGAGCTATCCTCGAATACGGGACGCACAACGATCCCGGGGCCATACGCTCCCGCTTGGACCCGGCGGCTCAAATCCTCGGGTGGGCCAACCAGCAAAAAACGAAGACGCGAATTCCGGCGGCGGGCATGACAAAAAGCCCGGCACTCCCAATCCGTCCACTTGCGGGGATCCGGACGCCCGACCCGGATCGCCAGCAACTCCCCAGGCCCGATCCCCAGTTCTTCCCGAATCACGGCGCGCGCCGCCGGCGACAAAGGCGGCACCCCCAGGACGGGATAGGATAGCACCGCAACCGCTTTCAGGCTGTCCGGATTCAGGGGCCGCCGGCTCCGGCGGTAAGCCTGCACGCAACTGCTACGGGAAACAAACATCCGCCGGACCGTCCAGCGGTCTCCCTCCGAATCTCCGAACCAGCCGAAAACGTTGGTCTCGATCAGCGCCGGCCGAGGACCCGGCGGCATCGCCCAAAGCGCGGGATAGACCGGATTCGCAAACGCTTGGCCTGGAACGTGCTGATGAAGGATATCGGGACGAACGGCGCAAAGAAACTTCAGAAGCGGTCCGGGACCCGGCTCAACCAACTGCACCCGCACGCCCATGGATTCGCCATAATCCACCCAGGGACCTGTCGTTTCGCACAGAAAATGAACCCGGTACCCCCGCTGGACCAACCCGCACGCCAGTAAAGCGGCAGCCTTCTGCGTCCCCCCGATCGACCCTGATCCGCCCACAACGGCAACAACCGGCTTAGCTGTTTCAGTCATGGCAATCCGCCTCGGGCCGGCCCCGACTGCCGGGCCTTGCCATTAGCATGCGCCAGGATAATCCCATAAAATTCCTTCGCTTGAGATCGGCCAGCATGATCACTCCGTATACGCCGCACGCCGTCAGGACCAAGCACCAGCCGCGAGCCGAACCGGAAAACGGTCCGCCCAAAGACCACACGACCCGCCACATCCACAGCGTCACCATAGCAGAAAGCAGCCCCGAAATAAGAGGAAATAGCAACGGGCGCACGAGAGGCCATGGCCTTTGAAAGCCACCCGCCCGGGCCGCAAAAAACAACCCGATGAGACAAGAGACAGCCGCGGCCGCCACATACCCTATGGCCAAGCCCTTCACCCCGCCCGCCAGCATGCCCGCCCAAAACCCGATCCCCAGCAGCACGGAAAAGACCACGCCCCACGCGAGCATGACCCCGCTACGCCCCAATGCGACGAACATCGTATTGAGAAGGGTTTGCAGGGGCTGGATCAACAACAAGCATCCTAGGATTCTCACAAAAGGGGCACTCGCCACCCATTGCTCGCCAAAAATGACGCGCAACAGGACTTCCGGACAAAGCAGGGTTACAAACCAAAACGGCACAAGAGCCGCCTGAAACAAATAGAGAAGCCGGCCATACGCGTCATGGAACAGCGCCGGGCGGGACTGCAGGCGCGCAAGAGTCGACACCCCTATGGAGTTGAGGGGAATGTCCATCAACCCGCTAAAAACCGCCCTCACTTGCAGTCCCCGATTGTAGAGACCTAGCGGATAGCCCCCCGCCAGGCGGCCGATAAGAATGCTGTCCATGCCCGCTACAAAGGCGGTCAGCGCATTGCAAGCCGCCAGTTTCCATCCAAACCCAAACAACGGGCGCAGGCCCTCCCCACTGAAGCTGAACCGGGGCCGCCAGGCACAACAACTCCAGGCCCCGATCAGGTTGACCAGCCGGGGCGTCAGGATAAACCCGACAAGCGCCCAATAGCGCATTCCAGCAACCGCCAGCCCGATCGCCACACTGACGGCCAGCACCATGCCCGTCGTCTCGATCACGGCCAGTATCCCGAACCGCATGGTCCGCCGCATCAGCGCCCAATGCTGGATGGAAAGGCCGGCGGCAAGAAAACCGATCGCCAGCGCCCACGTGACGGCCACAAGCTCGGCACGTCCGTAAAAATTCGCCACGACCGGAGCCAAGGCAACGAGGGCGGCAACGATCAGGACGGTTAAGCCGGTGTTGATCCAGAATAAATCGTTAACCTGGCTGTCCTCAAGATGGGGCGCTTGAATCGTGGCGGCGGACAGACCAAGATCCTTATACATCTCCAGCATCCCCGTGAGGGCCGTGACCATGGCCACCAGCCCGAAGTCCGCAGGCGTCAGGAGCCGCGCCAACACCACGGTGGCGCCAAACCCGATCCCTTGCCGAACCCACTGGCCGCCAAAGGCAAAACCGGCTCCCCGCACGGCGGCGACTTTGATTTCCCCGCCCGCCTGAGCGTGAAGCGATCCCGCCCGATCCCCCCTTGCCCCAGCGCCATGCTCCAAAGAGCTCATTTCTTCTTTCTTGCGGCGACCAGCAGAGTGGAGGCAAACAATCCCGGCGCGAGGGTTGCCCATCCCTGACCCAGGCCTGACTCGGCCACCCCATAATGCGCCGCGGGCTCAAATCCGCCGGCCACAAGAAACAGGTCAAGGCTGGCTTGGTTGAAAAACCGTATATGCTCCCAGGCCCATGGCGGGTTCGAATGCCCCTCCGTACGCATGGGCCGCCCTTTTATCAGGGCGTAAAGCCGAGCCTTCCAATACCCGGCATTGGGAGTCGACAACCATAACATCCCGCCCGGCTTCAATACCCGCTGGATCTCCTTCAACGTGAAAAGCGGCTCGTAGAGATGCTCCACATTGTCGCCCCAAAAAACGATATCAAAAACATCGGCCGGCCAGGGCAACGGCTCTTCCACCGACCCCTGGCGCACATCGGCAAGCCCCAGTTCGCGAGCCCGGGCCAGCGCAACCTCCGAGATGTCGATCCCGCTGACCTCACACCCCAACCCCTTGAAAAAATGCATCACCGATCCGTCGTTGCACCCCACGTCCAACAGGTGTTGCCCGCGCGCGACATGCGGCGTCACCACACGGGCCAGAACCCGGTTGCGCAAATAGGAGTGAAAATCGGTCGCATTTTCAAACTTGTAAACCGTCTCGTACAGCTGTTTTATTTTGCTCATGTCCCACGCAATCTGAAAACACACTCCGTGCCCGTAAGTTATGCGCCGGCTTGGCGTTTCACAAGCCTATTTCCGCTTATCATAATTAACGGGGCCGCTTTAATCAAGGCGGCAGAATGTCCTGGGCGGCACCCCCTTTGCCATTGTCAAATAGGGCCAGGTTTGATTAAATACGAAAATTCGTCCGCATCCGCGCGGGCAAAGGGAATCTCGACATGAACATTCTGGTCACGGGAGCCGCCGGCTTCATCGGTTTTCACCTGGCCAAACGCCTGCTGGATGAGGGGCATGCTGTCGTAGGAATGGACAACCTGAGCGCCTACTACGATCCGAAGTTAAAAGAGGCGCGTTTGGCGATTCTGGCCCGCCAATCCCGCTTTTCATTCATCCGGATGGACCTGGCCGATGAGTCGGGAATCGCCCGCCTGTTCGCGGATCATGCCTTTGACCGTGTCCTGCATCTCGCCGCTCAGGCCGGCGTCCGCTACTCGATCGAAAAACCGCTCACGTATGTGGCCAGCAACCTCACGGGGTTCGCCCACATCCTGGAGGGTTGCCGCCAAAGCAAAACGCCCCACCTGGTCTACGCCTCGAGCAGCTCCGTTTACGGTCTCAACAGCGCACTCCCCTTCTCGGTTCATCAGAATGTGGACCACCCCGTCTCCCTCTATGCCGCCACGAAAAAAGCCAACGAACTGATGGCCCACACCTACGCCCACCTCTATCAACTTCCCGCCACGGGCCTTCGCTTCTTCACCGTTTACGGCCCTTGGGGCCGGCCCGACATGGCCCCCTTCAAATTCACCAAGGCCATTCTCGAGGGCAAACCAATCGACGTCTACAACCATGGGAACATGGAACGCGACTTCACCTACGTGGATGACATTGTCGAGGGCATTGTCCGGGTCATGGACCGCATCCCCGCCGGCAATCCGGTCTGGGCCGGGGATCATCCCGATCCCGCCTCCTCCCCCGCGCCCTATCGCCTTTACAACATCGGCAACCAGGCGCCCGTCAAACTCGGCTATTTCATCGCCTGCATCGAAAAAGCCACAGGCCGCAAGGCCGTCAAAAACCTGCTGCCCATTCAACCCGGCGACGTCCCCGCCACCTGCGCCGATGTCTCCGACCTGGCCCGGGATGTTGGATTCAATCCCGCCACCCCGATCGAAGTGGGCATACAACGTTTTGTGGACTGGTACCGGAGCTATTACAAGATTTGAACGCCACAAAACCCCTTACCATCTGCGTCTGCGGCCAGACCCCCCCACCCACCCACGGCCAGGCCGTCATGATCCAGTCGCTTATGGATGGCGCCTATACGCGCATCCGCCTCATTCACGTCCGGATGGCCTTCTCAAACCGGCTCGCGGATGTGGGCAAGCCCGGCTCCCGAAAAATTCTGCACCTGCCGGCCCTGGCCCTGCGGTTAACGATCGCCCGCCTGCGGGGCGCCACCATCCTCTATTATCCGCCCGCCGGGCCGGACCGAATCCCCCTGTTGCGCGATCTGGCGCTGCTTTCAATGGTCCGTTGGCTCTTCCCGAAAACCGTCTACCACTTCCACATCACCGGCCTTGCCGATCAGTATGAAAAACTCTCCGACATCGGCAAAAGATGGTTCCGCCTGGCCTACGGCCGCCCCACGCTGGCCATCTACCTAAGCGCCCATGCCCCCGCCGATGCCGCACCCATGCTCCCCAAGGCCGTCCGGGTGATCCCCAACGGAATCCCTGATAGGCCGGAAGCCTTCTCTCCCGTCCGTGCCCGCCATGAAGAAGGACGCATTCCCGTCATCCTCTTTGTCGGCGCGATCACCCCGGAAAAAGGAATCACCGTTCTCATAAATGCCCTCCACCTGTTGCGCCAACGGGGCCGCCTCTTCAAAGCCATTCTCGCCGGCGGTGTCCGTACTCCCGCCTACGGCCAGGAAATCCGGCGGACCCTCTCCGTTCTCAGACTCACCTCCTCCATCGAATTCACCGGCCATCTGGACGGCGAGGCCAAATGGCGCGCCTTTGCCGAGGCCGACCTCTTCTGCTTCCCCAGCCTGACGGACTCCTTCGGCCTGGTGGTCCTCGAGGCCATGGCCATGCAGCTTCCCGTCGTCGCCTCCGACTGGTGCGGCCTGAAGGATATCGTCGAAGATGGCATCACGGGTTTTCGCGCGCCAAAGGGAGACGCCCCGGCGCTGGCCGACAAACTGGAAACCCTGCTCCTTGATCCCAACCAACGCCTCCAGATGGGCGAAGCGGGAAGAGCCCGCTACCTGCGGGAATACACGCAGGCCGTCTGGCGCCGGCGCATGGAAGAGGCGTTGGCGCAATGCGCGGAGGCCCCATGAAACGGTGGTCATCCATCGCGGGCCTTGTCGCGATACTCGTTTTAGCCTGCCTCATGCCGTCCGGGGAAAGCCTCTGGATCGACGAAACCTCGACCCTGCTCTACGCCTCGGAGCCGACCCTCGTCGCCTTTAAAGCGCGGATCCTGACGGAAACCGGCTCGGAGGCCCAGATGCCGCTGGGCATGCTGGCGTTCTGGATCTGGCAGAAAGTCGCGGGCTCCTCCGAGTGGGGCTTGCGCGCCGTGAACATCCTCTGGACCCTGCTGGCGGCGGGCGCTCTTTATCGTACCGGTCGCCGCCTGCGTCTGCCGGCCCTGCCGTTCTGGCTGATCGCTCAGCCGTTTCTCTGGTACTACGCCAACGAGGCGCGGCCCTACGTGATGCAGGTCGCCGGGGCCGCCTGGATGCTGGAAGGCCTCCTGGCCGGCATCGCCAACCGCGGCCGCGGCTGGAGCTGGGCCGCCGCCCTCGCCGCCGGCGCCCTTATCACGGCCGGCGCCTCGATGGTCGGCGTCTTTTCCCTGATCGCGGTCGTCATCACCGGGCTGGCCGTTTTCATCGCCCTTCGCGCCCGCCCCTCCCCCCGCGCCTGGCTGGCGCTGGGCACGGGCGCCCTCCTGCTCGCCCCGTTGGGCTTCTACTACCTTCAAACCTTGCTGCGCGGCGCCGGCGGCGCGAAAATTTGGAATGTCGGCCTGGTCAACACCGGCTTCGCCGCCTACGAACTGGGCGGCTTTCTCGGGCTCGGGCCCGGCCGGTTGGAAATCCGCGAGGCGGCCCGGACCGGAGCCGGCCCGTTGGGCGCCCTGCTCAAGCCGTTCGCCTGGCAACTCGGCGGCCTGGCCCTCCTCTATGCCCTGCTGATCCCGCCCCTTTTGCGCGGCCGCGACCCGGAGCGCCGGCTGGCGGCCGGCGCCGCCGCCGGTGTTGCCGCGCTGACGGCCGGCCTGCTGATGGGCGCGGCGGGCGCCGCGGGATTTCCATTTTGGGGACGTCACCTGGCGCCCCTGCTGCCGGCCTGGACCCTTCTAATTGCCTGGGCGGCGGACCAATTCATCCGGGAAAATGCCTTACGCCCGCTCGCTCGAACGGTCCCGTTTTTGCTGGCCGCCCTGCTCGCCTTCTCCTCGGCCGCCCTCCGGCTCGATGACCGGCATGGCAAGGAGGATTACCGCCGCGCCGCCCGCTACGCCATCGACGCCGCCGCCCGCGGCGAAAGGATCGGCTGGGCGTCCGATACGCGAACCGCCTCCTGCTACGGCCTCCAAACACGCGACGGCACGGACCTGTTCGCCATCCGCGCCCGAGATCCCGCCACCTTTGAAAGCGATACGGCCGGGCCGGCGCCCGACTTCGTGATACTTTCCAAACCCGACATCTTCGATCCCCACGGGCGCCTCCTGCAATGGCTGCTCCAGAACGGCTTCACGGAGACGAAAAATTGCTTCACCGGTTTTTCGCTTTGGAGCCGCCCCCCTCATGACTGAAAACGCCACACCCTCTCTCCCGCCCCGGTACCCGGTTCTAGCCACCACCATCAGCGCCACCTCGCCCGACGAGGCCGTCCGCCTGGTCCTCTCTTTCGTGGCGGAACGCTCTCCGCGTTACCTGAGCGTCTGCCCGGCCGACACCATTCTGCAATGCCACGACAATCCCGACCTGGCCGCCATCGTCAACGGAGCCGCCCTGGCCGTGCCGGACGGCATGCCCGTAGTCTGGCTGGGCCGCCTGCGCGGCCTGCCGGTCAAACGGGTCTACGGTCCCGACCTCATGCTGGCACTTTGCGACAAGGGTCGGGCCTCCGGCGTCCGTCACTACTTCTACGGCGGCACCCCCGAACTGCTCGAAACCCTTTCAGCCCGGCTGGCCGCCCGGTTTCCAAACCTGATCATCGCCGGCTCCTGGGCGCCCCCCTTCCGGCCGCTCACCCCCGACGAGGAGCAGGCCGTGACGACGCGCATAAACGTCGCCCGGCCCGACATCGTCTGGATCGGCATCGGCACGCCCAAACAGGATTACTGGATCGCCCATTTTCGGCCGGTCCTGGACTCCCCGGTCCTCATCCCCGTGGGTGCCGCCTTCAATTTCCACGCCGGCACTGTCCGGCAAGCTCCAAGTGTCATGCAACGAATGGGGCTCGAATGGCTGTTCCGGCTTATCATGGAGCCGCGCCGGCTCTGGAAGCGTTACCTGCTCGGCAATCCCCGCTTCGTGTTTCTGGTGTGCAGGCAATGGTTTTCTGATAGACTGCTCAAACACAACCGTCGTCCGGGCAAGGATAAAAAACCGTGAGCATGCCTACCGTACTCATCATCGGATCCGGCTTCTTCGGCGCCACAGTCGCCGAACGGTGCGCCTCCGCCTACGGCTGCCGGGTCATCATTCTTGAAAAACGCGATCACATCGGAGGCAACAGCTTCTCGGCCCCCTGCCCGGAGAGCGGCATCGAGGTGCACCGCTATGGATCCCACATCTTCCACACTCACTTTCCGGATGTGTGGTCGTACGCCAAGCGGTTCACGGAATTCAACGATTACCGTCACACGGTCTGGATTCGCCACCGCAACCGCATCTATCCCATGCCCGTCAATTTGGCCACCATCAACACCTTCTACGGGACGGCGATGAGCCCGCCCGAAGCGCGCCTCTTGCTGGACCGGGAAATCGCCGCCACCGGCATCACCCAGCCCCGCAATCTGGAGGAAATGGCGCTGTCGCTGATCGGCCGTCCCCTTTACGAGGCGTTCATCCGGGACTACACGCTCAAGCAGTGGGGCGAGGATCCCACGCGGCTCCCGGCGGATATCATCGCCCGCCTGCCCGTGCGGCTGAATTACAATCTGCGCTACTACAACGATCCGCTTCAGGGCATTCCGGCCGAAGGCTACGGCCGGATGATCAGCCGCATGTTGGATCATCCCGCCATCGAGGTGCGGCTCAATTCGGACTACCTGCGCCTTCGCTCCCAACTGCCGGCCCATGACCAGCTGGTCTATACCGGGCCAATCGACCGGTTTTTCGATTGCGCCTTTGGCCCCCTGGGCTGGCGCAACGTCCGATTCGAACGACAGGTGCTCCCCACAGAGGATTACCAGGGAACCGCCGTCATCAATATGGCCGATCCCGATGCTCCCTTCACCCGCGTCCATGAATATAAACACTACACGCCCGAGCGCTCTTTCCCCGGCCGAACCGTCGTGGATCATGAATACGCGGGCACGAGTGGTCCCGATGAAGAGCCCTATTATCCCATGCGCACGGAAACCGACGGGCGCCGGCTGCAGCAATACCAGGCCGAAGCGAACCGCCTGATGCCGCGGGTTCACTTCGGCGGAAGACTGGGTTCCTATCAATACCTGGATATGGACGATGCGATCGCCGCCGGCCTGGCTTGCGCGGAATGCATTCGACAATCATTGAAAAACTGATCCTGGAGCCACCATGCCTCTCCCTCTGGCCGTTGTCATGCCCGTTTACAACGAGGAAGCCTGCATCGCGCAGGTTCTTCAGGCCTGGCGGGACGCCTTGTCCGCCATCCCCGTGCCCTTTCTCTTCATCGTGCTGAACGATGGATCGAAAGACGGAACCGCCGCCGCCCTTAAACCATTTGAATCGGATCCCCAGTTCCGAATTATCACTAAACCCAACTCCGGCCACGGTCCCACCATCCTGCAAGGCTACCGGGAGGCCGTCCGCGAGGCGGAATGGATCTTCCAATGCGACAGCGACGATGAAATGCCCCCGGCGGACTTTGCCCGTTTCTGGTCCGTCCGCCATTCCTATGACGCCCTGTTCGCCGTCCGGCATCAGCGCCACCAGCCCTGGGACCGATGGCTCATCACTCGGGCTTCCCGCATCCTCAACGGCTTGCTCTTCGGCTTCGGCGTAAAGGATGCCAACGTGCCCTACCGCCTTTTCCGCCGGGAGGTGCTGGAACGTTTTCTCCCGCTTCTTCCCGATGACACCTTTGCCCCGAACCTCATCCTGTCGGGCGCCTCCGTCCACGCTCACCTGCGCCTGGTCAACATCCCGGTGCCTCACGCGAACCGGAAAACGGGGAAACCGTCGCTCGCCAACCTCAAATTGTGGAAAAGCGCCTTTCGCGCCTTCCGGCAGACCTGGCTTCTCCACCGGGTTATCCAGGCTTCCATTCATCCGGAAAAATGATCTGCGCCGCGTTCTTTAACCTTCACGCGTGCTGATTTAATTGTTATTATTAAGGGATGAAATTTTGCTGCTCAGGATGGACCTGGTTGCGGCGTCCCGTCACATACAGTCTGGCGGCGATGGCCCTGCTGGCCCTCTATTTATACGGGTTTAACGGCAATGCGGAGCTGGCCAAAAGCCCTTCCGCCATCCGCTGGATGGCGGCGCGCTGGTCGGCCGATGTGGCCGCCGACATGTCGTTCGGCTGGCTGATCCCCCTGGTTTCCCTCTACGCCCTGTGGCTGAGACGAAAGCTGATCCTGGCAGTGGAAGCCGCTCCGGATTGGAGAGGCTTTTTTCTGGTCATCGGGTCGCTCGCGCTCTACTGGGCCGGCGTCCAGGGCCAGCAGACACGCTTGACGCTGCTATCCCTCGTTCTGTTGCTCTGGAGCACCCCGTTCGCCTACTTCGGCTGGCCCATGGCACGTTTGCTGGTATTCCCCTGCTTTTATCTGATCTTCTGCATTCCCATGAGCTTTCTGGACTCCCTGACGTTCCCCCTGCGCATGTTCGCCTCCATGATTTCAGCGGGTATTCTCAACGGGCTCGGTATCGCCACCCTTCGCACCGGAACCGCCTTCCATTGCGCCGGTTACAGCTTCGAGGTGGATGACCCCTGTAGCGGGTTGCGCTCGGTGCTCGTCATGACCGCGCTCACGGTCGCATACGCCTTTTTCACCCAGACGGGCCGATTCCGCCAATTCCTTCTTTTCCTCTCGGCCTTCCCGCTGGCCGTGGCCGGCAATATCCTGCGAATCGTCATGGTCGGCGTGGTGGCCTTCTTTTTCGGCCAGGAAAGCGCCATGGGCTACTACCACGACTATTCCGGATACGTCTTTTTCTTCGCCGCCATCGGCCTGATGGTCGTGGCCGCCTCGCTTATCAACAAGGACTGGAAACCCGCATGGACAACGCTTCTTACCCGGCTCCGCGCTGGATCCCCTACCTGATCCTGCCGCTGCTCGGCGCCCTGCTGGCCGTCTGGGTCGGGGTTAAACCGCCGCCGAAAGTGGCCGGCCCGGTGCGCCTGCGCATGAACATGCCCGAAACCCTCGGCCCCTACACGGGGCAGCTCATTTTGCACTGCCAGAACAGCCAATGCCGCCAATCTTACCCCGTCCCCTCCGAGGACGCCCTGGTCACCTGCCCCTCCTGCGGCGGCGCCCTCCTTCCCATGGCCCTCAGCGAAAAACAGATGCTGCCGCCCGACACCCGCATCGCCCGACGCCTCTACCAAGCCCCCGGTCAACCCGTCTACTCCGTCACCATCGTGCTGGCGGGATCGGACCCCCGCAGCATCCACCGCCCCCAGCAGTGCCTGCCCGCCCAGGGGACCAGCATCGACCGGCAGCACAGCCAGACCCTGACCCTCGCCCCCAACCGGAAGCTGACGCTGATGGTGCTCGACACGCGCCGCGGGGGAGGGCCGGACGGCCAGTTCGGCTTTGCCTACTGGTTCGTGGGCCCCACCAGCGAAACCCACTCCCATTACGTGCGGCTGTTCCGAACCACCTACGACCACCTGTTCCGAAACACCGTCTCCCACTGGGCCTACGTGGCCATTACCGCCAGCGAGCCGCTCAACACCCCCGAAACCCTCGGCCGCTTTACCGAATTCCTCAGGCTCCTCGTGCCCGCCATAGAAATACCCCCCCCGGCATGAACACGGTCTCCTTCGCTTCCTGCCGCTCCTACGGAGCGGCCGAATCCGCCGTGCGCCGGGTGCTGGAGCCGCTCGGCGGGCCCGCCCGCTTCTTCAAACCCGGCCAGCGCGTGCTCATCAAGCCCAACCTGCTGGCGGACGCCACGCCCGAGCAGGCCATCACCACCCACCCCGAAATCGCCCGGGCCGTCATCCGCCTGGCGCGGGAGGCGGGCGCCCTCCCGGTCGTGGCGGACAGCCCCGCCGGCCCCCTGCGCCTCCAGGCGGTCCTTGAAAAAACCGGCTTCAAGGCCCTGTGCGAACAGGAACAGACGCCCTTCATCAACCTCGAACAGGCCCCTTCCGCCCCCTTCTCCTGCGCCGGATTCCCGTTCGTCATCGCCAAACCCGTCCTCGAAGCCGACCTGGTGGTCAACCTTCCCAAGGTCAAAACCCACACCCTGACCATCTTCACGGGCGCCGTCAAAAACCTCTACGGCACGCTGCCGGGCTTTCAGAAGGCGACGATGCACAAGCACTTTCCCAGCGGCGACGACATGGGCCGCCTGCTCGCCTGCATCCTCGATATCGTCCGCCCGGGCCTTTCCATCGCGGACGGCGTGGTGGGCATGGATGGCAACGGCCCCTCGGGCGGCCAGCCCGTGGAGCTGGGGTTCCTCGCGGCCTCCACGGACGCCGCAGCCCTCGACGCCGCCCTCTGCCGGGCCCTGAACGTGCCCCTTTCCGTGGTCCCCTGGTTCCGCCACCTGGCGAAAGAGCGCTACGAGACGCTTACCCTCGCGGGCGAACCGCCCGCGCCGGGCTCCCTGCGCTTCAACCTGCCGGGCGGCTGGAAAAACCGGCTCATCCCAAAAGCGCTCGTGCGCCTGCTCGCGCCCCTGTTCTGGGTGCGCCCGGTCCTCAACCCGCAAACCTGCATCCGCTGCGGCCGCTGCGCCGCCGCCTGCCCCGCCCGGGCGCTCGATCACCGCCCCGGCGAGGTGCCCCGCCTGCGCGGCCCCGCCTGCATCGGCTGCTGCTGCTGTCACGAAATCTGCCCCGTCAAGGCCATCGAAATGACCGAAAGCCCCCTGATGCGCCTCGTCAGCCGCGGCCGCCTCGTCTCCACCGGGAACCCGAATCCATGATCCGTCTCCAACACCGCCTCGAATACGGCGCCCTGATCGCCGTCAAGAAACTGGTCAACCTCCTGCCCTACCGCGCCGCCCTCGCCCTGGGCTGGCTCCTGGCCCTCGCCGGCTTCCACCTCGTGCGCTTCCGCCGGGCCGAGGCCATCCGCCGCATTCGATCCGTTTTTGGGGACACCATGACGGCCCGCCGGGCCGAGGCCGTCGCCTGGGAGGCCTTCCGCAACTTCCTCTTCACGGCCGTCGAGTCGATGCGCGGCGAGCGGATCGACGCGGCCTGGGTCAATACCCACGTCCGGGGCCATGCGCTTTTCGAATTCATGAAAGCCCACACCGGAACGGGCGCCATCATGGCCCTTCCCCATATGGGCTCGTGGGAACTGGCCGGCGCCGCCGCCCACGCCCTGGGCATCCCGTTCTTCACCATCGGCGCCAAGCAGAAAAACCCGCTCTTCAACGACTACCTCAACCGGCAGCGGGCCGGCTCGGGCATCGATATCCTCGTGCGCGGCGACGTGTCGCTGAAAGGCGTCATCCGCCGGCTGAAGGAGGGGAAATGCTTCGCCATCCTGCCGGATGTGCGAAACCCGACGCCCGCTCTTTCTGTCCCTTTTCTGGGGTCAACGGCCAATGTGGCCGCGGGCATGGCCCTGTTCGCCCGCCAGGCCGGCGTGCCGATCGTGGCGGTCATCCTGACGCGCCAGGGCTGGACGCGCCACACCTTCACGCTGCTCGAACCCATCCGGCCGGACCCCGCGCTGGACCGCGACGAGGATCTGCTTCGCATGACCCGCACGATTTTCGCCCAGTTCGATGCGGCCATCCGGGAAAATCCCGGCCAGTGGTTCTGGTACAACAAGCGATGGATTTTGGACCCGGTGACCCCGGCGCCTTTACAGCCGCCAATATAGGCAGCCGGCGGGAATCGCGCGCGGATCCAGCGCCGACTTCACATCCACCACCACGCCGCCTTCCTGCAGCCCCGCCAGCAGCTCCCCCATCGGCAGCTGCAGATACGGCTTGTGCGCGACCGCCAGGATGACGGCGTCCAGCGCCCCCCACCCTTCCCGATCGCTCAGGCGGATCCCATACTCTTCCCACGCTTCGGCGGGGTCGCCCAGGGGATCGTGCACGTGGCACTCGGCCCCGAATTCCTTCAGTTCCGCAATGATGTCCGGCACCCGGCTGTTCCGCAAATCCTTCACATCCTCCTTGAACGACAGCCCCAGCACCCCGATCTGCGCGCCGCAGATGCACCGTTTCTGGCACGCCAGCAGTTTCGCGGTCTTCTGCGCGATCCAAGCGCCCATGCTGTCGTTGATCCGCCGGCCCGACAGGATCACCTGCGGATGGTACCCCAGCTCCTCGGCCTTCCAGGTCAGGTAGTACGGATCCACCCCGATGCAATGCCCGCCAACCAACCCGGGCCGGAACGGCAGAAAATTCCATTTCGTCCCCGCCGCCGCCAGCACCTCGGATGTCGATATGCCAATGCGGTCGAAAATCAGCGACAGTTCGTTCATCAGCGCAATGTTCAGGTCGCGCTGGGTGTTCTCAATCACTTTGGCCGCCTCGGCCACCTTGATCGACGAGGCCCGGTGCAGCCCCGCCAGCGCCACCTTTTCGTAAACCGCGCAAACCCGCGCCAACGCTTCGGCATCCTGCCCGGCAACCACCTTGATCACCCGCGCCAGCGTGTGCTCCTTGTCGCCCGGATTGATCCGCTCGGGCGAGTAGCCCAACTTGAAATCATGCCCCTGGACGAGGCCCGAAGCCCGCGCCAGGACGGGGCCCATGAATTCCTCCGTGACGCCGGGGTAGACCGTGGACTCCAGCACCACGAGCGCCCCGGGCCTCATCGCCCGGCCCGCCACTTCCGCCGCCGCCCGAACCGGATGCAGGTCGGGCTTGCGGGCGCGATCCACGGGCGTGGGCACGGCTATGATGAAGAAGGTGCGATCTTTCAGATCCTGGGGATCGGACGAAAAACGGAGCGTCGAACTCTTCAGCTCCTGAGAGTCGATCTCGGCCGCCGGATCCTCCCCGGCCCGCAGCGACTCGACCTTACGCACATGAATATCAAAACCCAGCACATCGGGAAAAGCCTTGGCCAGTCCCAGCGCCAGGGGAAGCCCGACATATCCCAAGCCCAACACAACAATCCGTTCCTCACTCATATGATAACCTCATTCCTTCATCCTTATCCCATCACCTGTTTTTCCAATTCCGCATATCGCGGCAACATCCCGGTATAGACGGCATGAGCCTCCGGATCGGGGTCCATCGCTTTGACGACCCCCGGCGCGGCGGGGATCACGTCGGCAAAAGAAACAAAGCCGCGGCGTTCGGCGCACTGCCAGCCATGCAACGCCCGGTACGCGGCCCCCACGGCCGCCGAATTCGGCACATCCCCGCGGGAGACGGGCACGCCAAACACATCGCACATGATCCGCAACACCGCCGGATCCACGGACGCGCCGCCCGTGGCAAGAATGCCCGCTGGCCGAATCCCGACCGCGTCCGCATGTAGACGCATGGACAGGAACTGACCCTCAAGAACCGCCCGGGCCTCGGCCTCGGGCGCAAAGCCCCCGGCGGTGGCAGCGTCCGCGCCAAACCGGAAAATGCCGGTCTTCAGGATCGGCGGCGTGATCTCGGGCTCCAGCATGTAAAAGCCGATCCGCCCCCCGTTCCCCGGTGGCGTGCGGGCCACCCGCTCGCCAAAGGCGTCCCAGCTCGCCGCCCCCACTTGGCGCCGGATCGCCTCGCGCGTGAGCGAGCCGTTCTTGTAGCAGATCATCGCCATGTAGCCGCCGGGATCCACGGGATTCACAAAGACATGCCCCTCGCGGCCCGAAGGATGGGGCTCCGACAATGTCCCGAAAACAGTATCACTCGTGCCGAGGCTGATGGCAATGTCGCCCGGCTTGCGCAGGACCAGCCCCGCCAGACTGCAGGGGTTGTCGCCCGAAGCCGCAATGACCCGGCACTCTTTCGCCCAGCCGAACGTCCCCGCCAGGGCCGGTGAAATGAACCCGACAACGGAGTGGGAGGCTACCGGGGCGCCCAGCCGCCGGAGCAGGTCCGGGGCCGTCACCTCGAGGGACCGGGGATCCCAGGCCTTGGTCCGGATGTCGAGAAGGTTCATGCCCGAGCCGTCGCTCCAGTCGATGGGCGCATAATCGCCCGCCAGCAGCGTGACGATGAACGAGCTGACCAACCCGATGCGCTCGGTGGCCGCATAAGCGGTCGGCTGCAACCGCGCCACCTTGGCAATCTGGTTGCCGGTGAACCGCTCGTACGCCCGCGAGCCGGTCACGTCCGCCACCGCCTGGGCCCCGCCGAGGGCCGCCTCGCGCGCCCGGCACTCCGCCGTGGTGCTCGAATCCATCCAGACGGGCGACTCCTCCACCGCAAACGCCGTGGCGAGCTGGGCGCTCAGCGGGCGGTTGGGTATCAGGCCGCCGAGCAGGCGGCGGGCGCCCCGCTTCCAGAAAACGCCGCCATGCTGCTGGCCGGAGGCGGAAACCGCGGCCACCGCGGCAAAGGGGAAATGGTCGTCCCGCATCCGGGCGAAGAGCAGATCCAGCGCCTCCACCCACATCAGCGTCGGCGCGGTGACGGTCAGCCCGTCGGCGCCGTGGCGGACGCCGCCGCGGGTTTTGTAGAACGGGAGATCGTCGTCATACTGGACGCCCCGCTCATAGACGATTTTCAGCGTTTCGTCCACCGCCACCGCCTTCAACCCCTGGGTGCTGGAGTCGAGCCCCAAAAACAATCGCATCTGCGTCGCCATGCTGCCTGTTCCTTCAACTGGGCCCTTACCGTATTTTCCACTCCTGCTCGCGCAGGCCCTTGGACGAAACAAAATCCCACTCCTGCCGGCCGGCCTTCAACACCGCGCGCCCGGGCTCCACGTGGATGACGATCGGGAGGTCGGGCTTGCGCGCCGCAAGCAGGTTGGCCAGCAGAATCGCTTTCTCGACCCCGTCGCCCCGGCGGTAATTCCAAACCTCGTCCGGCTGGGCCAGCCTGCCCGTCCCATCGTAAATGGATTCGCCGGCCAGCCCCAGCACCGCCTCCTCAACACCCCCGTCACAGAGCATCCGGGCCATCTCGATGCAGACGGGATTGCGCTCCATCGCGGCCTTGAGGAACGGCGCCGCTTCCGTGCGGTTCAGGTCGCGGTAGGCGTAAAAGGCCATGTCCGCCACGACGTTGCGGCCGCGCAGGCTTTCCAGCCGCTCGAGCATCTCTTCGCGGCTCGTCGCGCCACTCAGGTCGAGCGGCGCCTCCGCGGGGTGAAATACCTTCTCCTCCGCGCGCGGGAGGCGGGGCGACACCCGGCAGAAACGGATCAGGGCCTCGATGGCGCTCTGGGCATTCAGGCAGCCGCAGGAAAACTGCTCGCGCAACTCTTCCACATCC
This sequence comes from Kiritimatiellia bacterium, assembly GCA_046484345.1. Classification (GTDB taxonomy): domain Bacteria; phylum Verrucomicrobiota; class Kiritimatiellia; order CAIKKV01; family CAIKKV01; genus CAIKKV01. The sequence goes on from JAWOJA010000024.1 coordinate 29,844, forward strand.
TTGGGATTGGCGAGATCGATGCGCCGGCTCCGCGCGAAATCCTCGAGATCGTTGAGCACAATCCGGTCCGGCAGCGGCGAGGAGCTGAACAGCTCGTTGTCCACTTCGGCCATCAGCTTCTCGCGCGTCTGATCGGTGAAGAGAAAGGAGGAATCCGCCTCGTAGGGAAAAAGCTTTTCCACGGCCACATAATGCATGACGTCGCGGATGGGCCGGCGGAACTGGAAGCATTTCTGGGAGTCGCGCGCGTTGCGCAGGAAATTGCCGAGCAGCTCGACCCCGAAATCCGCGCGCAGAAAAGCCGCCAGCTTGTCCTTGAACCGGGAATAGACGGCCGGCTCGATCGTGGCCTCCTTGAACAGGGTGTGCACGTGGCCGGTGCGGTGGCACACGATGGTGATGCGCTCGTTTTCCAAGGCGCGCCGCGCCTGCGCCGAGAGGCCGGTGCCGTTGAACCACATGGTCTTGGTCACCAGCCGCCGGTTGTTCGTGAGCACCCCCTCGTCCACATCGATGAAGTTCTGGGAATGCAGCGGCGTGGCCATCAGGTAGAGGTCGTCGAGGGGAACGTCGGCCACCAGGAAAAGAGCCGAGGCGTAAAGGGCGGCGAGGGAGACGCATTCGCCCGCCCCGCCGGAGTAACCGGGCTTGTGGCGGAAGGCGTCCATGGCTTCGACGGTCTCGGTTTTCCAGTAGGGAATGACGTTGCCCGCATACTTGTCGAGGCCGAAATGGGTTCGGATGTCGATGTCGAAGTAATATTTGTCTCCCTCGTAGCCGAACAAGGCGTTCGACTGCCGCAGGGTGTCCCCGTCAAGCAGGCCGTGAAAGCGCTCGAGCTCCCGCTCCTTGGTGGTCAGCCCCCAGGTGTCGAGGTCGAGGTTGAAGGCGTAGTGGTCCATGATGTACTGCTTCAGACGGGCAATCCGGCGGGTGGCCTTCTTGTCCCGCTTGGCGAACCACGGATCCTGTCGCCATTGCCAGATGCGCGGCGAGAGGATGTTGGCCAGCACGAGCGCGTACATCAGGTCGGGAAAAAGAAAGAGCTCCATGTCCGACAAGGTAATGGCGGACGACTTTTTTTCCAGAAGCAGGGCATCGGTATCCATGCCGGGAATACTAGCCTGCCGTCCCCCTCTTCGCAATGGAGAAAGCGCCCCCGACGGGAGGGCGCCGCGTCTCAGAAGGAGAAGGTGGCCTTGATGCCGATGATGTTGGAGTCGGTCCACTCATCCGACTTCAGCGTGGAGCGGGCCATGTAATAGAGCTCGGCCTTCAGCCAGGCGCGCGGCTCGAAGCCCAGGCCGGCGGCCGCCCGGTTCTCGTTGAAAAGCTGCTCGTCGAAGGAGAAATAGAACTCGTCCTCGACAAAGGGCTTGAGCTTCCAGTCCGTCCGGCCCTTCGCCAGCTGGAGGCGGAGGCGGTTGCGGTACCGCCACTCGTCCGAAGCCTCCTCGCGGAAACGGTATTCCAGGCGACTGCGGTTGCTCAGCTGCAGCGGCCCGGCGTCGCCCTTGATCGTCAGGTTCGCCTTCGGCACCTTCTCCTCCAGCCACTCCCCGTTCTTTTCGGACCGGATGATTTCAAAACCCGCGCCCAAATCGAGCCAAGGCGCCGCCTTCCAGACGACCAGAGGCTCCACGGTCTCGTAAAAATAGTCGCTCATGCTGTCGCCAATCCGGACGCCGGTGTCCACACCCAGCCGCCAATCGGCCCCCGCCTTCGTCTCCACCCCCGCGCCCAGCCAGAGTTGCGAGTCTCCCTCGCGGAACGCCTGCGCCTGCGCGGCCACCGCCACCGCCACCGCCATCACCGCTAACCGTTTCATCCTGCCGCTCCTTTGTCTTATTTCCTATAATGTTGGTAGAGATTAAGAACAATCCGCTTTCCATGCAACATAAAATTAGTTTGCGCGGGAAAGACGCGCCGCGGGGGGGGCGTTCAGCCCGTTGTCCCTTTTTTCTATCCAGGACACGATTCGGCGGCCGACCTCCCGCTTGCTCAGCAGCGGCAGGCGCCGGATCCCCTCCGCCGTCACGAACGACACGCGGTTGGTCTCTCCATCAAATCCAGCGCCCGGCGCGGTCACATCGTTCACCACAATCAGGTCACAGCGCTTTTTTTTCCGTTTGCGCCCGGCTTCCTTCTCGAAATCCCCGCCCGTTTCAGCCGCAAACCCCACAAAAATCCGCTTCCCCTTCCGCGCCGCCGCCCCGGCCAGGATGTCGTCCGTCCTGACCAGCTCCAACACCGGGACCGCGCCCAGCTTCTTCATCTTGCGGGCCCGCACCCGCTTCGGCCGCCAATCCGCCACGGCCGCGCACATCACCAGCGCCTCGCACCACCCCAGGTGCGCCGCCACCGCCGCCTTCATGTCCGCCGCCGAAACCACCGGCGCCAGCGTCACCCCCGCCGGAGCCGCAATCGACACGGGGCCCGATATCAGCACAACCTCATGCCCCGCCGCCACCGCCGCCTCCGCCACGGCATACCCCATGCGGCCGGAGGAACGGTTGCTGATGTAACGAACCGGATCGATGGCTTCGCGGGTGGGCCCGGCGGTCACTAATATCTTCATGGTCGTTCGCCCTAATGCTTCTGCCGCAGGGTGTATTCCTCGTCAAACGTCCGGATCTTCTCCCGGACCGCCTCCTCGGCCTCCTGGTAAATCGCCCGGATCGTCTCGTCCCGGAACTCGTAGGTCCGGTCCTCAAACGCCGTCGTGGGTATCCGGCTGAACAGGCGCTGGCGCGCTGTCTCGAGGTCCTTTCCGTAAATGTGGAACGAGTCGGCCTGCCAGTTCATCCGCCCGAGCCGCATATTCCGGCCCGTCCGCCGGGCCAGCTCCGCCAACATAACGTCCCGGTTGAACAGCGTGAACCCGAACATGTTCATGAAATTCGCGCCCCAGGCGTCGTTGCTCCGGAACCGGATGTTGCAGTTCAGCCACCACTCGCCCGACTCGTCCTCCAGGATCCGGTACCAGATCGACTGCAGGCAGGGCGGATCGTAACAGTCCAGGTCCAGGTTCGGCATCCAGGTGATCATCTGCGCCTGCCGCGTGAAGGGCTGCGCCGTCAACTTGGCCAGCACCCCCTCGACCTGGTCGATGTTGAAAAAACCGGTCTCGACCGAATGGCCCTCCTTCAATTCGCGCCACACGCCGTACGCCGCCAGCCGGCCGTGATACGTATACTCCCAGCGGGTGTCCGCCGCGTCGTTCATGTTCTTCACCCAGTGGTCCTTGACCCCCTGAACCTCCATCACATATTCGCGCAAATCCTCAATGCCGCCCGGAAACGCCTTGTGGATCATCGGCTCGGCCAGCGGGTCCTCCACCGTCATGTTCATGGTGCAGTCGAGGCTGGCCGGGTCGCCCGGCTTGTCGTACTGGGTCTTGATCCGGATGCCCTTCTCGTAAAGGGCGATCAGCGCCCGCTCGTACGTTTCGGCGAGACACCGCCCGCTCACGGCTAGCACGGGAATGTTGGGCATGACTTTTCCTTTTCTCCAAGTTGCGCGGACCTCATGCCGCTCCTCGTTTTCGTTCATCCGCTTCAACCAGGGGCGGCAACGTCGCCATCAGCCGTTCCCGGACCCGGCCGCTGTTCCCTTTCTCCCCGCCCGCCTGCATCAGCCCCGCCAGAGCCAGGCCCGCCGACTGGGGCAACGTCCCGCGCATCGGCCGCATCCGGGGCATGAAGGCCGAAACCCGGTCACACAGGGCCGCCCAGAACAGGTCCGATTTCCGGATCACGCCGCCCGCTCCCACGAGCGGCAACGGTTCGTTCTCCACGCCCGACCGCTTGACCAGCCCTTCCAGCGTTTCGGCCAGGTCGGCCGCCGCGCTTTCCAGGATGCCGCGCGCCACGCAATCCCCCGCCCGCGCCGCCCGGTCCACCACGCGCGCATAGCCCGCCACGGCATTGCGATCAGCAAACAGGCGGGCCCCTTCCTGGACGAGCCGGCTGCCGAGCTCCGGATGGGAGGACGTCAGCCCCATCTCGACGATCACCGCCTCGCGCAACGCGGTGGCGCGCCGGGGGTTCAGCGCCGAGCGCATCGCCGCCCGCAGACCCTCTCTTCCAATCTGGTACGCCCCGCCCCAGTCGCCCAACAGCGGACCGAAACTGTCGGCATGCTTCTCCACCGCCGGGGTCTTGAGGTGTCCGTAGGCGCCGGTTCCCGCCAGGGCCACCAATCCAAAGGATTCCCCAACCCCCGCCAGCGCGCCATGGGACTCGCAGACATGCCACAGCATCACGCGGCTGACCTTCAACTCGGAAAGAAATTGATCGGGAATGGAGCCGTTGCCCACAACAAGGTGCAGCACGGCCGACGGCTCGACGGCCGGCAGAACCCCCCGGATCGCCGCCAGGGAGGCCTGCGCGCTGCGCCCGCGGCCATAGCCCACGGCCGCCGACGCCGCCTCCGGGTATACGACATGAAAGGCCGCCGCCGCCCCATCCAGAGTCATCAGCAGGGCTTCGCATTTGGCTCCACCCCCGTCCACGGCCAGTAACTGTTCCATAGGCCCCTTCTCCGGTTCCCATGAAAAGTAGCCGGAAAGCCCGCCTGGCGCAAGCGCCAAAAGCCTTGCTTACGCCCCGAGCCGAAGGCTAGGATGCCCCTTTTCACGAATAGCGCCAAGGAGTTGCCATGCAGGACTGGGGAAATCCGCTCGTTTTCGAGCGCAACCGGGAAACCATGCACGCCCCGCTGGGGGCCTGGGCCGATGCCGATTCCGCGAAAAACGGCCGCCGCCTGCGCTCACCAAACGTGCTGTCGCTCGACGGCGTCTGGAAATTCAAGTGGTTTCCCAAGCCCGGCGCCGTGCCCGCCGGAACGGAACGCCCCGAAACGCCCGACGCCGACTGGCCCACCCTCCCCGTCCCCTCCAACTGGCAGCTCCGCGGTACGCCCGACAAGCCCATCTACACAAACGTCGTCTACCCCTTCACGCCCAACCCGCCCTTTCCGCCCGAGGAAAACCCCACCGGCTTCTACCGCCGCGCCTTCACCCTCCCCGCCGCCTGGGGCGGCCGGCGCATCTTCCTCGTCTTCGAATCCGTCGACTCCGCCGCCCAGGTCTGGGTCAACGGCCGCGAGGCCGGCTATAGCGAGGACAGCCGCCTGCCCGCGGAATTCGAAATCACCGGCCTGATCCGCGACGGTGAAAACACGCTGGCGGTGCTGGTGCCCCGCTTCTGCGACGGCTCCTACCTGGAGGACCAGGACTACTGGCAGATGAGCGGAATCCAGCGGACCGTGTACCTCTATTCGAAACCCACTGTGCATTTGCGCGATTACGCCGTGACCCCCGTCTTCGACGCCCAGTACCGCGACGCGGAACTGAAGGCCTCGGCCTATGTCCGGCCGCACCCGGAGATGACCCGTTTCCGCGTTTCCTTCGATCTGTTCGACCCGGAAGGCCAGCCCGTTCACAAGGAATCCGTCACCGGGGCGATCACCGCTCACACCGCCATGTATGGCAACCCCGACGGCCGTGAAAAAGGCTGTTGCAAGGTCCGCCTCCCCGTCCAAGCCCCGCGACACTGGAGCGCGGAAGCCCCCGCCCTCTACACGCTCGTCATCGCGCTGCTCGATCCCGAGGGCCAGGCCGTCGACTTCGAAAGCGTCCGGGTCGGCTTCCGGCAAATCGAAATCCGCAACCGCCAGCTGCTGCTGAATGGCCGGCGGCTGGTCATCCGCGGCGTGGACCGCCACGAGCACCACCCAGAACGGGGCCGGGCCCTCACCGAGGAGGATATGCGCAACGATATCCTGCAAATGAAACGGCTCAACTTCAACGCCGTGCGCACCTCGCACTATCCCAACGACTCGCGCTGGTACGACCTGTGTGACCAATACGGCCTGTACCTAATCGACGAGGCGAATCTCGAAACCCACGGCCTCCACGGCGACCTGACCCTGGACCCCGACTGGGCCTACGCCTACCTCGCCCGCGCCGTCCGCCTGGTGCTGCGCGATCGCAACCATCCCTCCGTCATCGTCTGGTCGCTCGGCAACGAGTCCTACGTGGGGCCCCACCATGCCGCCATGGCCGCCTGGATGCGGTACCTCGATCCGGGCCGCCCCGTGCAATATGAGGGGAACAATCCGGGCCCCGCGGTGAGCGACATCCAGGCGCCCATGTACCCGGGCCTGAAATGGATCCGCCAGGTGCTTTCCGACGGCTCGGAAAAACGGCCCCTGATCCTGTGCGAATACGCCTACGCCAAGGGCAACGCCACCGGGAATTTCAAGAAATTCTGGGACCTGGTGGACGCCTATCCCTCCTTCCAGGGCGGCTTCATCTGGGACTGGCAGGACAAGGCCCTCGCGTTCCCGTCGCCCGACGGCCGCACCGTCTGGGGCTATGGCGGCGATCTCGGCTGCGGTTGGGATTACCCCGCCAGCAAGGAACACCCCACGCAGGTCCTCAACGGCAACGTGGGGCCGGACCTGACGCCCCACCCCGGCGCGTTCGAGGTCAAAAACGTGCAGGCCCCCATCGCCTTCAGCGCCTCGCCGGCCGAGTTGCGTTCCGGTTTTGTCAATGTTTTCAACAAGCACCAGTTCATCGACCTGAGCCGCTTCGAGGTCGCCTGGGAACTCGTGGAGGACGGCCGCCCCCGGCAACAGGGCGCCAACCGGCTCCCCCCCGCGGAGCCGGGCGCCCAGGTGAAGCTCACCCTGGGCTACTCGCTTCCGGAACCCGAGCCGGGCGCCGAATACGCTCTGAATGTGCGGGCGCGCCTGGCCGTCGATCAGCCCTGGGCTCCCGCCGGACACGATATAGCCTGGGCGCAGTTCGACCTCCCCGTCCGCAAGCCCGCCGCCCCGGCAAAGCCCCGGGGCCCGGTCGGCGTTTCATCGGAAGGCGGCCGGATTGCCGCCTCGGCCGCCGGCGTGACGGCCGCGTTCGACGAATCCACCGGCCAGCTCGTTTCCTACAGCGTGGCCGGAAAAGAATGCCTGGCCTCCGGACTCGTCGACAATATCCGGCGCGCCCCGACGGACAACGATTTCCTGCTGGGCTACGAGACGGCCTATGCGGCCGACTGGAAGCGGCTCGGCCTGGACCGGCCGCTCAACCGCCGGGTCGTTGCCGTGGAAACCGCCGCCCCGGGCGAGGCGCTCTGGGTCCATGTGGAAACGGAACTGACGGGCACCCGGCCCGATCTGCCGTTCCTCTCGACGCACGATTACCGCTTTTCGCCCGACGGCTCGCTGGAGATCCGGCAGCGGCTGACGGTGCCCGAGGGCGTCCCGCAGGTCGGCCGCATCGGCCTGGAACTGGCAGTTGTACCCGATTTGGAAAATGCCGCCTGGTTTGGCCGCGGCCCCTTCGAGAACTATCCCGACCGGAAAACCGCCGCCCTCGTGGGCCGGTACGAATCCACGGTGGCGGACTTTTTTGAAAAAGGGTACATCCTGCCGGGCGACTGCGGCGGGCGCGAGGATGCGCGCTGGCTGGCGCTGAGGGACGGGTCGGGCGCGGGCCTGCTCTTCCGCGGCCGGCCGCTCTTCCACTTCGACGCCCTGCATTTCAGCGTGGACGACCTGATGGCGGCGGATCATGAATGGAAACTGAAGCCGAGGCCGGAAATCTGGGTGCACCTGGACCACCGGCACATGGGCCTGGGCGGCGATACGGGCTGGACCCGCAACGTGCATCCGGAATACCTCATCGGCCCCGGCACTTACGAATGGTCGGTCCAGATCACGCCCCTGATGGCCGGGCAGGATCCGGTCCAATAGGGATCAGGCTTCAGTCGGCAGGGTTCAGGTTCTGCCTGAACCCCGAACCCTGGCTCCTCGTTCCTTATTCCACTTCCTGCTCAACCGACGGGTCCATCATGATGGTGGCCTTGGCCTGAAGGCCGTCGACGATGCCCTGGAAAATCTCCTGGCGGCGCAGGCGGTTCAGGTGCTCCATAATCTGCCCCTTGGCCTCGGCGAAGGACGGGACGGCGCCGGATTGCCGGTCCGTGACCTGGATCAGGTGAAAACCGAACTGCGTTTCCACCACCTGGCCGACCGCGTTCAACTCCTGCGAAAAGGCGGCATCCTCGAAAGGCTTCACCATCTGGCCGCGGCCAAAACTGCCGAGGCTGCCGCCTTCCTGCGCCGACGGGCACTCGGAATGGGCCTTGGCGAGGTCGGCGAAATCCGCTCCGCCCTGCAACTGCGTGCGAAGCCCCTCGATCTTGGCCCGCTTGGCCGCGCGGGTCTTGGCGTCGTCCTTGGCGTCGCTCATCACCAGGATGTGCCGGGCGGAAACGTTCGCCTCCCCGCCCATGGACTCTTTCTGCTGCGCATAAAAGGCTTCCGCTTCGGCCTCGGTGGCGGGGACGGCCTTTTTCAATTCCTGGTCAACCAGCGCGCGCACCTGGATATCCTTTTCCAGCCGCGACCGGAACTCGGCCAGGGTCGTCCCGCTCATGGTCAGCGCCTGCTCGAGCGTTGTGCCGGAAGGAATCCGCTTGGAAACCTCCGCAACGGCTTTTTCCAGGTCGGCCGGCGAAACGCCAATGCCGCGGGCGGCCGCTTCCCCTTCCAGCAGGACCTGCGTGATGAAATCGCGGATGGCGTGCGCCCGGAAATGGCCCCGGGCCTCTTCCTCCTGCTCCGGCTTGATCGAATCCGCCTGCTGGGCCATCATCGCTTCCACGCGATCCTGCAACTCGTTCTCGGTGAGAGTCTGCCCGTTCACTTCCACCAGCACGAGATTGCTTCCGGGTGACTTGTCGTTGTTCATAAAAATCCTTTTAATGTTTCTTCCAGCTGACGATCAAATTGTAAATAAACTTGGAACTGACCTCTGCATTATTATAATTTATCGCTTTAACCAACAAGCCTTAAGGCGGGCGGCATGGAAAAATTTCTGGGCGACATTTCGTCCTGGATTTGGGGCTGGCCGCTCATCATCCTGCTCGCCGGCACCCACCTCTTCCTGACCTTCCGCCTGCGCTTCATCCAACGGCACATCTTCCGGGCCATCCGCATATCCTTCTCCCGGAGTCCCGAGGGCGGGGCGGGCGATATCTCCCATTTCGGGGCCCTCACCACAGCGCTTGCCGCCACGATCGGCACGGGCAACATCGTGGGCGTGGCGACAGCCATCACGGCCGGCGGCCCCGGCGCCGTTCTCTGGATGTGGCTCACCGGGGTGTTCGGCATTGCCACCAAATACGCCGAAGCCGTCCTGGCGGTCAAATACCGCGTGACCCGGAGCAACGGCTCCTTCGCCGGCGGCCCCATGTACGCCCTGGAGCATGGCCTCAAGGCCAAATGGCTGGGCGTCCTCTTCGCCCTCTTCACGGCCATCGCGGCCTTCGGCATCGGCAACATGGTGCAGGCCAATTCCATCTCCTCCATGCTGAGAGACAGCTTCCACATCTCCCCCTGGCTCTCGGGCGGCGTGATGACCGTGGCCACCGCCCTTGTCATTTTGGGGGGCATCCGCTCCATCGCCCGCGTCTGCCAGGTGCTCGTGCCCTTCATGGCCGTCTTCTACGTGCTGGGCTGCCTGATTCTCCTCGTGCTCCAGTACAAGACCATCCCGCACGCCATCGTGACGATCCTGACGTCCGCCTTCAGCGGCCAGGCCGCCATGGCCGGCTTCCTCGGGGCCGGCGTTAAAGAGGCGGTCCGTTACGGCATCGCGCGCGGCCTCTTTTCCAACGAATCGGGGCTCGGCAGCGCCCCCATCGTGGCCGCCGCCGCGCAGACCCGCAACCCCGTGCGCCAGGCCCTCGTCTCCTCCACCGGCACCTTCTGGGACACCGTGGTGGTCTGCCTCATCACCGGCATCGTGCTGGTCAATTCGGGCGTCTGGACCCAGGGGCTCAAGGGCACCGAACTGACCCGCACCGCCTTCAACGCCATGCCCACCGTGGGACCCCTGATCCTCTCCGTCGGCCTGCTGACCTTCGTCTTCTCCACCATCCTCGGCTGGTCCTACTACGGAGAAAAAGCCGTGGAATACCTCGGCGGCACCGCCCTGATCAAACCCTACCGCTGGGTGTGGGTGGCCGCCGTTTATGCGGGAGCCCTGTTGCCTCTTAAAATGGTCTGGGATTTCGCCGACATCGCCAACGGCCTCATGGCGATTCCCAATCTCATCTGCCTCATCCTGCTGTCGCCCGTCATCGTCAAGGAAACCCGAACCCACCTGCCGGACGAACTGAAATAGGAACTCCACTGGAACGCCGATCGCCCCCCTGCCTGGACCCGCTTGGCCAGTGTACAAAAGAGGATCCCGCCCTGCCCCGCGTGCTGCTGATCGGCGACTCCATCAGCATCGGCTACACGCCACCGGTGCGCGAGGCGCTGGCGGAAAAGGCGAACGTGCGCCGCATTCCGGAAAACGGGGGCCCGGCGAACGACCTGTGCGCCCACATCCTCCCGGACCTGGAACAATTCCAGCGATGCCGGGATGTTCCCTTCACGCCCGAAGGCTGCTTGTTCCCGGGCCGCAAGGTGGCCGCGGAAATTCAAAAAGCGTTATAATGACGCATGGCTCTTCCCTGATCGCGCCCGTCGGGGTGTTTACGGTTTCATAATGGCCTGAGAATGGTTGTGCCGGTTTCTTTTTTCCGGGATTGCCTAAGGCGGGGGTGGGTTGCTATTCTTCAATCTTTGGGAATGCCCCCGTAGCTCAGCTGGACAGAGCATCGGATTTCTAATCCGGCGGTCGCGTGTTCGAGTCACGCCGGGGGTGCCAGTCACCAGAGCCGCCTCCGTTTCACTTCGACAGCACGTTGACTGGCTGTGTCCCGGGCGCGACAATCCGCGCCGTTCCTGAACCATGCGCAGGCCACCGCCGGCGTCCCATGCGCCTTGGCGGACAAAATCACGCTCTCCCCCGCTCCCGCCACCACCCGTTCGGGCGGCAACCGCTCCACGCCGGGCGGAGCGAAGGTCCTCAGCCCGCCCGCCTCATACCGGAATTTCGCATTTGAACCCGGAAGCCCGACGGCCGCGTGTTCCCACAACGAAAACAGCGCGAGGGGATGGGATCATGTCTATCGGTTGCGCCTGCCGGGGCTCTCCGCTTCCGGCCGGTTCCCCGTCTCAGGCGCTTCTCAAAAGCGATCCCGGCTGGCACTCGGTTATTTCATGCGTTTGCCTGCCTTTTCGCTTGCCTAAACGCGCCGCCATTCTATGCTACATCCCATGTTCGACCTGATCCCCTATCTTGAGCGCCAACAGGCGCGCGTGGACGCCTTCCTGAAGCGGCGCCTGCCCCCCGCCACCACCCGGCCCGCCGTGTTGCACAAGGCCATGCGCTATAGCGTCCTGGCGGGCGGCAAGCGGTTCCGCCCCGTGCTGGCCATGGCGGCGGCGCAGGCCTGCGGAAAAGCCGACGCCCCGGCTCTGGCCGCCGGCGCGGCCGTGGAACTGCTGCACACCTATACACTGATCCATGACGACCTGCCGTGCATGGACGACGATGCCCTGCGCCGCGGCAAGCCCACGTGTCATGTGGCCTTTGGCGAAGCCAACGCCCTTCTGGCCGGGGACGCCCTGCAAACCCTGGCCTTCGAATGGCTGGCCGCCCTGCCCCAGAGCGCCTCGCCGGCGCGGCTGACCGTCGAGCTCGCCCGGGCCGCCGGCAGCCAGGGTGTCATCGGCGGCCAGGTGGAAGATCTGCTGGCCGAGGGAAGCCGCCCATCCAAAGGCCGGCTGGACTACATTCACTTGCACAAGACGGCGGTCCTGATCGAAGCGGCGGCTCGGCTCGGCGCCATTGCGGGCGGGGCCGCCGAAGACGATATCGCCAAAGTGGGCCGATACGGCCTGCGCCTGGGGGTGGCATTCCAAGTGGCGGACGACATCCTGAACGCCACCTCCACCCCCGAAGCCCTCGGAAAACCCGTGGGCAGCGACAAGGAGCGGGGGAAGCTTACCTTTGTGGCTTTGCACGGGCTGCGCCAATCGCGGTCCATGGCCGATTCGCTGGTCCGCGAGGCCCAGGCGGCGCTGAAGGGATTGCCGGGCGAAACGGCGCCCCTTCGGGCGCTGGCCGACTATGTCGTCCGACGCAAAAAATAATTTTTCCAAAAATCGGACTTGACCCTTTCCGCTCAACATGTAATTAAGAGACGCACCGTTTTCAAACGGCTATGACAACAATACGCGCAAGGAGGATGCCATGTCAGCACCCAAAGGCTTGAAATTTTCGACCAACCACCAGTGGGTTAAGGTCAAGGCCAGCGGCAAGATCACCGTCGGGGTCACCGACTATGCCCAAAGCCAGATGCACGACATCACGTATGTCGAGCTTCCCGAACCCGATCAAAATCATGAATTTGCGGCCGAGGAGGAAGTGGGCGTTTTGGAATCCAACAAAACGGCGGCGCCCTACCTCGCGCCCATCAGCGGCATCATTACGGCCGTCAACACCCACTTGCTCGACAATCCCGAACTGGTCAACAACGACCCTTACGGCGCGGGGTGGATTTTCGAGATGAAAGCCACCGATATGGACGAAGTCGAGGATCTGATGGATCTGGACGCCTATGAAGCCTCCCTTCCCATGGAAGAGGAAGAGGACCTCTAATGCGCGCGCCGGCGCAGGCCTTCCGTTTCGACAAGCCGGTTCCCTATCCCCCGGCGGCGAAGGCCATGGACCGCCTGGTTGAGGCCCGGCTACAGGGCCTGATTCCCGACACCCTCCTTTTCCTCGAACATGAGCCGGTCATCACCTTCGGAAGCCGGGGCCGCAACCAGTTTCTCCTGAAACCGGCCGAGGAACTGGAACGGGAAGGTGTTCAGTTGGTTCAATCCACCCGCGGAGGCGACATTACCTATCATGGCCCAGGACAATTGGTAGTTTATCCTATCCTTGCTCTCAAGGGAGCGGAAGCGGATTCGCACCGCTATATGCACAATCTGGAGGAAGCCGCCATACGAACCTGCTCCGATTACAGCCTGCAGGCATTCCGGGTTCCCGGAAAGACCGGGGCTTGGACGGACCAGGGCAAAATAGCGGCCATGGGGGTGCGGCTCCGCCGCTGGATCACCTCGCACGGCATGAGCTTCAACGTTTCGGTCGATCTCGGCTACACCGCCTGGATCGTCCCTTGCGGTCTGGCGGGTCAGCGGGTCACCTCCCTGAAAGAACGCCTGGCCGAAACCTGTCCCTCCGTTCCGGCGGTGCGCGAGCGCCTGAACATGCACTTGGCGGAAACGCTGGACCGGGAGACAGCCTGGAGCGACGGCCCCCTGCCCGAAGCCCTGCGCGATCTGGCGCCCTACCGGACCGCGCCATGAGCAAAGATGAAGCCGCCCCCGCGCTGCCAAGCGGCGTGAATAACGCTTTTTTATTCCAGATATTAAACGCCACCTCGTGGTCCATCATCCTGGGCACGCCCATGCTGCTCTATTTCAAGAACCTGGGCGCCTCGGGACTGGTGCTCGGAATCACGGTGGCCATGATCCCGCTCTTCGGCGCGCTGCAGATCCCGGCGGCCAATTTCGTTGAGCGCGTGGGCTACAAGAACTTCGTGGTCCGCGGATGGACCTCGCGCAGCATCTTCATCCTCGGCGTGGCGGCCGGAACGTTTCTGCCCGAAAGCACCCCGCCCACCCTGCGGATGACTTTCATTCTCGTCATGCTCGGCTGCTTCGCCGCCGCCCGGGGAATTTCCGTTTGCGGCTACCTGCCCTGGATCACCCAGCTCATCCCCGAAACGCTCCGGGGCACTTTCATCGCGCGCGAAAGCATGTGCATGTACCTGGCCCTGACCGGAACCATGCTTTTCTCCAGCTGGTGGGTGGGCGTGTTCCCGTCCACCCGCGCCTATGGCGTAATGTTCCTGATCAGCTACGCCGCCGCCCTGTGCAGCCTGTTTTTTTTGAAACGCATTCCCGATGTGCAGGGCGTGAAGCCTTCCGCTAACGCGGCCCGGCCGCCCTGGAAAGAGATGCTGGCATTCCCGCCCTTCCGCCGTTTTGTGACCTTCAACGTCGTCTTAAACCTCTTCATTTCGGCCCTGGGCGTCGTCTGGCTCCCATTTATGAAGGACGGCTTCGGGGCCTCGGGCAGATTGATCCTCGGGCTCGCGGCCTATTCCAGCCTGATCGCGGCGCTCATATCGCTGATCATCGGACCGGTGGCCGACCGCACCGGAAGCCGGCCCCTGCTGGGTTTCTCCAGCTTGCTGATCCTGACCTCCCAGTTTCTGTGGATGTCGCTGGCGGCCGGCCTCCTGCCCCGCCACCCGGTCGTCCCGTTTCTCATCACCACAGTCGGCGCCATGGGCTATCCCATGATGGGCCTGGCCAGCAGCCGCCTGTTGATGGGGCTGGTCCCCGCCATGGGGCGGAGCCATTTTTTCGCCATTTCCAGCGTCGCCATCAGCTTGACGCTGGGGCTCATGCCTGTTTTATGGGGTTTGGCGCTGGACGGCCTGACCCCGGCGCTGGGGGACGGCATCTCGCTCCACCGCCACTGGACCTGGAACTGCTACAGCCTGCTATACGCCATTGTCTTCGGCGGCACACTCATTTCGCAGTTTTTCCGGCGACGGCTCGATGAGCCCCGGGCCATGCCCACCGAGGAGTTTTTGCGTATCCTTTTTGTCCAATCCCCCAACCGCCTCGTCAATCGGATGCTCAGCTCGTTCCGCCGCTTTCATCCGCTGGGTTAAGGGAAGGCCAGTCCAGCCGGTGTCCGCTCCGGAAAACACGCGTTTCACCGGTTACGGGGTCCGTGAATTCGAGCTCGCGGGCCAGCAGCAGCAGGGGCGTCTCAAAAACCCGCTTCGGTTCGGGCTGCAGCTCCGGATAAAGCCAGTCGTTCGCAATCGGGCAGCCGATGGCCGCCATGTGCAGGCGGATCTGGTGCTGCTTGCCCGTCAGCGGTTCGATCCCGAACCGCCCCCACGCCCCGCACGTTTCGAGCAAGCGAATCCGCGTACGGGCATTCACCGCACCCTCCGCAACCCGCATGCGAAACCAGGGCTCGCCCTTCTCCACGCGCCCCTCCACCCCCCATTCGGCCCTGCCGTCCCGCGGGGCGGCAGCAATCGCCTCGTACCTTTTTGCAACGCGGCCCTTCATGAAAAGGGCGCCATAGGCGGCCCGCGTTCCGGGGTCCTTCGAAAACAAGACGAGCCCGGCCGTCTCGCGGTCGAGCCGGTGGAGCGGAATCAACTCTCCGCAGTCCGTCCGCCGCATGAGCCGGTACAGCAGGCACTCATTCACCCAGGGGCCCGAAGGCGTGACCGGCAGGAAATGGGGCTTGTCCGCCACCAGCAGCCGCTCGTCCTGGAACAGGATCGCCTCCGCGAACGGAATCGCGGGCTCCAGGGCCACCTCGCGCCGGTACCGGATCCGCTCGCGGGCGCGCACCGTCCAATCCGCCCCCAGACTCTCTCCGCGATCGCTCCTCACCGCCCCCGCCGCGATGCGGCGCCGCCATTCCGCCCGCCCCACCCGCGCAAAATGACGATCCAGGAAATCCAGCAGCAACGCGCCCGCGGCGAATTCGGGAACCGTCACGGTCGATTCCCGCGGCGCACAACTGGACGAGGTCTCACTCATGACCGGACAGTTTACCAAGTGCGGCCGCTTTGTCCATTTCGCTTGATTCTCCGTACGACTGTGCTAAGGTAGCGGTTTTCTAAAGGAGACACTCATGGCACGCATCGTATTCATCGGGGCCGGCAGCTACGGATTCACACGCGCGCTGGTCCGCGACGTTCTCACCTTTCCCCTGCTCCGCGACGCGACACTGGTCCTGATGGATATCAACAAGGAGCGGCTCGAATTCGCCCGCAAGGCCTGCGAAGCCATCATCAAGCAGGGCAACTACCCCGCCACGATCGTCACCACGATGAACCGCCGCGAAGCCCTGCGCGGCGCGGACGCCGTGCTGTGCACGATCCTGAACGGCGGCGTGGACATCTGGAAGCACGACATCCTGATTCCCAAGAAATACGGCATTGACACCAACGTGGGCGACACCCGCAGCGTGAGCGGCGTCTTCCGCGCCCTGCGCACCATTCCGGTGATGGTCTCTATCGCCAAGGACATGGAGGAATGCTGCCCGAACGCCATCCTGCTGAACTACACCAATCCCATGGCCATGCTCTGCCGGGCCATGCAGCGCGAGTCCTTCATCAAGACCACCGGCCTTTGCCACAGCGTGCAGGGCACGGCCGAAATGCTGGCCAAGTGGATCAAAGCCGACATGAAGGACGTGACCTACACCTGCGCGGGCATCAACCACCAGGCCTTCTACCTGGACTTCAAGGTCAAGGGCAAGGACGCCTACCCCCGCATCCACAAGGCCGTGACGGGCGACAAGAAAATCTACAACGCCGAGCAGGTCCGCAACGAGATGTACCTCGCGCTCGATTACTACGTCACCGAATCGAGCGGCCACAATTCGGAATACAACTGGTGGTTCCGCAAGCGCCCGGACCTGATCGCCAAATACTGCACCAAGGGTACAAACTGGAACCCAGGTCACTATGCCTACATCCTGGATGGCTACACCAAGAATGGCAAGGACTGGAAAAAAAATGTCAAGGCGTGGCTCAAGAAGGGCGCGCCGATCGACCTGGCCCGCGGCCACGAATACGCGGCCTACATCATCAACGCCTGGATGGGCGGCGAGCTTTACTCCTTCAGCGGCAACGTGGCCAACACCAAGCTGATTGACAACCTGAAGGAAGGCTGCTGCGTGGAAGTGCCGGTGCTGGTCGACCGCCGCGGATTCAGCCCCATCCACGTGGGACCGCTGCCCCCGCAACTGGCCGCGCTCAACCAGGTCAGCGTGTCGGTGGAGGAGATGGCCGTCGAGGCCGCCCTGACGGGCGACCCCCGGCTCGTCTACCAGGCGATCTGCTTCGATCCGCTCTCCGCGGCCGTGCTCTCGCTCGCCGAGATCAAGAAAATGGTCCAGGAGATGCTGCTGAAGAACAAGCCGCTCCTGCCGCGGTTCAAGAAGCTGCAGATCTAGCCGGCAGCTTCTGCCCCCGCATCAGCGCGGCCAGCGCCACACCCACGCTGACCGAAACGTTCAGCGACCCGCCCGGCCAGGCGCCCGGTATGCAAACCAGGCCCGTGCAGGCCTGGCGCACCGCGCTGGAGAGCCCCTCGTTTTCGTTTCCAAAAACGAGACAGGCCGGCATCGGCAAGGGCTCTTTGCCCAGCTTCCGGTCGACGTCCGTTTCCAGCCCGATGACCGCCAGCCCCTTGACCTTCATCTCCTCGAGGCACGGGACCAGGTGAAGCGTGGCGAACAGGCTGATCCGCTCCGCCCCGCCCTCCGCCATGCGCAGAAACGCGCTGCTGAGCCGCGAGCCCGGCTCCTGGCCACCCATGATCAGCCCCTCCAGTCCGAAAAAAGCGCACGTGCGCACGATGGCGCCGAGATTGTGCGGATTCTCCACCCGGTCCACCGCCACCCAGCAGGTCCCGGCCCGCAGGCTTTCCACGGCAAAACGCCGCACAAAGCGCGGCCGCACCTCCATGACCAGGCCCTCGTGATGCATGCCGCCGGCCACTCGCTGGAGCTCCTCGTCCTTCAATTCGCGGTACACGCGGCGCTGGGCGGCCGCCCACTTCAGCAGCGGAGCCACGGTTCGCAGCCGGTCGGCGCGGTAAAAGACACGGATGATATCGTCCCGCCGGGTTTCGAAAATCGCCTTGCAGGTGCGCAGCCCGTAAACCGCCTGTTCCTCGTCGCGTGCTTCCGTCATGTCTTCGCCTTTCCGACCGTCTTCCCGTGTTGTTCAAGCATCCGTTCGGCCCGGTAGGACGAACGGACCAGCGGCGCCGATGCCACTCCCGCAAAACCCATTTCCAGGGCGCGCCGGCCCCAGGTTTCAAACTGTCCCGGCTCCACGTACCGATCCACCGGCGCATGCCGCCCCGAAGGGGCCAGGTATTGCCCCAGGGTGAGAAACTCCACCCCCGCGGCCCGCAGGTCGCCCATGGCTTCTTCAATCTCCCGATCCGTCTCGCCCAACCCCGTCATCAGGCCTGACTTGACCCGCACGGGCCGCTCCCCGCGCCAGGCCGCCGCATGGCGCAGGACGCCCAGGGAGCGTTCGTAATCGGCCTGGGGCCGGATCGCGGCCTGCAGCCGGCGCACAGTCTCGAGGTTGTGGTTCAACACGTCGGGCCCTGCCGCCAGCACCGTTTCAAGAAGGACCCGCTCGCCCTTGAAGTCGGGTATCAGCACCTCCACGGAGGCCTCCGGAAGCCGCGCGCGCAACTCGCGGATGGTGGCGGCAAACATACCGGCCCCCCCGTCGGGCAGGTCGTCGCGGGTCACGCTGGTCACCACGGCATGCTTCAATTTCAAACGGGCGGCGGCTTCGGCCACGCGCCCGGGCTCATCGGCTTCCGGCGCAACGGGCTTTCCCTTTTGAACGGCGCAAAAGCGGCAGGCGCGCGTGCAGGTGTCGCCCAGGATCATGAACGTGGCGGTCCCGCGCGAAAAACACTCGGACCGGTTGGGGCACTGGGCCCCGTCGCACACCGTATTAAGGTGTCCGCTGTCCAGAATGCGCTGCACCGCGGCCATGTCGCTCACCGCGGACAAGCGCACCCGAATCCATGGAGGAAGACGTTTCATCCCATAAGACTACCTGTTTCTTCGGAGAAATGAAATGGTCTTCTCCAGAGAGAAGGGGCCGGCAAGGTTTTTCCACCGGACAACTCGCCCTCACCCTGATGGTCTCAGGGGCCTGTCCGTTTTATTCTATGGCTTAACAACGGGAGATGAATCATGAAGAGGCTGATAATCGCATTCGCAAGCGCTTCGGCGCTCTCGCTCGGCGCGGTCCTTTTCGCGCAAGTCAACACCCCCCCGGAAAACGTTAACGGCAACCGCCCCGCCACCAATGCGGTGGAAGAGCCCCCGTCGAGCGACTGGCGCCACCCCGCGCCACCCGGAGTCGGATTCCTAACAGGCGGCGTGAGCCGCGTAAAGGGACCAGCCGCCAAAATCCAGCCCTGAATACGGGTCCCTTGTCCACCTTGGGGACGGGGACCCTTCCCAATCAATAACGAGGACGTCGAACCCATGAAGACACATAGCCCCTTGCCTGGCATCGAGATGGATCAGGACTCCCCATGGGGTTCACACCGGTCTGAATCGGGCGGATCGTGGCCCGGTCGCGGAGTCCATCCGGCCATTGCCCAACGCTCGGCCGCCCTGCCGCCGAACACAGCCGCCTTCCACCCGCCCATGCTGCCGCGCCTGACAGACCGGCTGCCGGTGGGGGACGGCTGGCTCTACGAGCCCAAATTTGACGGGTATCGCGCGCTCGGCGTCCGAACCCGGCAAACGGTGAGCCTGCTCTCGCGCAACGAGCTGCCGCTGGATCTCCATTTTCCTGAAATACCCGAGGCGCTTCGCCAACTGCCCTGCCGCTCATGTGTGGTGGACGGGGAAGTCATGGCTTGGGACGAATCGCGAACCGGCTCCCCCCGGGATCCCCAACACGTCGGCCCGAACCAACCCGCGCTTATCTACTACCTCTTCGACCTGCTTCACCTGGATGGCCGGGATTTGACCGTGGAGCCGCTGATCGAACGGCGCAAACTCCTTCAGCGCCTTGTGAGCGGCCAGAAATCAATCCTCACCTTCTCCGCCCGTCTCAAAGGCCGGCCCGAGGAGTTGGTGGCGGAAATCGAACGCCGCGGCCTGCGGGGGATCATCGCCAAGAAAACCGATTCCCTCTATGAATCCGGCCGAAGCGGCTCCTGGCTAAAATGGACGAGCCTTCCCCGACGGGAATTTGTCCGCGAGTTCACCGAACCGCAAGATGGCCGGCCCCCGTTCATCGCGCGTACGCTACCGTGGCTGATGAACATCAAGAGCGAAAGGCTTTCCCATGCACAATAAATCCGTTTTCTGCATCGCCACCTCACTCGACCAGGCGGATAACATCGTGGAAAGCCTTAAAAACGCCAACTTTTCAAACAACGACATCTCCGCGCTGTTTGCCGACAAGGAATCCACGCACGAGTTCGCCCACGAAAAAAGCACCAAGGCTCCCGAAGGCACCGTGGCCGGAGTCAGCACGGGCGGCCTCATTGGAGGCGCGCTCGGCTGGATCGCCGGCATCGGCGCCCTGGCCATACCCGGAATCGGGCCTCTCGTCGCGGCCGGCCCGGTCCTGGCCGCCCTCAGCGGTGTCGCTATCGGGGGGGCGATCGGTGGCGTCGCCGGCGCCCTCATTGGCCTGGGAATCCCCGAACTGGAAGCCAAACGCTACGAGGGCAAGATCCGCGAAGGGAACATCCTCATCTCTGTACACACGGAAAACGCCGAAGAATTGAGCTGGGCCAAGGATATCTTCCGGCGCGAAAACGCCCGCGATATCTGTTCGACGGCCGAAGCGCAGACCCCCAAGCAATCCCGATTCTCCTTCCGGCGGCGCGAACCGGCCCTAAGCGGGCATTCCGCCTAACCACTCCCGCGGGAAGCCGCGGATCACAAAAAAAAGGAACAAAAAAATGAAAACACTACAGGATCTGTTTCAGATGGAATTAGCCGATATGTACGATGCCGAACACCGGATCGTCCGGGGGCTTTCCAAGCTGGCCAAGGCGGCCCAGTCGTCGGAACTACAGGAAGCCTTCCTCTCCCATTTGAGGGAGACCGAGGAGGATGTGAAAAAACTCGAGCGCGTTTTCAAGGCCTTCGGCATGAAGCCGCATGCCAAGAAATGCGAGGGCATTGTGGGCGTCCTGGGCGAGGGTGATGAAATCGCCGAAGAATTCTCGGATACGCCCGCCCTGGATGCCGCCCTGATCTCCGCCGCCCAGAAGGTTGAGCATTACGAAATCGCCTCCTACGGATGCCTGCAGGAATGGGCGGAATTGCTCGGCAACGAGGAGGCGGCCGGGCTGCTTCAGGAAATTCTTGATGACGAAAAGAATGCAAACGAAACGCTCACCGAACTGGCCCGCTCCATCAGCAACGAAGAGGCTCTCGGAGAAGCCGTGACCGCAGAAGCCGAATCCGAAACAAGCAAAAGCAGCGCCGGAAGCCGGTCAAAGCGTCGCTGATTGCCCATAAAAGTCTGCAGGTCACAGGGCGTGCCACGCCGACTTCCCCGCGTCCAAAAGGGTCATGTTGGTGGTGAGCGTTTTGTTGAGCCGGATGCCAAGCCGTTCCGCCCCCTTCATGGCATAGGCGGCGGCCCGCTGAATCAGAGGCCATTCCAGAAGCGGATCCCCCGCAGATTGCACGCGTGCGTCAGGCAAAGCCGGCCAAGCGGTATTCGCGTGCCGCCCTTGTGTTTCGGCCCCGTTCTGATACGCTGTTAACCAATGAACAACGAAATCGAACGCAACCTCGGCGAGCAACCCCTCGCGCGAATCATGACGGAACTGGGCCTCAAAGCAGGCGATTTGGTCGCCCACTCCGCGGATCAGCTCACCTATAAAATGGTCTCGCGCGCGTGCAAAGGGCGTCGTCTGACGCCCAACGTCCAGGCCAAGATCCGCGATGCGCTGAATAAAGCCGCGGGCAGGGAATTCCCCATGACAGACCTCTTTACCTACGCCTAGACCCCCTCGAGCGCCACCATCGTGTGCGCTTTCACCTCGGGCACCACGAGCCGGCAATAGCCGCCCTCCATCGTGAAAGGCAGCGCCTCGCCCGAAGGCGCCAGGTAGACGGCCGTCGGCCGCTTCCCGGTCCGCACGGACAGCGCAATGTCCCGAACGGGGTACAACTCTTCGATCCATTCCACTTTGACGTGGCGCCGCTGGGGCTGGAAGTTCACCAGGTGCGCCACCAGCCGCTTCGGCTTCGCCTGGCGATTGACGGAAATTTCCATCGCCGAGGGGGCATGGCTCTTCACCAGCGGCTCGGGGAACACCCGCTCGAGCACCCGCGCCACGATGCTCTTGTATAGCGAATAGGCATGGTTCCGGTAGGCCTTGAAGACCTCCGCCGAAATATAGGCCACACGACCCTTCGCCACGGCCACCGGATACGCCGTCTTCTTGTCGTCGGGCGTCTGGAAATGCGAGCTGAAATGGTCATACGCCCGGTTAAAGTAGGAGCTGACCAACCGGCCCATGGCCACCGCACCGGCGGCGGGCTTGACGAAGCTGCTCGTGTCGTAAAAGACGAATTTGCTCTGCGGCCAGCCCTGCCCAAGTTCCTTTCCCAGGTCAAGGTAGCACGGCGAACTCGGATTCTCGCCCACATAGCGCACCGGCAGGCCCGGACACTGGAACTGGCCGTCCTTCAGCGAGGCCTTGTGCGAGGCGATCACCGCGCCACCCCGGGCTATGAAGGCTTTCAAGGCCTTCCGCAGCGGGGCTTCAACCACGCCGTAATCCGGCAGGATCACCACCTTGTAATCCCGCAGGTCCGTGTCCGGATAGATCAGGTTAAATTGCTGCTTGAGCTCCAGGAGCATGCGGCCGGCGCCGTCCACCGATTCATCAATGCCACCCTTGTGCCCCGCGCCTTCCGCCTTCCCGGCTTCCTCCTGACCGCCCGGCAGCATCATGACACCGATCTCCGCCGCCGCCTGACCCCCCACGCACCAGGGCTCGCATTTTTCGACGTGCTTGAAGGCCGTGCCAATGACTTCGTACGCCCCCTGGTCCAGGACGCCGCGGGGATGACACTGGTCCCCCACGTTCATCACCGCGCCGGCCGACAGGATCGTGCCGGTCTCAAACATCAGCTGGTCCGCCGTCTTCAAGCCGCCGAAATCGGCCCAGCTCTTGTGGAACCGCGCCGTCATTCCCTGCAGGGGCCGCGGCAAGACCCGCCCGTACCGGGCATGGATGGGGAAAAAGGAGTAGCCCCAGCCGCCGGTGGGCAGCGCCTCGATCTCGATATGCGTGAAGACGTCCAACTCCTCGGCGATGCCGGGGCGCATGCGGCAGTTGAAAAAGATCGTCGCGTTCTTCTTGATTTTACGGATGGTCTTGGCCAGGCGCTGCGTGTATTCGCGGGTAATGAGAAACTCATGCGTCCGGTGATCCGCATCGCTGGTGAAATCAAGCCCCCGCCGCTTCATGCTGTCATAACAACGGGGACAATAGCAGCCCGGATCCGCGCCGTAGCACATGTCGTAGAACAGCCCTTCCACGTCGTACCATTTCAGCACCTCGACGGTCTGCGCTTCGAGCTCGTCGACGTAGGCCGGATTGTTCATGCAGTGGTTATACCAGCCGGGAGCCAGCACATCGCCCCCCCATTTCCAGCACTTGTTTTCCTTGAGCCGGCCGATCCACTCGGGGTGGGTCTTGGCGTTATGCTCGTCCACCCGCACGCTGATATAGGCCGGCGTCACAATGCCGCGCTTGCGGCACGCTTCAATCTGTTCCCCAAGCAGGTCGATCTTCATGGACGGATGAACGGCCCCCGCCTCGGTGGGGTAGTAGCTCATGCCGTGGTGGCACTTGGCGAACAGGGTGATCCAATTCACCCGAGCCTCGTCGAGCCTGTTCCCGAAAGTGTCGGCGTCAAACTCGGCCCCCACGTCCGGGATGAGTTCGGAAGTGTGAAAATCCAGATGAATCTGGCGGAACCGCGAGGCCACCAGATCGGACCCGGAACAGGTAATCGGACTTTTCGACACCTTTTTGATCTTCATGGCAATCCCTTTCATGGGAGCGGCAACCGCCCCTTCAATAACAAGACAGAAGCGGTATCCTATACAAAACATCCCCCCGGCACAACACCGAAAGCCCCCTGCCCCGCTCCTGCCCGGCCGGCGAAACGCGGCCTTGCGTTTTATCCTTGTAATGAAGCCGGACATGAGCGATTTTTGTCAATCGTCGGCGTTTCCGCGACCTCACAGAAAAGGGACATGGCCATGGCTTCGGCAAAACTTTGGTATTCCGACCCTCCTTCCGAATACATGGGCGGATTGCCCATCGGCACGGGACGGCTGGCCGCCATGGTGCTGGGCAACCCGGAAACCGAACGGCTCGCCCTCAACCACGAATGGCTGTGGCGCGGCGTCAACCGCAACCGGGACACCGTGAATCGGGCCCATTTGTTGCCGGAAGTGCGCGAACAACTGCTCGCCGGAAACTATGACGAGGGAACCCGCCTGGGCAACGACGCCTTCGGCGGCCTGGGCGGCATCCATCCCACACCCAATCGGGTCGACCCCTACCAGCCCGCGGGCGATTTTCATTTTTCCCTTCATCACGGCGCCGTCACGAACTACCGCCGCGAACTGAACCTGGAGCAAGCCCTCGTCACTGTGGCCTACGAAGCCGACGGGGTCCTGTTCAGGCGGGAATTTCTTGCCCATTTGAAACATGACCTGCTCCTGGTCCGCCTGACCGCCAGCCGCCCTTTCAGCGGCAACTTCTGGCTGTCCCGCCTCGACGACCCGGCATGCTTCCTCCGGCACGACTCCGTGGAAACAACCCTCCTGATGGATGGCCTGTTCCAGGGCGGGATCGGCTTCCGCGTGGAAGCCCGTCTCGAAAGCACGGATGGTAAAGCCGCCATCGTCGACAACCGCCTTGCCGTCCAGGGGGCCACCGAATTGCTGATCGCCATCAACATCGGCACCTCCGCCAACGGCGAGGCGCCGGCTCACGAATGCGCCCGCCAGGCGCTCCCCCACGCCACGTGGGCCAGGCTGCTCGCCGAACATGCCCTCCTTTACCGGAAAATCAGCGGGCGCTTAAAACTGGAAATCGATCTCCCGGAAGCCGACCTGCCGACCAATCAACGCCTGGCGGCGGTCCGCGGGGGCGCGGCGGACCCGACCCTGCCCCTGCTCTACTTCAATTACGGCCGTTACCTCCTGGTCGCCTCCACGGCGACCGCCGCCCTGCCGCCCAACCTGCAGGGCAAATGGAACGAAGACATCAAGCCCGCCTGGGAAGCCGACTATCACCACGACATCAACCTCCAGATGTGCTACTGGCCGGCCGAGGCGGGCAACCTGGCCTACACCACCGAGGCCCTGTTCCGGCACATCGAACGCTTCGTGCCGCACGGCCGAAAGGCGGCCCGCGATCTCTACGGTTGCGACGGCGTCTGGTTCCCGCTCCAGTCTGATGCGTGGGGGCGAAGCACGCCCGAAGGGTACGGATGGGCGGTCTGGATCGGCGCGGCGGCATGGCTCGCGCAACACCTGTGGTGGCATTATGAGTACGGCCAGGATCTGGAGTTCCTGCGCCGGCGGGCCTACCCGTTCTTGAAGGAAGTGGCCGCTTTTTACGAATCGTACCTGATTTCGGATAAAACAGGCACGCTCCAGGCGGTCCCGTCCCAATCGCCGGAAAATCGCCATGTCGGGGGCGGCAAGATACCCGTCACGCTTGGCGTCTCCGCCACCATGGATATCCTTCTCATCCGGGACCTGCTCGGCCACGCCATCCGGGCTTCCGAGCTCCTGAAAACCGAGCCGGACAAGCGGGCCCAGTGGCAATCCATCCTGGATCGCCTGCCTCCGTTGAAGATCGGCAAACACGGACAGCTCCAGGAATGGAACGAGGACTTCGACGAGGCTGAACCCGGCCATCGGCATTTCTCCCATCTGATCGGCCTGTACCCCGGCGACGGGCTCGATCCGGAAAAGACCCCGGCTCTCTGGATCGCGGCGCGCGCGTCATTGGAACGAAGGCTGGCCCATTCGGGCGGGCACACCGGCTGGAGCCGCTCCTGGGTCGCCTGCCTGTACGCGCGGCTCGGGGAGGCCGAAAAAGCATGGGACCACCTGTCGCATTTGATCACCGACTTTGCCACGGACAGCCTGCTGGATTTGCATCCGCCGCGGATATTTCAGATCGACGGGAATTTCGGGGGCACGGCCGCCGTGCTGGAAATGCTCCTGCAAAGCTACCGCGGGGAGTTGCACCTCCTGCCGGCGCTGCCCGCCGCCTGGCCCGCCGGAACCGTAAAGGGCCTCCGCGCCCGCGGCGGCTATGCCGTTGACCTCCGGTGGAAAAGGGGCAAACTCGTCCGCGCCACCGTCACCGCGTTGACCAATCAAACCTGCACCGTGCTCCACGCCGCCGGCTATTCCGTGACAACACAGGCCGGACAGGCCGTCCCCTGCCGCCGCCAGGGGCACCGCCTTCTCTTCGAAGTAAAAAAGGGACAAGCCTACCTCCTTCGGGGCCGGCCCGATGCAGGGGACGCTTGACACCCCTCACCTTCTTCTCTATGTTCCGCAGGATAAACTCAACGTCAAAGGAGTCCCCATGCCTCTTCTTTTCGACATGCCGTTCGAGCAGCTTCAAAAGTATCAGGGCCGCAATCCCAAGCCGGCCGACTTCGACTCTTTCTGGGACCGTAGCGTCGCCGAAATGCGCGCGGTCGATCCGCAGCCCGAATTCCGACCCGCCGAATTCCAGACCTCCTTCGCCGACTGCTTCGACCTCTTCTACACGGGCGTCGGCGGCTCCCGCATCCACGCCAAACTCTGGAAACCCAAGGGCGCCAAGGGCAAACGCCCCGCCATCCTGGTCTTCCACGGCTACTCCGGCAACTGCGGCGATTGGGTCAGCCAGCTCGCCTACGCCGCCGAAGGCTTCGTGGTCGCCGCCCTCGACTGCCGCGGCCAGGGCGGCCAGTCGGAGGACCGCACCAGCATCCAGGGCCCCACGCTCCGCGGCCACATCATCCGCGGCATCGACGATGCGCCCGAGAAGATGACCTTCCGCAACATCTACCTCGACACCGCCCAGCTCGCCAAGATCGTCATGGCCCTCCCCGAGGTCGACCCCGACCGCGTGGGCTGCACCGGCGGCAGCCAGGGCGGCGGACTCACCCTCGCCTGCGCCTCGCTCGAACCGCGCATCCGGCGCGCCGCACCCGTCTTCCCCTTCCTCTGCGATTACCGCCGCGTGTGGGAGATGGACCAGGCCAAGGACGCCTACCAGGAGCTGAAGGACTATTTCCGCCTGTTCGACCCGCGCCACGAGCGGGAGGAGGCCATCTTCACCAAGCTCGGCTACATCGACTGCCAGTTCCTCGCCCCGCGCATCAAGGCCGAGGTGCTCATGGGCGTGGGCTTCTCGGACACCATCTGCCCGCCCTCCACCCAGTTCTCGGCCTACAACAAGATCACCGCCAAAAAATCGCTCGTCACCTACCCCGACTTCGGCCATGAAGGCCTGCCGGGCCTCCCCGAAATCATCTTCCAATTCATGCGAAAGCTGTAGGGCGCAGGCTACCGCCAGGTGACCATTTCGTCCAGGGCCAGGCGCGGCGTGGCGCGCGCGGGTCGCGCCACAGGCCAGCCGACCGTGATCAGGGCCTGCGGCGTGATGTCCGCCGGCCAATCCACTATCCGGCGAATCTCCGGCGGCCGGATCCACCCGATCCAGCAGGTCCCAAGGCCCAGTTCCGCCGCCTCCAGAATTTGTTCCACGTCCGAACGCGAAACCGGATCGTTTCGATAGGCCCGGCAACTGAACCGCGCCACGACCAAATCCTGAAAGCCGCTCATCTGTTTTTCCTTTTCGCTGGGCAATCCATCTTGCTTTCCATGCCCGAATTACCATACTATTAGGGAT
>JAWOJA010000075.1:0-10735 GCA_046484345.1 Kiritimatiellia bacterium
CTCCTCCACCGCGCGCCGGACATCCTCGAACCCCGGCCGCGTCAACCGGACCGGGTTCAGGTGAATATACCGGCTCGCTTCCAGCACCCAGGCCCCTTCGCTGTCAACCGGCACCGCGTGATACCGCCCCTGAACCACCGGCCCGCTTTCCTTCCACCGCCGGTTATGCCACATGCCGTAACTGACGTTCAACCACCGCATCGCCCGGCTCAAGTTTCCGTGCGGTGTCTCCACCAGCAGATGGAAATGGTTCGCCATCAGCGCATAGGCGTGCAGCCGAACGCGGTACCGCTCAACCATCGCGCCCAGGAGATCGAGAAAATGAAGCCGGTCCGCTTTGTCATAATACAACCGCTCGCCTTTCCAGCGACGCGCCGTAACAGGGTACCAGCCGCCTTTAAGCTGAATTCGCAGGGGTCTTGCCATGCCCCTAAAATCTTAAAATCGCACCTTCGCGTCAATCATTTTTGTCGTTTGTCGGGACTTGACCCCTAGCGAAGGTCACCAAAACAAAAACCCTGGGGATTGCTCCCCAGGGTTTGATCAAGCTTCTAATGACTCGCTTAGGCCTTGCGCATCTTGCGGCGC
The DNA here is from genome assembly GCA_046484345.1 of Kiritimatiellia bacterium. Taxonomy (GTDB): domain Bacteria; phylum Verrucomicrobiota; class Kiritimatiellia; order CAIKKV01; family CAIKKV01; genus CAIKKV01. Next base: position 589 of record JAWOJA010000075.1, read on the forward strand.
AGAACCATCGCCAGCCCGCCCAGGCCGACCAGCGTCATCGTCGCCGGCTCGGGAATGGCGACGGGATAATCGTATTTGGCCGCGCCCGAGCCGTCCGGGAAGAAATAGCTCTCTCCGGGAGCGGGGTTTTCGAGGTGCTGCCAACCGGACAGCACGCCATACTTCGTGGCCGACGCCTTAACCGCATTATTGTAAAAGCGGAAGGTCGCGTAAACGTTGGCCCCGTAGGCGGCGTTATCCCACTGCACCACCGTGTGACCCGGATCCAGCTCCTCGCTGTTATCGTACATCGATCCGATCTGATGCAAACCCACATAGTTCGCAACAACCGTATAGGCATTGAAGGTGTCGGAATTGTACTGGCCACCCGTGTTCGAAAGAATCACTTCCACATACCAGCCATCCGCGGCCGCCGTTATCCCGTCACTGTCAAACAAGGCAATCCCGTCAATCCATGTTGTGCCCATGATCACCTGGGTCGGCGCTGCCATCACCGACACCGCCATCAAGACCGCACCAACGATTCCGATTATTTTCTTCATATCAAGCTCCCTCCCCTTCACGCGATTTTTAAATTAGTAAGGTTTGGCTTCCGAGCGGGTCGCCACATCGTTCGTTGAACGCACATACCACGCGCCCTGCCCGATCGCCAGCATGTTCGTGGCGGGGTTCTTGAACGCCGCTGTGAACCAATTGGTGACACCGCCCTTGGCGACATAATAAAACGTCTTATACATGCCATTTTCAAACAGCACGATTTGGTCGGCATTGTTCGGCACATCAAACCGCGCTCCCACAACACCGAGGTTGGTGATCGCGGTTTCTTTCGGATAGGCGGCGCCGATCATGTTGTAGCCTTCGCCGAGGTCTCTAGAATTATAGTCCGCATCCGTGGGAACCTGTCCAGAGATCGTCAATTTGGTGTTGGGATTGTCGGAGGACCGCTTGTACCAGAACGCGTCTCCACGCTGGAAGGTCACGCTGGCAGGCGTTTCATCCGTCAGCGGATTCGCGTACCAATTCGAATCGGGGTCCACGCCGTTGGTGGCGTAAAAGTATGTATCGTAGTTAAGACCGTTGAAAACATGAATCTCATCCGAACCGTAACCGCCCGGGAAGCCGGAGTCAAACAACTCGTCGGCAGACAGGACGCTCTGGATATTCACCTCGTGCGACCCGTTCATCGGATCCTGGAAGTTGCAGGTGACTATGTAATAAGCACCCGGCGCAACATCCACCTGCCCATACCCTGCGATGTTCTTCGAAACGATGTTGGTGCCCGCCAGAGCCGAGGCGGCCATGGCCACACTTGCCAGGATCATCAGCGACTTCTTCATATCCTGTCCCCTCCTACTTATTCTTGTCCCTAAAAACACATGCACCTGGGAAAACTTATTCTTTCTCCAATTTTGATTACGATAGCCGACAGGGGCGGTAGTGTCAATTTTTTCCTTTTTAGCGCGTCCTTTTCGCCCTTTATCGAAGCGGTAAATGCGCCTTTATCCGCCCTTTTCTAAGCTTAATGATCATTCAATTCGTCATTTGGGTCAAGGCGGAAAACTTTAAAAAATTTAAAACAGATTTCCCGGGCCGAGCGCGCCTTCGGGATCCAGCACCTGTTTCACGGCGCGCATCTGCGCGATGCCCGCGGCGCCGTACATCGTCTCCAAAAGGGCGGTTTTGAGCTTGCCGACCCCGTGTTCGGCCGAAATGGTGCCGCCCAGCGCGCACACCCGCTCGGCCCACGCCCGATACAACCGTTTGCCCGCCTCATACTCCGCCAGGCTCCGCGGCAGGATGTTCACGTGCACGTGGTTGTTCCCGATATGGCCGAAAATCACCGATTCCAGCCCCAAACGGCCCAAATCCGCCGCATACATGGCCATGACGCGCTCGAGCTCCGCATCGGGCACCGCCATGTCGGTGCCCAGCTTGGTGATGCCCGGTTCCGCTTTTTTGCGCTCGCCGATCAGCAGGTTGACCGCCTCGGGCACCGCATGGCGGAAGCGGTGCAGCCGCTCGCGCTCCGCATCGGTGTCCGCCAGCCAGGCCGTCTCCTCGGCCGCTCCGCACTCGGCCATGGCCGCCGTCAGCCCCTCGAGCGCCTCGGCCGCCGCCGCCTCGGTCGGGGCGTGCAATTCCACATAGACGGCGCCGGCAAACCCTTGGGGAATCTCGGGCAGGGCCGCAAAGGCCGGGTTTTCGGCCTTCTGCCGCCGCAACAGCGCCAGCGCATCCCCGTTGAAATATTCAATGGCGGCGGGGCGGGCGGAGGGCGGAGCTCCCGCGACGCCGGCTTCCCCCCGCGCGTGGCGCACAAAGCGGCAAACCGCCTCCATGGAGGGCAGAAAGGCCGTGAGCCCCCAAATAACCGGCGGCTCGGGAACCAGGCGCCATTCAATGGCGGCAATCACGCCCAGGGTCCCTTCGCTGCCGATAAACAGATCGACCAGATCCATATAGTCGGCCGCATAATAGCCCGAGGCGTTCTTCACGGCCGGCATGTGGTAGGCGGGCAGGCGGCCTTTCAGCACGCGCCCGCCGGGCAGGGCCAGTTCGAAGTCGCGCCCGCGGGCGCGCTGCACCCCGCGGCGCAGCTCGATGAGCGTGCCGTCGGCCAGCGCCACGCGCAGGGCTTCCACATAGCCGCGCGAGGCGCCATACTTGAAGGAGCGCGCCCCGGAGGCGTTGCAGGCGACCATGCCGCCGAGGGAGGCGGACGACTCGGTGGGGTCGGCCGTGATCATTTGGGGCGGGGCGGCGCGCAGGGCGGCCAGTGCGGCGAGCGATTCGGCGTCCCAGCCGGCCGTCTCGAAGGCGCGTTTCGCCACCGCCGCGCGCAGCTCGGCGAGCACGGCGCCCGGCTGGACCAGCAGGAAAAACTCGCCCCGCCGCTCGCGCAGGCCGCTCACGCGGTTCAGACGGCTGAGATTGAGGATGGCGCCGCCCTCGGGCACAGCCCCGGCCGCGATGCCGGTGCGGGCGCCCTGGATGGCTACCGCCAGGCCGCGGGCGCGCGCCTCGCGCAGCGCGTCGGCCAGCTCCGCCTCGGTGGCGGGGAAGACGATGGCCTCGGCGCGCCCCGTGCGTCGGGATTCGTCGCGCAGATAATCGGAATAATCGCGGGTTACGTTGGTTTGCCAGTTCATTCCTTCACGAGCCCCATAAATTTGGCATACGGCCCGGCCCACGCACCGGGCTCGCGCGGCTTGTATTCCTTGATCGCAAAGGCCTTCCGCAGCAGCGGCTGCGCCTCGGCCAGGTTGCGCAGCAGCCCGAGCCCCACGGCCTGCACCATGATGTTGCCCACTGCGGTGGCCTCCATGGGCCCCGCGATCACCGGCAGCGCGCAGGCGTCCGCCGTGAACTGGTTGAGCATCAGGTTGTTCGACCCGCCGCCCACGATGTGCACCGCCTTCGCGCGCCGGCCCGTGATCCCGGCCAGTTGCTCGTGCACGAGCCGATATTTCAACGCCAGGCTCTCGTACACGCAACGCAAACAGGCCCCGCGCGTGGCCGGCGCCGCCTGGCCCGTGCGGCGGCAGAAGGAGGCAATGGCCTCTTCCATGTTCGGGGGATTGTAAAACCCGGGATCGTCGGGATCCACGAGGCTCGCAAAGGCCGGCGCCGCCAGGGTCAGGGCGTCCAGCTCCGCCCACGGCGTCTCGCGGCCGTCTGCGGCGCGCCAGACGCGGCGCAGCTCCTGGGCCAGCCACGTGCCCATGCAGTTCTTCAGAAAGCGGATGTTCCCAATGCCGCCCTCGTTGCTGAAATTGTGCCGCATCGCCGCCGCCGTGGTGATCGGCTCGGGTATCAGCTGGCCCACCAGCGACCAAGTGCCCGAGCTGATGATCAGCGCCTCTTCGGGATGATCCACCGGCGCGGCGGCAAAGGCGCTGGCCGTGTCGTGCGACCCCACCGCGATCAGGGGGGCCGGGGTGACCCCCAGGGCTTCGGCCAGGGGCAGGTGCAGCCGCCCCACGGCGTGCCCGGGCGCGACAATCGGGGGCAGTAGCGCCTCGGGAATGCCCAGCGCCGCGAGGACCTCCGCGCTCCAGCGCCGGGTCTTGGCGTCCATCAGCTGCGTGACGCTGGCCCAGGAGGAGTCCACCGCCTTCACGCCCCCCAGGTAATAATAAAAGAGGGACGGGATGGGCAGGAAGGTGCAGCCGGGCCGGACCCATTCGGGCCGCCGGGTCATCAGCCACAGCAGCTGGTTGCTGAGGTTGAAGGGCTGGAAGTGGATGCCGGTGATGGCGTAGAGCCGGGCGGGGTCGATCAACGCCTTGACCTCCTCCACCATGGTGTCGAGCCGGTGGTCGCGGTAGGCGTGGACCTTGCCGATCAGCTCGCCGTCGGCCGCCACCAGCGCGCCGTCCGCGCCCCAGGTGTCGATGCCGATGCCGTCCAGGGCCGCGCCGAACTTGAGCCGGTAGGCGTTCAGCCCCGCCCGGATGTTCTGGTAAAGCAGCGTGTCGTCCCAATAGGTGCGCTCGCGGAGCAGGCCTGCGGCGTCCGGGATGTGGAACGTGACGCCTTCGTGGGCGAAGCGGTGCACCTCTTCCATGGAAAAACCGCCGTCGCCGAAAAGTCCGGCGAAACATTTGCCGCCCGAGGCCCCGAAGTCGACCGCCATCACCCGCTTGGTTCCGCTCATGTGCCCCTCCCGATCGCCGCCTTACCGCATCTCCTGGCCGCCCGTCACGTTAATCGCCTGGCCGGTCATGTAGGCCGCCTGGTCCGACGCCAAAAACACCAGCACGTTGCAGATGTCCGCATAGGCGCAGCCGCGCCCGAGGGGCACCTGCGCGGTGTAAAACCGGCGCACGTCCTCCACCGTCTTCGCGCCCGGCACCTTGCCGGCCTTCAGGTATTGGGCAAACAGGCCGTTTTCGGGATTCGCCCACAACGGGGAGTCGAGCAGATTGCCCGGACACAGCGCGTTGACCCGGATGCCGTGCTCGGCCAGCTCGAGCGCCACACTCTGGACCAGCCCGAGGCCGCCGAACTTGCTGGCCGCATACGCGGAGTTGCTCTTGCTGCCCTTTTTGCCCGATTTGCTGTTGATCTGCAGAATCACGCCGCTTTTGCGGGGCTTCATGACGCGCGCGGCGTGCTTGAACGCCAGGAAGTTGCCGAACAGGTTGACCGTCATCACGGCCTTCCACTTCTCGGCGTTGGCCGTATCCACCGGCTCCGCCACCAGGATGGCGGCGTTGGCCACGCAGATGTCGACCCGGCCGAAGGCCGCCACGGCCTTGTCGAAAAGGGCGGCCACGTCGGCCTCCTGGGTGACGTCCGTCTTCACGGGCAGCACGGTCCGCCCGGTGGCCGCCGCCGTGCGGGCGCAGGCGGCCTCCAGCTCGGGCAGCTTCAGGTCGGCCGCCACCACGTGGCAACCCTCCTCCGCCAGGCGGCGGCAAATCGCTTCGCCCAGCCCCTGGGCGCCCCCCGTGACGACGGCAATCTTGTCGGTCAGCATCATCGGCGCTCTCCTTTGCAATTGTTTCCAAAATAGGTCCCATAATTCCCATAGGTCCCATTTTGCCCCTTTCTTAGCCATTTTTCTGCATCATGCTGATGCGGTGCTTCGGGGCGTCCAGGGCCATCAGGTCGCGGACCTGGGCGTCCGTCAGGAAAATCGGCTTGCCGCAGATCGTGGCGGCCATCTGTGACTTGGCCGCGTCCTCGACGACGACGCAGCGGTAGTAGGCCTGCTTCATGGTGACGCCCAGGCCGATGATGCCGTGGTTGACCATGAAGATGGTGTCGGCCGTTTCGGAGACCTTGCCGATCGCGTCGGCCAGGTCCTGGGTCGTCGGCGTGATGTAGGGCACGGTTCCAACACGCCCCAGGTCGCACACGAACTCGGCGAACATGGGCTTGAGCGTGGCGCCGGAGCTGATCACGCCCGAGGCCCACGGCGAGTGGGTGTGGAAGACAGCCCGCAGCTCGGGCCGGATGCGGTAGACGGCGAGGTGCATGTTCACCTCGGAGGTCGGCCGGTGGGGCCCCTCAACCTGCTTGCCGCTGGCCAGGTCGATGCCGCAGAGGTCGCCGGGGGCCATCTCGTCCATGGCCACGCCGCTCGGCTTCATCCACACGAGATCGCCCTCGCGCGCGCTGATATTCCCGCCCGCGCCGGCCACCAGGCCGGCCTGCACGATTTTAACCCCGTACTTCACAAGATCTTCACGAATGGTGGACATGTTCTTTTCCTGTCTTCTGTTTATGCCTTGCCAAAAAATAGGGCCTATAAATCCCATAGGGCCTATTTTAGAGAATTCTCAATGGCCCCGAGCGCCCGCTCGGGACCCATCGCGTCCAACTCCGCGGCCCGCGCTTCGGTCAGCGCCGGCAACCGGCCGACGGCCTCGAAAAACCGGTTTTGCGCCGCGCGGTCCGCGCCGAACCGGGCCGCGGCCGCTTCGCCGACATACCCGAACCCGGCATGGCGCAGCAAGACCGTGTGGCCGACCAAAATGTCCGCCCCGCGCCGGAAAACCGCCGCATGGGGCTTGAGCGCCGCGCCGGCCAGATCGTCCACAAACGGCAGGCCGTCCTTGTTCAGCTCGGTGCCGATGTTGACGGGCAGGTGCAGCGCCTCGGCGAGCTCCACGAACTCCTTCAGCTTGCGCTGCTTGAGCGCCGCGGCCGCCGGGTCCTTGAGGTTCCAGTTGCGGTCGGGCACAATGTTGACCGCCACGCAGCCCTTGGCCGCCAGGCACTCGCACAGGGCTTTCGGGTCGGCCTCGCCCGCGCTCGTGCCGTCCAGCCACGTGATCATGGGCAGCGCGCCGCAGGCCCGGCACCAGGCGATGAAGTCGCCGGCCGGCGGAAAACTCTTCTCCGTGGGCTGCTCGTAGCCGAAGCCGCCCTTCTTGGCCAGTCGGGAGCGGACCTTCTCCTCCAGCGCGGGCACGTCTCGCAGCAGCGCGGCCGCGGCCGCGGGCTCCAGCCCCAGCACGCGCGCCCAAAAGGCCGCCCCGCAATCGTCCGCAAACACAACCGCCGCCTTGCGGCAGTAGGCCCGCACGATGTGCCGCTCGGTGGCCGCTCCAGACGGGGTGAGAGGCAGCACGTCGCGCTCGAGACCAATGGCGATTTCAGGAACATGGGGATTGATCCGCCCGATCAGCTCCGTGTTGCGCGCCCCGGCCTGGCGGCGCCAGGCCGTGAGAGTGCGCCCCTCGGGCGACGTCGGGGCCGGCGCCCGCGCAAAGCCCGCGCCCATGATGTAGACGACCCCGGGCTCGCCCGGCGAGTTGATCTCCACGGAGCCGTACTCGCGCAGGAAGGCGCGCGTTTCAAGGTTGACCGTGGCGCGCAGCCCGAGGATGCGGCCGGCGCGCAGAAACTCCTCCAGCCCGTCCAGCACGTCGAAGTCGCACAGACCCATGGCCCGCAGCCCCGCGCGGCGGCCCTCGAAGGCCAGGCGCGAGGGCGAGGCGCCCGAGGCGTTATAGGAATAGAAGGAGTGCGCGTGCATGTTGACGTTGCCGCCCTCGGGCGGAAAAGCCGCCGGCGCGGCCAGGGCCCGCAGGGTCTGCTCGCGGTCCTTCGCCGAAAAGGCGTCCAGCCGCCGGAGCAGTTCGGAGGAGGGTTCAGGGTTCAGTGAGCCGGGGTTCGGGGGGTTCATGGGAGTTCGCCTTATTCGTTGAAGTGGATCATGGCTTTGACAACGCCGTCGGAGTAGGAATCAACCAGGTCGAACGCTGCCGGCGTTTCCGAGAACGGAAAGCGATGCGTGACCATGAAGCCGGGCTTCAGCGCGCCCGACTCGACCAGGCGGATCGTCTCGGGCACCTTTTCGTTCTGGCGGCGGACGTTCTGGAGGCGGATCTCGCGGCGGCGCAGCAACTCGATTTCGAAGCTAACCCGGTCCACAGCGGGAATGCCGACCATCATGAGCGTGCCGCCGGGCTTGAGCAGGCGGACAGCCTGATCGAGCGCCTCCTGCTGGCCACAGCATTCGAAAACACAATCAAGCAGCGGCGGCTCGGCCTTCGCCACCGCCGCCACGACGTCCCCGCGGTCGGGGTTGCCGGTCCAGCCCGCCCCCGCGCCGGCCGCCGCCCGGAGCCGGGCGTCGATCTTGTCGGTGACATAAACGGCGCGCGCGCCGGCGGCGCGGGCGGCCAGCAGCACGCTCAGCCCGATGGGACCGGAGCCGAGAATGCCGATTGCCGCGCCGGCCAGGGGCGTTGCCCGGGCCACGGCGTAGACCCCGATGGTCAACGGCTCGATGAGCGCGGCCAGCTCGTCGGACATCCCGTCCGGGACCTTGAAGCAGGAGGCGGCGGGCATCACCAGACGCTCGCACAGGCAACCCTCGGCCTGGCCGGGACAGCCGAGAAACAGTAGCCGGCGGCAGGTGTTGAAGCGGCCGGCGCGGCACTGGTCGCAGACGCCGCACCACATGGCGGGATCCACGGCGACGCGGTCGCCCGGCTTGAGGCCGGTGACCGCGCGACCGATTTTCTCGACCACGCCGGCGCACTCATGGCCCACACGGAACGGGAACCGCACCACCTGGCTGCCGATCTTCCCGGTTGTATAATAGTGAATGTCGGAGCCGCAAACCCCAATAGCGGTCAGACGCAGGAGAACATCCGCCTCCCGGGTGAGCACGGGCTCGGGGGCGTCCAGCATCGACAACCGGCGCAGACCGGTCAAGGCCATTGTTTTCATTCGACTCCCGGGTTAAACCGTTATTTATACTATTGCGGTGGGGAAATTTCAATGGTACAAATGTTCGATTCATTATGAATGACCTCTTTCTCCATCTTCTGCGTCTGCTCGGCATTGCGGCCATCGGCTATGCCATTTTCCAGCTTATTACACGTCATTCCGCCCGGCGGACCTCCAACGGCCACCCCTGGTTTGGCCCCTACACCGCCCACGTGCCCAACGCCATGTCGCTGCTGCGCATTCCGCTGAGCCTGTGGATTCTGCTGATCGTGGCCTTCCCGGCCCTGCAGAACAAGCCCGGCGTCTGGTCCATGCACCTCTCCTTCCTCATCATCTGCCTGCTCGACGGCCTGGACGGCTGGTTCGCGCGCCAGTGGAATGCGGTTTCCACGGACGGCAAGTCGCTCGACCCGGCCTCGGACAAGTTCGTGACCCTCTGCCTGACCGCCGCCGCCTTTTGGCGGGGCGAGCTGGCCTCCTGGGCCGTGGCCGTGATCATCGCGCGCGAGGCGATCAGCATGATCCAGCGCGCGCGGATGCTGCGCCAGGGGAAGGACGTGAGCGCCCGCTGGCTGGGCAAGCTGAAGACCCCCATCCAGTTTGCCGTGCTCTACATCCTCGTGTTGCGCATTCCGGAGCTGCCCGCCACGCTGGGCCTGGAGCTCGTGTTGCGCGCGTTGCCCGACGGGGTCATGCTCTGGGGCGTGTTGCTGATGTGCTTCTTCACCGTCATTTCGGTCTTCCCCTACTTCCCGTCCTTCTCCTATGTCAACAGCTACGCGCCCACCGATCCCACCCGGCCCCGCCGACACTGGCTCCTGGTGCTCATTCCCAACCTCTTCACCGTGGGCAACTACCTCTGCGGCGTAACCGCCGTCTTCTTCGCCATGCCCGGCACCCAGTCCCCCGCGGTCGCCGCCTTCGTGAGCCTTTTCTGGCTCCTGGCCGCCGGCATTTGCGACGCGCTGGACGGCCCCCTGGCCCGCAAGTTCAACACGATGTCCGAGTTCGGAGCCTGCCTGGACTCCTCCATGGACCTGTCCACCTTCGGGCTCGCCGCCTCGTGGGTGATCTACTTCCGGCTCTACGGCCTCTTCACGCTCGGCGCCCTGGCCGGCCATCCCTGGGCCGCCACCGTCGCGGCCGGCACCGTGGCCCTCGCCTTTTTTGTCTCCGTGCACACGCGCCTGGCCCGCTTCACGGAACGTGAAAAAAAGCGCTCCAACCTGAAGGCCAAATCGGACTTCGTCGGCATGCCCTCTCCGGCGGGCGCGGTCGGCGCGCTGGTCCTCTTCACGTTCCTGCAAAACCCCTGGCTGATCGCCTTCCTCATCCTGGCGCTGGCCGCCCTGATGTGCAGCCGTTACAACTTCCCCAACCCCTCCACCCTCTCCCGCCTGCCCTTCTACCGCTTCATCTTCATCCCGGCCGTCCTGCTCGCCTTCCTGGGCCTCTA